>DATCXQ010000300.1:0-10053 GCA_036565725.1 Blastocatellia bacterium
CGACGGCAATCTGGTCGCCGCCGCCGAGGAGGAGCGGTTCTCGCGCGTCAAGCATCACAGCGGGTTTCCGTATAACGCCCTGCAATTCTGTCTGGATTCTGCCGGGATCGGGATCGGCGATGTCGAACACGTCTCGCTCTATTGGAAGCCGTGGGTTCTGGGCCGCAAGGCCGCGCAGGCTCTGAAGTCGTTGGCCATCTCGCGGGATATGTTTCGCGCGCGCGTCGATCGCGGCGTCGCGCAGGTCAGCGAGAGTTACCTGGGCATGCTCAAATATCCGCGAATGATCAGGCGGCGCTACGGGCCGAGCGGTTTTCGGTTCCGTTACCTGGAGCACCATCTTTGCCATGCGGCCAGCGCTTTTCTGGTTTCGCCTTTCGAGAGCGCGGCGATCTTTACGTTGGACGGGACAGGCGAATCGACGACCACGCTCTTTTCTCACGGGCAGGGGACGCGGATTCGGCCGTTAAAGCGGATAAAGCTTCCGCATTCGCTCGGCCAGTTCTATTCGGCGGTGACCAACCTGTTGGGCTTCGACATGTTCGGCGGCGACGAGTGGAAGGTGATGGGGTTGGCGGCATATGGTGAGCCTGAATTTTACGACTTCTTCTCAAATCGCGTCCTGACCACGAACGGCAATTACGATTTCCGCGTCAACATCCGCGCGCTCGACCATCACCTTGCCAAGCGCTATCAATTCAGCGACGAGATCATCGGCGCCCTGGGCCCGCCCCGGCGCCCCGACGAGCCGATAAGCGAACGCCACCGGAACATCGCCTCCAGCGCGCAAAGGGTATTGGAAGACGTCGTCCTCCACCTGCTCGAAGGGCTGCATCAACAGACGGGGGAAGAGAACCTGTGTTTGGCGGGCGGCGTCGCGTTCAACTCGGTGATGAACGGGCGGATCATCACCGAATCTCCGTTCAAGCGGGTCTTCATTCAACCCGCCGCCGGCGACGCGGGCTGTTCGCTCGGCGCCGCCTTCCTGACCCACAACACGATTCTGAAGAATCGGCGCGTGTTCGAGATGGATCACGCCTACTGGGGGCCGTCATTCAGCAATGAGGAGTGCGCCGACGCCCTGCGCGAATCCGGGTTGAGATTCGAGGCGTCGCCGGATGAAGATTTGCTGCCCAGGGTCGCGCGCCTGATCGCCGGCGGGGCGGTCGTCGGGTGGTTTCAGGGACGGATGGAATTCGGGCCGCGCGCGCTAGGCAATCGCAGCTTCCTCGCCGACCCGCGCCGCGCCGATATGCGCGAACTGCTCAACAAGAAGGTCAAACTGCGCGAATGGTTCCGGCCGCTGGCGCCTTCGATGCTGGAGGAGTCGAGCTCGGAGATATTCGGCGTCCACCGACGCGACCCGTTTATGGTGACCGTCTTCATGGTGGCCGAAGGCCAGCGCGAGCGCATCCCCGCCGTCGTTCACGTCGACAACACCGCGCGCCCTCAGACCGTCAGCCGGGCGGCCAATCCGAGGTACTGGAATTTGATCAAAGAGTTCGAGCGGTTGACGGGCGTCCCGGCGCTGCTCAACACGTCTTTCAACATTCAGGAGCCGATCGTTTGCAGCCCCCGGGATGCGATCAGGACGTTCAAGGGCGCGAGATTCGACGCGCTAGTGTTAGGAAATAATCTGGCGTTGAGGGCGGCTCAGTGATTGAGGGTAGAAGATTGAGGATCGAGGATGGAAAATGGAACGGGACAAAGAGATGAAGATGAACGACGTTATCCGGGCGTTGAATCATTACAGCCGGTCAAGGCGGGTGAGGATATTGTTGATTGTTTCCGTCTGCCTGTTGACCGCCTATTTCCTGACGCCCGTGTTTCTTAACAAGATGGCCGAGGGGTTGATTCGAGAAGACGGACTCGCCAAGGCCGATGTGATCGTAGCGCTAGGCGGAGACAATCGTTGCAACCGCGAGAAGAGGGCCGCGGAGCTTTGGCGCCAGGGCTGGGCGGACAACGTCGTCGTCAGCGGGATAAGCTACGCCTGGGGCTTTCACACGGGCGAGGCCGCGCGGAGGTACGTGATGAGTCTGGGCGTGCCCGGGGAGAAGATTTCGATGATCAGCGAAACCCTGAACACTCGCGCGGAAGCCCGAGCGCTGGATGATCTGATGCGTGAGCGCGGGTGGAATTCGGCTATCATCGTCACCGCTGCGTTTCATTCGCGAAGGGCGACGTATACGATCGAGAATGCGGCTCCGGGCCGCAGCTTTTATTCGGCGCCCGTGCCGACGGGGTCTCCTGAATGGACGCCCCGCGCCTGGTGGTCGCGCCGGGACGACGTCTATGTGACCGTGCGCGAATTCGCTTCGTGGGCGAACACGTTAGTGGGCGGGTGGCAATGAAGAAGCTGAAAAAAAGATGGGCGTATCGCGTGTTGATTTCGCTGGGTCTTCTGGCGGCCGGCTGCGTCGCGCTCTTCTTCGCTTTGCCGAGCCTGCTGATCGCGCCGGCGAGCGTGGCGAAATCGGATGTCATACTGCATGGCGCGATCTCCAAACATTCGGCGGCGGATAAATACGTCATTGATTTGTACCGGCAGGGAGTGGCGCGCAAGATCGTTTGCCTCAGCTCTCAGGTCTCAAAGGACCTCTATCCGAGCGATTACGTGCGAGACAGCCTGATCTCGCAGGGCGTTCCCGCCGAAGACGTCATCTCGCTGCAGTTGCCGCTCGCGCCCTGCGGCGGGGCGGAGTTACCGAAGATCGTGGAGTTCGTGAAAGCCAACGGATGGAAGAGCGCCATGTGCGTCACGCACCCCGAAGACAGCCGCTACTCCGGCAGCCTGGCCCGCAGATTCTTTGAAAGAGAAGGCATCGCCCTCGCTGTGGGCTACTCGCAGGAAGACAGTGAAGAACTGACCAGGGACTGGTGGCGCACGCATTGGAAGACGCAGCGGGTGGTCGGCGAGGCGATAACCATCGTACTCGATCGGTTTTACTCGGAATGCCGCTGACCTGAAGCGTTCTTCATATCAGTGTACGAGTTAATGGAACGCGGATGACGCGGATACGGCGGATTCACGCTGATCTTTTTTTGCCTTTATCAGCGATGATCCACCGTATCCGCGTCATCCGCGTTCCATTTTGAATCCCGTAAATCCTGTCTAAAGCCACCATGTGCGGAATTGCCGGAATAGTTTCGGAGACAAATGGGCCGCTTGAGTCTCGCTTGAGGCCGATGATCGACGCCCAGGCTCATCGCGGCCCTGACGCCCGGGGCGTTTGGTCGGACGAGCGCTGCGCGTTGGGGCACCGCCGCCTTTCGATCATCGACCTTTCCGAAGCGGGCCGCCAGCCGATGTCGAACGCGCGCGGCGACATACAGATTACCTTCAATGGCGAGATCTACAACTTCCAACAACTCCGCCGAGAGCTTGAGGGCCTGGGCCACGCCTTCCGCACACGCACGGATACGGAAGTGATCATCTACGCCTACGAGCAGTGGGGCACAGGTTGCCTGGCCAGACTGCGCGGAATGTTCGCCTTCGGAATCTGGGATCGGCGGCGGCGGCGGATCTTCCTGGCGCGAGACCGCGTCGGTAAAAAGCCCCTCTTTTACGCGCAATTCGGCGGCCATTTTCTCTTCGCCTCGGAAATGCAAGGGCTATTGGCCTTCGAGCGCCTTCCGCGCGAAGTCGATCCGCGGGCGATTGACGCCTATCTGAGCTACGGTTACGTCCCCGCGCCGAGCGCCGCGTTCAAAGGCATTTACAAATTGCCGCCCGCCCACTACCTGACGCTCGATTTGAAACTGACTGGCTTTGAAAAACGAATCGAGCGCTATTGGTCTCTCGATTACGAACCCAAACTCCGAATCGGCGAAGACGAGGCCTGCGAGGTCTTGCGCGAGAAGATGACCGAGGCCGTGCGGTTGCGGATGATCAGCGACGTTCCGCTCGGGGCCTTTCTGTCGGGCGGCGTCGATTCGAGCGTCGTCGTGGGGTTGATGGCGCGACTCTCGGGCGCGAAGGTCAAGACGTTCTCGATCGGGTTCAACGAGTCCGCTTACGACGAGACCGCGCACGCGCGACGAATCGCCAGGCGCTGGGAGACCGATCATCACGAGTTCATAGTCGAACCCGACGCGCTCTCAATATTGCCCAAACTGGTCAGGCATTACGGCGAGCCGTACGCCGACTCGTCGGCGATACCGACTTTTTACGTCGCGCAGATGACCCGCCGTCACGTGACCGTGGCTTTAAACGGCGACGGCGGCGACGAGAGCTTCGCCGGATACGAGCGCTATCTGGCAAATTATCTGGCTGAGCGCATGCGCTCGGTTCCCGGCGCGGCGACGGCCGCGCGCGTTCTCAGCCGCGTCATTCCCGATTCGATAGACCCGAAGAGCCGCGCGCGACGTGCGCGCCGATTTCTGGCTGTGGCGTCGCAGCCGATGGCCGAACGCTATCCGCGATGGCTGAAGACCTTTCAGGACGAAGCGAAGCCGCGACTCTACAGCCCCGAATTCAGCAGCCTACTGAACGGGCATGGCGGATCGCTGAATGCGCCGTTTGACGGATCGTCGCCGAGTCATCCCCCAACCCACCCTATTGACGCCGCGATGGCCATTGATGTCGCGTCGTATCTACCCTACGACCTGCTGGCGAAGGTCGACATCACTTCGATGGCCAACGGCCTGGAGGCGCGTTCCCCGTTTCTGGATCACGAGGTGATGGAGTTCGCCGCCCGACTGCCGGTCGAGATCAAATTTCGCGGCGGGAGATTGAAGAGTCTGCTCAAGCGGGCGTTCGCCGATCTGCTGCCGCCTGAGAACGTCAACCGGCGCAAGATGGGATTCGGCGTTCCGGTCGGGCAATGGTTCCGAGGGCCGCTGAGCGACCTGTTGCGCGACGCGCTGCTTTCAAGGCGATCGCTCGATCGCGGATATTTCCGCGAGTCGGAGGTCAGGCGGTTGGTCGACGAGCATCTGGGGCGACGCGCCGATCATTCGTTCCATCTCTGGAATCTGTTGATGCTGGAATTATGGCATCGCGAATTCGTCTAGATTTTCATCCGCGCCGGCTACTTAATGGCGGTTAGCAAATGCGTGTACGGTGTGGGGCGATTTGTTTAATCGCCCTGTTTGTGGCCTTGTCAGATCAGGAAAAGAGCGCGAGTAAACAACTCGCGCCACAGTCCCGCACACGCATTTGCTAACCGATCTAAACAGTGCGATGGGTCGAATACGCGTCGTTAGAATCATCGACCGGCTCAACGTCGGCGGCCCGGCTAAACATGTCACGTGGTTGACGGCCGGGCTTGATCCGGGGCGGTTCGAGACGACGCTCATTACCGGCGTCGTTCCCGAGAGCGAGGGCGATATGAGTTACTTCGCGCGGGCCGCTGGAGTGGAGCCGATAGTTATTGAGGAGATGGGCCGCGAATTGAGCCTCGGCGACGTCGTCGTCATCTTCAAAATCCTGCGCGAGCTGTTCCGACTGAAACCTCACATCGTCCACACGCACAAGGCCAAGGCCGGGGCCGTGGGGCGCGTGGCGGCGACGATATACAAATGGCTGACTCCGTCGGCTCTCCGGCTGCGCCCGCGGGAACTCGGAGTAGTTCACACCTATCACGGACACGTCTT
The DNA here is from genome assembly GCA_036565725.1 of Blastocatellia bacterium. GTDB lineage: Bacteria > Acidobacteriota > Blastocatellia > RBC074 > RBC074 > JAJVID01. The sequence continues at coordinate 5,599 of DATCXQ010000300.1, forward strand.
CCACAGCTATTACGGCGCGGCGAAGACAAGGCTGTTTATCGCGATCGAGCGCGCGCTGGCCAGGTTCTGCGCCGATCGAATCGTCGCCATAAGCGAGCGGCAGCGCGAAGAAATCTGCCGCTCGTTCAAAGTCGGAAGATTCGAGCAATTCACGGTCATTCCTCTCGGAATCGATTTCGATGAGATCGATTCCCGAAGGGGGCGGTTGCGAAGAGAGATCGGGGTCGGCGCCGATGACGTTCTGGTCGGCGTCGTCGGGCGATTATGCGAGGTCAAGAATCACGCGATGCTGATCGAATCGGCGGCGAAATTGAGGGCCGCCGGGACGACTTTTGTGATCGTCGGGGACGGTCATCTGCGCGCGGAGCTTGAGGCGCAGGCGCGGGCCGCCGGGCTGGACGGGAGCGTCATTTTCACCGGGTTTCGAGGCGACGCGGCTTCGCTTTACGCCGACTTTGACATCGCGGCGCTGACCTCGTTGAACGAAGGGACGCCTCTGGCGCTGATCGAGGCGATGGGCTGTGGCTGCGCGGCGGCTTCGACCGAGGTCGGCGGCGTGGCCGATCTGATGGGAGGCCGCCGGGAGACGCTGGACGGATTCACGGTCTGGGATCACGGAGTGACCGCCCCGAGCCGCGACGTCAATGCGTTCACGAACGGCTTGACGTATTTGATTGATCGCCCCCGCCTGCGGCGCGAGATGGGGGAGCGTGGCCGCGCTTTTGTCTCGTCGAGATTGTCAAAAGGGCGGTTGGTCGGCGATATCGAAAATCTATATCGTGGATTGATCCATGACCTATAGGAGAAGGAAAAAATGAAAGTTTTGATCACGGGAGGGGCCGGGTTCATCGGGTCGCATCTTGCAGAGGAGCACCTGAAACGCGGCGACGAAGTCTACATCATTGACGACCTTTCGACCGGCTCTATGGAGAACATTGGGCGGATCAAGGGGCTGTCGAAATTACATTACTATCTGGATTCGGTGACGAACCACCATCTGGTGGCCGAGTTGGTCGATCTGTGCGACGCGGTCTATCACTTGGCGGCGGCGGTCGGCGTCAGACTGATCGTCGAAAGTCCGGTCAAAACGATCGAGACCAACGTTCACGGCACGGAGGTCGTGCTCCACCACGCCGCCAAGAAGCGCAAGCGGGTTCTGATCGCCTCGACCTCGGAAGTCTACGGTAAACGCGACCGCGTTCCGTTCAGCGAGGGTGACGATCTGGTGATGGGGGCGACTAACAAGGGCCGGTGGAGTTACGCCTGCTCAAAGGCGATTGACGAGTTCCTGGCCGTCGCCTACTGGAAAGAGAGGAAGGTCCCGACCGTCATCGCACGCCTTTTCAACACCGTCGGCCCGCGCCAGACCGGTCGATACGGGATGGTCATCCCCAATTTCGTCAGACAGGCGCTCGCGGGCGAAGACATTACCGTGTACGGCGACGGCTCTCAGAGCCGTTGCTTCACGCACGTTTCGGACGTGGTCGGGGCGTTGATCCGGTTGATCGAGAGCCGGCAGGCCGTCGGAGAGGTCTATAACATCGGCAGCGACAGGGAAGTAACGATTCTCGAACTGGCCGAGAAGGTCAAATCATTGACCGGCTCCGATTCCAGTATCGTCTTCACGCCTTACGATCAGGCTTATGAGGAAGGCTTCGAGGACATGTTGCGGCGCGTCCCCGACCTCTCCAAGATACACAAACTTATCGAATATCGGCCGACAGTTGATTTGGACGAGATTTTGGAAAGTGTAATAGATTACCAACGCTCTGAATTGGCGGCGTCACATGCGGCGGCAGGCGCCATGGGCTTTTGACACTCCTACCATTAAAGCGGCGAACTTCCCTCTAGGAATTTTGTAAACCAACAAGCCTTAAGCGATAAATTTCGGTCCCCCTGGGAGAAACTATGGTAAGGCTTGGTGTGGGAGTTGCCGTCACAGCGGCGCTTTGTTTGATATTTACATTCCTGGTCAGGCATTGCGCTCTTCGATTGGGAATAGTCGCCGCCCCCCGGAGAGATCGCTGGCACAGCAGGCCTACGGCGTTGATGGGCGGAGTCGCAATATACCTGGCGTTCGTCATCGGATGTTTCATTTTTGCGCACGATCTTTCACGAGCCTATCCGATATTGATCGCAGCCACCCTATTGTTCGGCGTCGGGATCGTCGATGACATAAGGCAGCTCAAACCCTACGTCAAACTCGTTATGCAGGTGGTCGCCGCTTCGGTCGTGGTCTTCGGAGGGCTGCGTCTGCCGGGGACGGTCTGGACGAGTTGGGGGGCCGATTTCTTAACCATTTTCTGGCTGGTCGCAATCACGAACGCGATTAACCTGCTGGACAACATGGACGGGTTGGCGGGCGGGATTTCGCTGATTGCCTGCGCCTTTTTGGCGATTAGCTTTCTGGTCAACGGGCAGACCGCAGACGCCGCGCTGCCGTTGATTCTGGCCGGAGCCGTCGCGGGCTTCCTCCGGTTCAACTTCAATCCAGCCTCGATCTTCATGGGTGATTGCGGATCGATGTTCCTTGGCCTCTCCCTGAGCGGGATAGCGCTGTTAAGCGACTTTGGACGGGCGCGGAACCTGGTCTCGGTGCTGGCGACTCCGGTGTTGATTTTGACGATCCCGATCTTCGACACATTGGTGGTGACTGTGACGCGCAAACTGTCAGGCCGCCCCGTCTCGCAAGGCGGGCGCGATCACACCTCGCATCGGCTGGTCGCGCTGGGGATGTCTGAACGCCGCGCGACGCTGTTGTTGTATCTGTTTGCCGCCCTCTCTGGCGCTCTGGCTTTGGCGGTCAGACAAATGGCGATTTGGGGCGCCATGGCGTTGATCGTCGGCTTCGCATTGAGCGTCCTGTTCATCGGTCTCTATCTGGGCAAAGTGGGCATATACGAGCAGGGCCGGAATTCGAATCAGGAGGCGGGCGGAACATTGGTCGACCCGTTCGAAAACTTTTCGCATCGCAGGCGGATTATTGAAATCCTGCTCGACACTGTTCTCGTGGCGTTGGCCTATTACAGCGCTTACCTGCTCAGGTTCGACGGCGACCTGCCCGGCGAGCAGATCGCGATCTTCATCAGGACGCTGCCGCCGCTCGTGGCGATTCACATATTGTCTTTCCTGATCTGCGGAGTCTACAAAGGCATCTGGCGCTACTCCGGAATCAACGAATTAGCCATTCTGGCCGTCGCGGTCTTCGTCGGGTCGGCCGTCAACGGGTTGGCAGTATTGTTCTTTTACGAGTTCCACGGGCCGTCGCGCGCCGTTTTCATCCTCAACGGCGTGCTGTTGCTCGTCTTGGTCGGGGCCAGCCGCGTCTCGTTCCGGCTGATTGCGGCGCTGATCGCCGGACTAAGACAACCGTCGCCCGACGCCAGGCCGGTGTTGATTTACGGGGCCGGAGATCGCGGCGAGATCCTGATCAGGGAGTTGTTGAATAATCCGGCCTATTGTTACCAGCCGGTCGGATTCATCGACGATGACGCTCGGAAAGCCGGGAGGCTGCTGCGGGGCTATCGAATCTTCAGCAGCGACGACCTGCCTGCGCTGATCAGTTCACACCGCGTCAGCGAGGTCTTGGTCTCCAGCCTCAAAGTGCCCGAAAGCAGACTCGATGGTCTGCGCAATATGGGCGTCGGACTGAAGCGATTGAAGATAGATTTGGAGAGCATGGAGTTCAAACTTTAGCGATGATTCCCTAACCTGAGCCCGACTTTCTCTCCATTCCACGTCGGCGGCTTCACCTGAATAGCCTTCGCCGTGTGCTCCAGGCGCCAGACTTCGCCGTGAAACAAATGACTAAGCCTCGCTGTTTCACCGCCTTGCCGCGACCGCGAGGGCTTACGCAGCTGATCGAGCACAAGGGACTCACAATCGCATCATGGCTTGGCGGCAAGTTCGGCCTTGGGGACGGCATTTGTTGTTGGGCTAGGGCTGTCTAGTTCTAAATCGGAGCGACAGAGCTGCGCTTGAGTTGTTGATCGAGTGTACTAATGTAAGTTGCTTTAATTTAGCGCAGCTTACGAGCCTCTTTTATCCATTCTCGTTTTCGCTTGAAGGCTTCCCGCCTATCTTCCTCGTAACGCTTGCGATCGTCGCGCCGCCACTCCGCATCACGTTTGCGATTCTCACGCTGCCAATCCGAATACCGTTTACGTCCCTCCCGCTCAATCTCCCATCCGCGTTTGCGAGCCTCAGGCTCTCTTTCCAATTCTAAGCGCGCGCTCGAACTATTTAAACTGATCCCCGGTAGGCGTTTGCGATTGTCGCGCTCTTTTTCAAGGCGGCGGTTGTAGGCTTCGGCCTCTTTCTCCGGGCGACGTTTGTAGGCTTCGGATTCTTTTTTCGGGCGGCGGTTGTAGGCTTCGGCCTCTTTTTCAAGGCGGCGGTTGTAGGCTTCGGCCTCTTTCTCCGGGCGACGTTTGTAGGCTTCGGATTCTTTTTTCG
>DATCXQ010000171.1:0-4373 GCA_036565725.1 Blastocatellia bacterium
GATACTGACCCGCCAATGGCGGCGCCCTTAGGCAGGATAGTCACGCATCATCTACAAGCGGCGCCGCTATTTTCAAAAAGGCGCGGAGCCTATGATGATGTCAAAGCTGAACTCTACTCTCTGTGATAACACTTTCATTGATTCTTCATTCATCGGGCTGAACGGGCGCGATTATAGCATGTCATTTGCGCGGGGTCTTCCTCAGGGGGACTGGAGAGATCGAGAAGGCGTTAAGGTCGCGCCAGAGCAATTCGACAAAGCGCGATTCGCTGAGTTTGACCTTGCGGCGTGGGAAGATGCTCGACCACCCGGGGGCGGGCGGGGTTGGCAATTTATCGCCGGCGCGGGCCTGCACCGCCGCGCGGTAGTCGGCGTCCTGCGGATTGATCTCGTAAGCGAGGCGGAAGTGTTCGCGGGCCTCCGACGTGCGGTTCGATTGCCAGTAGATGAATCCCAGGCTGTACTGCGCCACGTCGAAATGAGGGTCGAGCCGGATGGCTTTTTGCAGGTGCCTCATGGCCTTCTCCGGGCGGCCCAACTCCAGATAAGTGCGCCCGACCAGATAATGCATCTCGGGCGAGGGGTTGAGTTCGAGCGCGCGCCGCAAGTGCGACAGAGCATCGTCCAGCTTGCCTTCGCGCGCGAAAAGGCGCCCGAGTCCGTAATGGGCGGCGAACGACTGGGCGTCGAGCACGAGCGCGCGCTGCAAATGGATCTTGGCGGATTCGGCCTCGCCCTCGTCGCCGCTCAACAGTCCCAGCAGCAGCCGGGCGCCGAAATGATCGCCCTGCTCGTCTAGCGCGCGGCGCAAGAAGACCGCCGCTTCGAGCGATTTGCCAAGGTTGAAATAGTATTCGCCGATGGTGAAGCTGAGTTCGGAGTTGCGTTCGTCGAGCGCGAGCCCCGATTCCAGCATCCGCAAGCCCCTCCGCGTGCGGCCCTCGCTGATGAGCAGGATTCCCTCCTCGACCTGGTCGATGAAATCTTCGCGGTCGACGCCGCGATAGGCCGAGATGATCTGGTCGCAGCGTTCGTCGAGGCGTTCGCGCTCTGCTGTCTCTTCGTAGTGGCGCGCGACGCGGCTGCGCCAGCGCTGTTCGAGCTCTTCAGGGTTGACCGCGCGCATCTCGGTGAGGATTTCGGTCAGCGCTTCGAGCATCATGTGGTCGTAGAAGCTGCCCGTGGCCTGCTGCTGCGCGAGTTCCAGCAACTGCTCGAAGCGGTCGTTTGCGCGCGTCAGCGCCGACTCCAGGGCGCTGATCCGTTCGAGCATGTGTTCTTCAAGAGTGTTCTCGCCGACATCGAACGCGGAAGAGCCGCGCGCGCGCGAGATCAACATCAGAACCGCGCCGCACTCTTCGCAATATTCCGCGTCGGATGGGTTCGCTTTCTTACAACGTTGGCAAAAGATCATATGTGAAACCAACAGGTTTATCTTCCGGCGGCTACCCTCTCGACGGCCAGCGCGACGGCGTTTCCGCCTCCCAGGCAGAGGCTCGCCACGCCGCGGCCGACCTTTCGTTTAATCATCTCGTGAATCAGCGTCACCAGCACGCGCGCGCCCGAGGCGCCGATCGGGTGACCGAGCGCCACCGCGCCCCCGTTCACGTTGACCTTCTCCGGGTCAATTCCGAGCTGTTCGACCAAGGCGACCGATTGCGAAGAGAATGCCTCGTTGAGTTCGAACAGGTCGATGCTCTTCAAATCCCACCCGGCTTTAGCCGCGACTTTCCTGACCGCCTCGACCGGCGCCATCATCACCAGCTTGGGCTCGATGCCCGACGTCGCCTGGGCGGCGATCCGAACGAGCGGCGCCGACGGCGCGAACTTCCGCGCGACCTCTTCCGAGGTCACGACGCAGGCGGCCGCGCCGTCGTTGATCGTCGAGGCGTTGCCGGCGGTCACAGTTCCGTTCGAACGAAAGGCGGGCTTCAACTTCGCCAGCGAGTCTAGCGACGAATCTTCGCGCGGCCCCTCGTCCGTGTCGAATTTCAACGAGGCGCCTTTGCGCTGAGGAATCTCGACCGCAGTGATTTCGTCTTTGAACCTTCCAGTCTTGACCGCGGCCGCCGCCTTGAGCTGCGAGCCGAGCGCGTATTCGTCCTGCCGCTGGCGGGTGATTTCGTACCTCTCAGCCACTACCTCCCCGGTTTCGCCCATGTGCCAATGATCGAAGGCGCACCAAAGACCGTCGTGAATCATCGAGTCGACGACCTGTCCGTCGCCCATGCGATAACCATCGCGGGCTTTCATCAACAGGTAAGGCGCGTTCGACATCGACTCCATCCCGCCTGCGACGATTACGTCGTTGTCACCGAGCGCGACCGACTGCGCGGCCAGCATCACCGCCTTCAAACCCGATCCGCAGACGTGATTGATGGTGAAGGCCGATACACTGTCGGGCAGGCCGGCGCCGAGCGCGGCCTGCCGGGCCGGGTTCTGCCCCAACCCCGCTTGCAGAGCGCACCCCATAATCACTTCGTCAATCCGCGAAGCCTCCAGCTCCGCGCGTTCGACGGCCGCGCGCACGGCTATGGAGCCGAGTTGAGGCGAAGTGAACGACTTCAACGCCCCCTGAAATTTTCCGATTGCGGTGCGCGTTGCGCTGATGATGACCGGCTGCCGCATGACTGATACTTCCTTTTCTGATTTCGCGATTCGATTCCCCCTTGAATCGATCACAGACATTCATTCCGCAAAATGATTATAACGGCTCATGGGTGTGAGTCAAATTATCTGAAGCCTAAGCATGAATCATAAGAGCGCGCCTCATGATCGATGTGATTGTAGACCACGGCGCGTTGCGAGACCGCGAGGGGCTTGACGGAAAAAGGTCGATTGTGTGAGCATACGCTTTCGCTAATTAGCGACCCCGACCATCTCGCATTTGACAAGGCGGCGTAGCCAAGTGGTAAGGCAGAGGTCTGCAAAACCTTTATTCATCGGTTCGATTCCGATCGCCGCCTCCATTCACCTCATATAATCCGATATAATCCGATATAATCCGATATAATCCGACTCGCCTTTTCCACATTGCCTGGAATCCCAAAACAGTGATCTCGTGACTGAAGCGAATGCGCTGAAAACGGCGATGTGGCGCGCGGGGAGTAAGCAATCATCAACCGGAGGGGACGCCTTTATGAAAAGCGCGGTTTATATCAAGCATTTCGCCATACTGACAACCCTGTTTTTGATCTCGCGTCCGCTCGCGCCGGCGCATAACCCCGCGCAGAACGCTGATGCCGTCAGGGCAAATTACACCAAGCGCGAATTCCTGATCCCGATGCGCGATGGCGTTCGATTGTTCACTGTCGTCTACACGCCCAAAGACGCTTCGCGGCCGTATCCGTTCCTGATTACGCGCACGCCCTACAGCGTCGCCCCTTATGGCGCTGACCATTACCGCGCGTCGCTCGGGCCTTCGGAACATTTCGAGCGGGAAGGATTCATCTTCGTCTATCAGGATGCGCGCGGACGGTATATGTCCGAAGGCGAATTCCAGCAGGTGCGACCGCACCACCTGAACAAACGCGGCCCGAAAGACATTGACGAAAGCACGGACACTTACGACACCATCGAATGGCTGCTCAAAAACATTCCGAACAACAACGGCAAGGCCGGAATGATCGGCGTTTCGCAGCCCGGTTTTCATGTCGCGGCGAGCATGATTGATTCGCATCCGGCGCTCGTCGCCGCTTCGCCCCAGGCGCCAACAGCCGATTACTACCTGGGTGATGATGTTTACCACAACGGCGCGTTTATGCTGGCGGCCAATTTCTGGTTCTATTCCGGCTTTCGTCCGCGCGGCGACGAGCCGCAACCACCTAAGCGGCGCATACCTTTCGACCCCGGCACGCCCGATGGTTACGACTTCTTTTTGAATCTTGGCCCACTGGCTGAAGTCAACCAGAAGCTGTTAGGCGGCGAGGCTCGCTACTGGCAGGAGATCGTTGACCATCCGAATTATGACGAATTCTGGCGCGGGCGTTCGCTGTGGAAATTCATGAACAACGTGAAATGCGCCGTGCTCAATGTCGGCGGATGGTACGACGCTGAAGACCCTGTGGGGCCGTTCCACATCTATCGCGCGGTCGAGAAGAACAATCCGAGCACGGTCAATATGCTGGTGATGGGGCCGTGGTCGCACGGCGGCTGGTCACGCGGCGATGGGGACAGGTTGGGCAATGTGAGCTTCGGCGTGAAGACGGGGCTGTTTTTCCGCGAGCAGATTCAGTTCCCTTTCTTTATGCGTTATCTGAAAGATAATACGGTTGAATTGCCCGAAGCGTTTATGTTCGTCATCGGCTTGAACGAATGGCGGCGTCACAGCCAGTGGCCGCCCAAGGACGCCAGGCCGATGACCTTCTGGCTCC
>DATCXQ010000184.1:0-8280 GCA_036565725.1 Blastocatellia bacterium
CGGTAGCGCCGGGCGACTGAGTTGGGGCCGGCTGTGGGGTGTATGGCACAGTCGCGGGAGCCGCGCCGCTTGCGCCCTCAAGCGGGTCGCAATCCGGACAGGCGGCGTAGAGGCCGTATAACAATGCGGCGGTCGCCGCAAGCAGCAGGACTCCGAAAAAAATAATGAATCCTGTTTGAACACGCTTGCCGCCGGGACCTTCGTTGATATAGAGATCGTTATCCGCCATCGTTTTTTCCTCGGAAAGGGGTAGGGGAAACTGCCTGGGAGCGCCGCCCATCCTTGCCTGCTTGCTTAGGGCGGTCGGTCATTGCCGGTAACCGAGCATGCAAGGATGGGCGGCGCTCCCAGGCAGTTTGACTACCACAGCGCCTCGATTTTCAATGCTTCGGGGCGCCGCAACGCCGCCTGAAGACTTCTCCGAAAGCGTCAGCCCAACAATCCGCCGGCCGGGTCGTACTCGCGCACGACGAATTGATTGGTCAACGCCATAAATTGCAGCATTCCCCGCGCCTGCACGAACGGGTCGTCGCTGCCGATCACGTTAAAGGACTTGAGAAAGTCGCCGAAGCTGAGTACGGCGTCGGCGTCTTCAAACGTGCGGAACTTCATCAGCGCCGAGCCGATTTCTTTGCCGGTAGCGACTTCGATTAAACGTCCGTAGAGCGTGGTGAAGTCGTGGAGGATCTCCATCGCGCCGGCGACGCCGCCGCGCCCGTCTTTTTGCAAAAACTTGCGGCCCCGGAAGAAATACTCCTTGCCAGGCCCGGCGAAGAAATAGATGCGATAGAGCATCTCGGCCTCCCCGGTCGAGGGGTTGACGCGCAGGTAGTTGAAATAGCTCTTCGCGCCGTTGATCGTACAGATCATCCTTCCCTGGTTGTTGAAGTTGGCGAATTCGATCGCGCCGTCGATGCGGGCCTCGTGGTCCCAGCCTCCGATGAACTCGTTCAGGTCGCGCGCGGTGATCTTCATTTTAAGGCTGATCTCCATTCCCTCGGCCGAAGGCTTGGCTTCGATCTGTTTGTCGCCGTCGCCCCCGGCGGGCGGCGTGAAGCCGTCGAAGTAGAAGCCCTTCATATTCTCGTCGAAAGTCATACCCAGGCCTTCGGGCAGCCGCGCGTCAAGGAGCGGGCGCAGGAAGCTGACTGACGGCGTGTCGGTTAGCGCGCTGCGGCGCAGCCAATAATAGAAGCCGAAACGCGCGTTATCGTTCGCGTCCCTCTCCCGCTGGAAGACGCCGAGCGAATCCGGCCCGAACAGCGGCAGAGACTCGGGCTGCGCGTCGGTGAAGTATTTGCCGACCATGAGGTCATTGTTGACGAATCGAATCTCGTCGTGGAACTGCGTGAAGTCGTCCATTCGGAAATGATCCTGCCCGAAGGCCGACTCCGACAGGCCTTCTATCAGTCCGAGGAATTGATAGCGCGCCTCCAACCTCCCGTCCGGCTTATGGTCGAATTTCAGGTATGCCGCCACGCCCGTGTTGTTGGCGTTCGAGACCATCCGCATCTCCCAGACGCCGTTCAATTGATCTTTTGTAGGAACCGAGGACTTGTCCCAGATCGTCCGATGATCGGCGATCGTCATGTTGTCCAGCCCGTATGACCGGACCATCGGGAAGGTGAAGAGGCGAAGTCCTCCCGGATATTCGCCCATGTGGACGCGGGCGATCAGCAGGTCGTCGTTGATCACTTTGAAGACGTCGTAGAAGCCTCGCCATTGCGGGTCGGTGTAGCGCAGCAGGATGTATTTGCCCGGGTCGAGCGACCCCGCGCGTTTGGTGATCGTGATCTCTTCGAGCTTGTTGTTGGCGTTGATCACGTTATCGGAATCGCTGGTGACGCCGACGATCTTACCGTCGGGGCCTTTGCTGAAGCGTTTTTTGAAGCTGGCGTGGAAGGCCGTCGAAAGACGATTCATGACGTGGCCGCGCGGGAAGACGCCTTTCCAGACGGTGTCGTTGCGGATCAGCCCGCGGTCGGTGTCTATCTCGACCTCGCCGCTGTTGATCATTTTCTCGGCGCCCTGCGTCTCGACCCGGTTGAAAATGCGTTCCAGGTCGGCCTCTTTGTAATTCAGAACTTCGAGCGGATCGAAGTCGGACGCGGCGACTTTCGGAGGCGGCGCCGGGAAAGGCTCGCCGCCCAGGTTGCGCACGATGCGGTCGGCGATGCGTTCGGACAGCGCCGAGATCGTCAGGAACGGATTGACGCCGAGCGCCGTCGAGATCAACGAGCCGTCGGCCACGAAGAGGCCGTCGTGAACAACGCCGTCGTCCGCGAAGACGCGCCCGAACTCGTCCGTCGCGCCGTGCAGGTAATCGTCACCCATCGGACAACCGCCGAGCGGGTGGGCCGTGAACAGATTGCGCGTCGGGGTGATGCTCCAAAGCGGATTGGTCACGAAGGTTCCGCCGAGCGAACGAGCGTGGCGGCGAATCTCTTCGTTGATCAAATTGAAGACCTGCTGCCGTCCGGCGTCGTCCCAATCGATCTCAACGCCGCCATGCTCGTGGCGCAGATGGAGCGTCCCTTTTGCGTCGTCATGCCCCATGATCAGGTAGATCATCGTGTGATTGAGCGCCGAGTGGTCTTCGTTGTAGGGACTGAACGGTTTGTTCTTGTTTATGCGGTCGCGCTCCGCCTTCTCGTCGCCGAAGTCGGTGTCCTCGCCGCCGCGGGCGAAAACGTCGAGCGCCAGCATCGCCGCGCTGACATAGGCGCTCGGGAACGAGAAGTCTTCGACGGTCAGCCTTTTTTCCAGCGGCGCGTGAGACGAATTGTAACGAACCGCGCCGACGATGCTCGGCCCGGGCGCGTTGCCGCGCTGCCGCCACTTGTGATTCGGATCCTTGCCGAAGCCCATCGTGTTCAATTGCTGGTCAGCGTTGTAAGCCATCGCGAAGAAGTCGCCGTTGCCAGAAAATTGCGAGCCGACCTTCGGCGAGAGCGACAACCCTTTCATCTCCGACCGCAGCAGAATCTCCGGCGTGCCGAGCGATCCGGCGGAGAGAATTACGTTGCGCGCGTCGAGCGTGAAGTCGTCGGTGAAATTCAAAGTTTTGTACCGCACGCCGTGAACGCGCCACCCGCCGCCGCTCAGTTTCTCTACCCACTTGACCTCGGTCTTCGTGAAGATGTCGCAGCCCTGTCGATGCGCGACCGGCAGGTAGTTCATATAGAGCGTGTTCTTCGCGCCGAGGTTGCAGCCGGTTACGCAGTCGCCGCAATCGATGCAGGCCTTCTGCTCGACGCCGACGTTGTTCAATCCGTCCTTGAAGCTGACGGCGATATCGAGCGGGAAGGCTGCGCCGCCGATCTCCTGCGCGCGCTTGTGGAGCGCCCTGACCTTGAGCAGCGAGTCGGGCCGCGACAGGTCGCCGCGCGGATGCGGATTGGCGCCGAGCATGAATCTGGCCTTTTCATAAAAAGGCGCCAGCTCGGGTAGCTTGACTGCCTTCGGCCACGCGATCTGTTTGAAAACCTCTTCGTCGGGCACGATGGCCACATTGGCGTTGACCAGCGAGGTGCCGCCCAGGCCGGAGCCTTTCATCACTGAAATGTCGGGGAAGAGCAGAAAATCGTAGAGGCCGGTGGGATTGAATGTCGGATTGCGGGCGTTGCGTAACACTTCTCCGATCTCGTCGGGGAACTTGCCGACCTCCCACTCGCGCCCACGTTCGAGGATGCAGACCGAAGGCTTCGGCGAAGCCGCAGTGATTCGGGCGGCGGTGATGGCGCCGCCATAACCGGAGCCGATGATGATAAAGTCGTATTGTTTTTTGCGCTGATCCCAGTCCTTCGAGAGCATGGAAACCTCCTTCAAGCTACAGGCCGATGCGCAGCTTGCGGCTGACTGTGTGTAAAAGGCGTTAAAGGCGATCGCCTGACGCCGCGCCACTTCTTAAGGCTATCAAGGGGCGGCAGAACGTGTGAATCAATCATCCTACGCGGATGAGATTGAACATAAAGACTCGGAAAAGGAATGAAAGTGGCAGAGCATTTTCAATTCATTATCGCCTGACAGTTGCGTCCTCGGTCGGCATGCTGAGTACTACTGCTGAACTAACCAAAGACGGCGCGGAGTATAGCACAATTCGTCAGGGTGGGAATAGAAATAAGGATTAGTTACAATGCGCGGACTTCAATTGTTCGGACGGGAAAATTATGGCGCGGATTGTTAAAGGTCAGGTGGTCGCTCTGTTCGCATTCGACGTCGGGTATGAGGTGTCGCTTGAAAGGCTGAGCGGCATGTTGGCGACGACGCCGGTTCAGCCGCTGTCGCGCAAGAAGCAGACGCCGACGTACATGCAATACACCAAGCCGCCGCAGATTCTGAGCCTGGGGTTGGCCACGGGCCATTTCGCCGTCCCGGGAAGCATTCAGGCCACGATCTTCGATTTCGGCGCGGTCAGCATCGCTTATCGCTGGCCCATAGGACAGGGGAATGAAGTGTCGCTCGAAGATCTGCCGAAGATCAGCGCCGATCTTTACAACCTGGATCTGGGGCATCACGCTAAAGAGCAAGCCGAATCGCTGATGAGGAAAATAGAGCCCGCCATCTTTCGCTCCCGGCTGTCCGACCTGGTCGAAGATTACTACCTGTTCATCATCGAGGAGTTGGACCGCCCGATGATCGCCTCGGAGTTATTGGCCTCGTATCGCGGGTTGTTGGCGCGGACGCTGCGGTTTGAAACCACCGATCTGAGCCGCCTACAACAGGACGAGGCCCTGGCCCAGGCCATTTCGTACTATGAAAACGACCTGGCGCTGGTGGACTGGAACTCGGCGGTCATATACGACCGCGATTACGAGGACACGGTCAGCGTCCTGGAGTTAATCAACGTCGAGATGTTGGAAGCCCGTTACATCGATGATCAGTTGGACAGGAAAATCAACGAATACGGCGCGCTAGTGCGAAAACGCATCGAATGGCCGATCCCGCTCCGGACGCCATACAGACAGGCCATTCAGGACCTGTCCGAGCTGCGGGTTGAGTCTTCGTTGGTGAACGAGCGGGTCGAGAACGCTTTGAAATTGATCGGCGACCTCTACCTGGCAAGGCTGCATTCGGCGGCGGCGAGAAGGTTCTACCTGCACGAATGGGATCGGATCATTTCGCGCAAGCTGGAAATCATTTCCGACTTTTACCAGATGCTGAACGACCGCGTCCACACGGCGCAGAGCCAGACCCTCGAATTGATCATCGTGATTTTGATTTTGGTGGAATTGGTCCTGGCCTTCTGGCATTGAGATCGTCAGATGTCAGATGTCAGATGTCAGATGTCAGATGTCAGATGTCAGATGTCAGCCGTTTGTGACGACTGAACACCACCTGACATCTGACATCTGACATCTGATTATCTTCAATTGGCTTTCGGCTTCTCTTCGTAGCAAAGAATCACTCCTCTGTCTCCGACTGCCCAGCCTTTGGTCGGCGACAGGAAGAACACTCCGCGAATGCGGAGCCCGCGCGCGACGAAATCGACGCGCCACGACAGGCCGCCGTTATCAGTTCGCAGCATGGGCGTGTCATAGACCTCCGCTTCATCCCCGCTTGCGCGAGGGATGAAGGCCGCCGTCCATCCGCGCGCCGGGTCGAGGAATTGGCTGCTGTGAGTGGCCCGGCTCGGTATGCGGAATAAACTCCAGGTCCGGCCGCCGTCGCGCGTGTGCAGCGCGAAGAAGTATCTGCGGTCGCCGTCGTCCATATCGCCGGTTATCGATCCCATGTTCGCGTCCGTGAAATCCGCCGAGTTGAGCGCCCCTGGAGTGAACAGGGAATTATTCCGAGTTTGGATTGCCAGCGGAACTCGCCTCCAGGTAGCGCCGCCGTCCGACGTCGTGAAGACGCCGCCGATTTCTCCGCGCGCCCGTCCGTAATAATTGCCTATCAGCCAGCCATGTTTCGCGTCGGTGAAGTGGATGTCGCTGAATCCGAAGCTGTAATTCGATGAGTCGCCTCGCGACCCGATCAATTTCTCGACGCCTCCGACCTTGTACCATTCAAGTCCGCCGTCAGTCGTTTTCAGCAGCGTGGAGTTCCTGCCGACGGCCCAGCCGGTTTTGGCGTTGATGAAATGGAGGCTGGTCACATTCGGCAGCGGTTTGGGCTCCCACGTGCGCCCGCCGTCGGCGGTAATGAACAGGGTGTTCTCGCCCTCGTTTTCATCGCCCGTCTTGGCGCCCGATTTCCCGAGCATCCATCCGCGATTCAAGTCGATGAAGTATATGAAGTTCATGTTCGCGTCGGAGCCGGGAGATTGTGCCTTCCAAACTCTGCCGCCGTCGGTTGTGGCGTACACCGCGCCTGAGTCGCCCGCGGCCCAGCCGGTCATCGAATTGACGAAGTGGACGGCGCGAAGGCTCTTGTCTATCTCAACGTCGTGTTTGACGACTGTCCAGTTGTCGTTATTGATTGTCACGTTCGCCGCCGCTTCGGTCGCCGCCGGGTCGCCGGCGGCCGGTTCGGCGTTGGAAGTTTTTCGTGGCCTGGCGCTACGGGAGCCGGAAGGCAAGGACTCGGTCTTCCCCTCAGGGGTATTCTTTTTCTCCACCGCCCTCGATCTATCGCTTGTTCGTTCGGAAGCATTGGGCGGCGAGGTCGCAGATCTCGATTCGTCCGGCCCCTGTGGATCGGAAGGCGTCGCGTCGTAGATGGTGACTATGAACTCATTGATCACGCCGGCGCCGAGCAATTGCTCGGCTTTCGCTTTGGCTTGCGCCTGATTCTGGTATCGTCCGATGCGTACCCGATAGCGGACGCCTATGCTGGGGATCGTCGTCTTGACCCAATAGGCTTCCAGTCCTTGCGCGCGCAATTTGGCGGCGCTCGATCTCGCCTCGGCTTCGGAGATCGCACTCTCGACTTGAATTGTAAAACTTCGGCCCTGCGCCGACGCAACCGGCACGGAAAAAGCGATTGCGATCAAGAGGCCTATGGTTTTTTCGACAACCGGTTTTTTCATTTTCTTCGCGGTCACAAATTTTGAATTGGACTTTTGTCCGATGGGGGAGTGCGAGGCCCGAACAAGTTGGTGCGGGCAGATCATAGCACCAGGCGAATTGTTTGTCTCGCATGTTGGTTCATCTTCACCGAGATGCTTAATTCTGCGTAAACCGCGACTCGGTAACTGCAATGACGCCGGAATGATGATACAATTCGGTCATGCTTAAAAAGGCGTTCCAAGTTTTTAAAACCGAACTTCAATCATCGCGCTCGGAGAAACATCGATGACGAAATCTTTACCGGTCGGTTTACTCTTGATCAGTCTATTCCTGACAGGGTGCGGCGCGAATCGTGGCTCGTCATCCACGTCGAGCTCGGGCGCAGGAGTGGGCGCGACCCCTCAACATTCGCCCGGCGATCATGCCGCGACGGCCCCGCGCATCCCCGCTCATTTTTCAGACGTGGCGGACGCCAGGCCGCTGCCGGCCGTTTTGGATCCGAAGCAGTTTACCGACCCGTCAGTGGTCAAGGCTTACAGTTACGCGAAGGAGATTCCTGATGTCTTCTCGCAGCAGCCTTGTTATTGCCATTGCGACAACGGAAATGGACATCGCAGTCTGCTCGACTGTTTCGCCACCGATCATGGCGCAACCTGACCGCTCTGCCTCAAGGAGGGACTCCTTGTCAAGAAGTTGCACAAAGAAGGGAAGAGCGCATCCGAGATTCGCGATCTGATCATTCGCGGCGAATGGAAGAGCGTCAAATTGGATTAGGGCGCTGTTACGAGGCCCGTCGCCGCCCCCCAAACCCTGGTCGTTCGAAAATAGAAACGGAATCAATAGTAATGACGAAGAACTCGCTCGGTATCGTTAAACGCTCCCAGGTCGGGGGCGACGTGGACGCGTATTGTGGAAAGTGCAAAGATGTTCGTGAACACGTCATCGCCGCGATCAACCCCGACGGCTCTATCGGACGCGTTGAGTGCCGCACCTGTCACAGCAATCATATCTATCGTGAGCGCTCATCCAAAGCCGCGACGACTCGCTCTTCGACGAGAGGCGGAAAAAAAGACTCCGCGCCAGCGACCGAAAAGATCGGCCCGCTGCGCGCCTATTCGATGCAGGAAAAGTTCGCCGCGGGTGACCGCGTCGATCACCCGAAATTCGGCGTGGGCGTCGTCGTTGAGGTCCGCGCCGGAAAAATCGACGTAAAATTCGGCAGGGAATTGAAGACCCTCATTCATGCGGGATGAAGAGGCGACTGGGCGACGGGGCGATAGGGGGACTGGGCGAAAAGGAGAATGCTATTTCTAGCCCAGTCTCCCTATCG
>DATCXQ010000192.1:0-8665 GCA_036565725.1 Blastocatellia bacterium
ACCGCAAGACCTGCCCGCGAGGACGCGGGCGCGCCGCCTGATTTTCACTGTTTCAGGGCGTCGCAACGCCACATGAAAGCTCCTCGGAAAATCAGTTCGTAGTCCCGCCTTTAGGCGGAAGCGTCAGCTAGGGATTCATTCAGCGATACCAAACGTCGCCGCCTAAAGGCGGGACTACGAACTGCGCTTATCATTCATTCATGGCGTCGCTCATTGCGAAATGAACGACTCCTGCGGAAGATTGCTGTCCGTGGCTAATTGTTTCAAAATACGCGCCGCTTGGAAATCGGCGCCGCAAATGGAGCAACAATGAACAGCGTCAAGGTTGCGCTCAGCGTGGAAGAAAAAGATCAGCTCGATCGCGACGGCTTTCTGGTTTTGGAGAATTTCGTCGCCCCCGGCAAACTCGCCGCTCTTCGGCGCCGCATCACGGAATTGTTTGCCGAGTTGGGCGACCGCGCGGGTTACGAATTCAAACAGGAGCCGCAGACCGACCGGCTGGCCAACCTGGTTGATTATGGCGAAATCTTCCGCTGGGCGATCGCCGAGCCGAAGCTGCTGGCCTGCGTTGAACACACGCTCGGCCATGATTTCAAGCTGAGCAGTTTGAATGCCCGTTCCGCTCGCCCGCGTTCCGACTGGACGCAGCCGCTGCATTGTGACACGGGCGCGCTGCCCGACGAAAAGGGCAATTCGGTTTGCAACGTCGTCTGGATGCTCGATGATTTTACGGCTGAAAACGGCGCGCCGCGTTACGTGCCCGGCACACACAGGTCAGGTAGATTGCCACCGGATGTTTTGCCGGACCCCGCGGCGGCTCATCCCGACGAGGCTTTGATCACGGGCAGAGCCGGGGATGTGGTTGTGATGAACGCGCATCTATGGCACGGGGGAACGGCCAATCGCGCCGACAGGCCGCGCCTGGCGATGCACAGCTTCTATTGCCGCCGCGATCTGCCGCAACAGCAATATCAAAAGAAATTTTTACGGCCGGAAACACAGCAATCGCTCAGCCCTGAGTTGCGCCGATTGCTCGCGCTCGATGACCCGTTGAACGACGAACTGAGCGCGGTCTTCAGCGGGCGGAGCGGATTTTTGAAGTGAAGAGAGAATATGACATCACTAGCGTCTGACACCGCGCCGGTTCGCGCGGGCGAAGAACTCGATTGGAAATCGCTGGAGGCTTATTTGCGCGAGCGTTTGCCCTCGACACTCGAGGGCGACCTGGACCCCGACGCGCGGATCGAGGTCACGCAATTCCCCGGCGGGCACTCAAACCTGACCTACTGCGTCCGGCTGGGCGACCGCGAATTCGTGATGCGCCGGCCGCCGTTCGGCCCTGTCGCGCCGACGGCTCACGACATGCCCCGCGAGTACCGGTTGCTCGCCGCCATCAATCCACATTTTCATCTCGCGCCGAGGCCCTACCTGTTGTGCGAGGACGCGAGTGTGATCGGCGCGCCGTTTTACCTGATGGAGCGTCGCCGGGGCGTCGTCGTGCGCCAGACCATCCCGCCGGAGATCGGCGAAGATTTGGAACTCCGCCGCAGAATCAGCGAGAGCCTGGTTGACACGCTCGCCGATCTGCACGCCGTGGACATTCAATCGACCGGCCTGGTCAACATCGGCAAGCCCGCCGGCTTCGTCCGGCGTCAGGTCGAGGGTTGGGCCGGGCGTTGGGAGCGCTCGAAGACGACCGAGTTGAAAGAGATGAATGAGACCGCCGCGTGGCTGATCGAGCGTTTGCCCCCGGACTACGTCGCGCCGACGCTGGTCCACAACGATTACAAATTGGACAACGTGATGCTCGACCCGCAGGACCCTGCCAAAGTCGTGGCGATTCTGGATTGGGAGATGTGTACGGTGGGCGACCCGCTGATCGATCTGGGACTGCTGCTCTGTTACTGGCCGCAGGCGGACGACCCCGAGGTCTTCGCGGGCAGCCTGCGCAGCGTGACGATGGCGCCCGGTTGGATGAAGCGCGCCGAGATCGTCGAACGTTACGCGGCGCGGTCGGGGCGCGACCTGTCTGACATCGGTTACTATTATACGTTCGCGACCTTCAAGCTGGCGGTGGTGATCCAACAGATTTACTATCGCTACCATGTGGGACAGACTCAGGACGCTCGCTTCGCCGAATTCGACAAGCGGGTCGAGGCGTTGGCCAAATGGGCGCTCGCGATGACTCAAAAGAAATTCTGACGCCACGGCCGGATTCCTCGGTTCCGTCGAGACTGCTCAAAGCGGTCGTCGCAAAATCCTTCGTCGAAATCATTCTGGTTTGCGCCGTCGCGACGCTCGCGGCGTTTTCGACCTTCAGTCCGCGGCTGCGCGGCGCGATTGACGTCGTCGATCAGACGCGCGTGGTCGGTTGGGCCGTCGCCCCGGAAGCGCCCGAAGTCGCGCTCGAAGTCCAATTGTTCATCGATGAAAAATTGGTCGCGTCGAAACTAGCCGGCGAGGAGCGAATAGACCTGGTCAGTTCCGGCGTATCGTCGAACCCTAATCACGGATTCAGTTTCGATTTAACCCGGATCAATATTGCGCCGGGCCGCCACACGGCGCAGGTATACGCGCTCCGCCCCGTCGACGGCGCGACCAAGATCCTGCTGCCAGTGTCGAGACCGCCTCGCGTTTTCGAAGTCGGAAATTGAGCGCCTTCAAATTGACAATGCCGGGGCAAAAGGCGCCACGGCCCCGCGCCGTTAGATCGTTTTGCAATCGCGTGTACGGGGCTGTGGCGCGAGTTGTTTACTCGCGCTTTTTCCTGATCTGACAAATCCACAAACAGGGCGATTAAACAAATCGCCCCACACCGTAGACGCGTTTGCTAACAGCTATAGTGTTTACACAAGTCTTTGCGCCGGAGGCGCAGCGGACATTAGACGGTGTCCCTTCTGGACAAATTGAGCGCCTTCAAGCCTCGCTTCTCTCTCTCGTCACGGCCCCTACTTGATGTCGCTTACTCCCGGTAGTAGCATACGGATTGGCTTTACCAAAGAACGTTCGCGCGTCTGTTTAAGCGCCATTTCAAAGAATTCAATGTAGAAAGATGTTCCAATTCGAGGTTTGATATGACACCGCTCGCGCCAGGCGCCACATTCTCACACTATCGCATCGTTGAACAGCTTGGTCAGGGCGGGCAAGCCATCGCCTACAAGGCCGTCGACGCGCGCCTCGATCGTTCAGTCGTCATTAAAATCCTGTTGCCGGAGTTGGCTTCGAGCGAGAACGCGCGCCGCCGTTTTGAGCGCGAGGCCAAACTGGCCTCCGCGCTCGACCACCCGAACATCTGCGCGATATACGACATCGGCGAGAGCGACGGGTTGTTCTACATCGTCATGCCTTACGCCGAAGGGCGCACGCTCAAGCACGTCATTTCCGGGCGACCGATGGAGATCCTGAGCGCGCTCTCGATCGGCGTTCAGGTCGCCGACGCGATCACGACGGCTCACGCTCGCGGGATAGTTCACCGAGACATCAAGCCGAACAACATCGTGGTCAACGATCAGGGCAAGGTCAAAGTGCTCGACTTCGGCTTGGCCAAGATGCTCGCGACCGATCAAGAGGCCGGCGCTGACCCCGACAAGTCGATGACTGAAATAGGCCTCCCTTACGGGACTGCCGGGTACGGGTCGCCGGAGCAGGCGGCGGGCGAGCGCGTCGATCACCGCACCGATATATTCAGCCTAGGGGTCTTGATCTATGAAATGGTCACAGGCCACCAGCCGTTCAAAGGCCGCAACCGGATCGAAATTCTGAACTCCGTGATCAACGACGAGGCGGAGCCGGTCGCCGAAGAGATTCCCGGCGCCCCGCCGCGTCTCCAAAGCATCCTAGACCGCGCGCTCGCCAAGAAACCCCGCGAGCGCTTCGGGACCATGGCCGAAATGCGCGAAGAATTGAAGGCTCTGCTGCGACAGCTCTTGCAGGATTCGGGCGTCGAGCTTGCGGGCATCGGCGCGATCCTCCTCGCCCCGCGAAGCGCACGCAGTTCATGGCGATTGAGCGGAACTCTCGGCAGGGTTTTCAACAAGATTCGCAACAGCCATGCGCCTAGCGCGGCGCCCAGCCAATCGTCGAGCCAATCGGACTCGGTGCGCCCGTCCTCTTCCAGGCCTCCGAACTGGGGTAGCGAAGACAAGCAGGTCATCGCGGTGCTGCCGTTCAAAAATCTTTCGGGCAACGCCGAGGACAATTTCTACGAATTTTCGCTGGCAGACGGCATCATCGCCGAACTCGCGAGCGTGCGTTCGCTGGTGGTGCGCCCGTCGCAATACATCGCCCAATATGCCGGTCAAAACATCGATCCGCGCCGGGTCGGCGAAGACCTGGCGACGCCCGTCGTTCTGGTGGGCAGCTTCATCAAAACGCCCGATCGCTTTCGCGTCACCGCACAACTGATCAAAACCGCCACCGGAGAGATACTGTGGAGCGAGAAGATCGACTCACACGCGCGCGACCTGATCACGCTGCAGGACACGATCGCCGAGCGCGTCATCTCGGGCTTGAAAGTGAAGCTGACTGAAGCGGAGCAGGAAAAGATAGAGAGGCCGCTCACGACCAGCCCAGAAGCCCATGAGTTCTACCTGCGCGGGCGCGACCTGTTGTTCCAGTACATGTCGCACACCTTCGACGACAGCGACCTCGACGTGGCGATCAGGATGTTTCACGAGGCAATCAGGCTCGACCCCGGCTTCGCCCGCGCTCATTACGCGCTGGGACGGTGCTACGTGCATCACGCCCAGGGGTACGGAGGGGGCGAGTATTTCGACCTCGCGGAAAAATCGCTGCTGCGCGCGCTGGATTTGGACGAAAACCTGTCGGGGGCGCGTTTGCAGATGGTCTACGTCTATCTGCACCGCGGCGATAAGGAGCAGGCGCTGGCTACGCTGGCCGAGGTGCGGCGCGAAGCCCCGAACGACCCGACCGTCTTCATCATCGCCGGAATGCTCTATCGCCTGAACGGCCTCTACGACAAGGCGCTCAGACAATACGACCGGCTGCTCGAACTCAACCCGAACGACGGCGTCATCGCCGGCTACAACCGCGGGCGGATTTACGCTTACCGCCACGAATACGACCGGGCCATCGCGGAACTTGAAAAAGGGCGCGCGGTCGAGCCAGACCACCCGCTGATAAAGACCTTCCTCGCGCTGATCTATTTCAACCAGGGGCGCGTCGAAGAATGCCGGAAGCTGGCCGAAGAAACGCTCGATCAGCACCCGCACTTCGACCCGCTGCAAGTCCTTCTGGGTTGGTGTCACAGCGCGCGCGGGGAACATGAACGCGCCCGCAGCCTGATCACCGATCACGTCAAACAGATCGCCGCCGCCGATCACGACGTAGCGCTCTGGCTGGCGTCGCTATACGCCATGGAGAACATACGCGACGAGGCGGTCGAATGGATCAAAAGAGCCATTCAGCTCGGCAACGAAAATTACCCGCTCTTCGCCGACAACCCGCGCCTCGACAACCTGCGCTGTGACCTGCGGTTCATCGACCTGCTGAATGAGTTGAAGAGGAAGTGGGAAGAGAGAAGGTAGACGGAGGGACGGAGAGACAGAGAGACGGAGAGACAGGGCGACGGGGCGACGGGGCGACGGGGCGAAAAGAGAAGATTATCCCATCGCCCCGTCCCCTCGTCGCCCCGTCGCCCCGTCAGTCCTATTTCTACGGAAGGGAGGTAAGTGAATGACGACGCTGGAGGAGTTGCGAGAGCGGATCACCCTTCGCCTCGATGAGAGTTTCGTCGGCATCAGCGAACAGGTGGCGGACCTGCCGCCTGAAGATCTGGTCGAGTTGCTCAACCAGTTGAAGCTGATCGAGGCCTCGACGGTGGTGATGATGCTGCCCGTGGCGCGAGTCGTCGAATTGTTCGACCAGCCGACGATGACGCGCCGAGGCGCGATCCTGGAAAAGCTCGACCCGACGAGGGCGGCCAAGGTGATCGAGGGGCTTTCGGCGGATGAGCGGACGGACATCATTCAGCAGATGGGCTTGACCGAGCGCCGCCGCGTGCTATCCAGGGTCGGCGAGGAAGCCAAGGCGGAACTCGAACACCTGCTGCAATACCCTGAGCACACGGCCGGGGGCATCATGACCACGGAGTTCGTCCGGCTCGATCCGCAAATGAACGTCGGCGACGCGCTCAAACACATCCGCTTGGTCGCGCGAGAAAAAGAGTCGATCTACGCCTGCTACGTGCTCGAACCTGAAACCGAAGGGCTGCTCGGCGCGGTCAGTTTGCGCGACCTGGTGATGGCCGAAATGAATCAGCCTATAACCGAAGTGATGCGCCGCAAGCCAGTGGCCGTCCACACCGGTGACGATCAAGAGACCGTCGCCAACAAGATCGCCAAATACAACCTTCTGGCCGTGCCCGTGCTCGAAGACGACGGCGGCGTAGTCGGATTCGTAACGGTTGACGACGTGATCGACGTGATGATCGAAGAGCAGACCGAGGACATATTGCGAATGGCGGCGGTCGAGCCCGGCGCGCTCGACCGGCCCTATTTCGACAACCCGATCCTCCGCGTCGTGCGGAAGCGCATCGGGTGGCTGCTGTTCCTGTTCGTGGCCGGGACCTTGACGAGCAAGGTGCTGCACAGCTTCGCAGACGAGCTGGCCACCGTGGTCGCGCTCACCTTCTTCGTCCCCTTGTTGATCGGCACCGGCGGTAACGCCGGCGCCCAGACGGTAATGACCGTCATCCGCAGCCTCTCGCTAGGGGAGATCGGCGTCAAAAACGCCTGGCGCGTGGCGGCGCGCGAAGCGACGACGGGGCTACTGGTCGGCGTGATGATCGGGATGGTGGCCTTCGCACAAGCTTACTGGGTGACGCGGGACTTCAAATTGGCGCTCACCATCGCCGTTACCGTCTGCGCGATCTGCGTCTGGTCGACTACGGTGGGCTCTATCGTCCCGATCGCCGCGCACCGCGCCGGAGTCGACCCGGCGGTTCTGTCCGCGCCGTTGATCACGACGCTGGTTGACGCGACCGGATTATTAATCTATTTAACGATTGCGAAATTGATCCTGGATCAGATTTAAATCAGTACCGCGAGCGGTAGCGAGCGTGTCCTTCGTGATGGGCTGACCGCAGGGACACGCTCGCTACCGCTCGCGGTACTGATTCGACGCCCTTGGAGGACGCGAAATGGTTATGAGAGGACCCCGTCGAAATTCGTTACGTCTGCTCGTAGTCTCCGCATTTGCCGTCGCCGCCTTGCTCTCGCTGGCGCCAGGTTTCGGCGCACAGCAACCTTCCTGGAAAAGTTCGATTCCGTTGGGTCTCCCGGCGGATACCTGGGATTACTACGTCCCTAGGAATAATCCCATGACGCCCGCGAAGATCGAGCTTGGACGCAAGCTCTTCTTCGACGCGCGGCTGTCATTTGACGGCCGCGTCTCGTGCGCGTCCTGCCACGATCCGAAACGCGCCTTCACCGACGGCCGCGCGGTCGCCGAAGGAATCGCAGGACGCCGCGGCCCGCGCAATTCTCCAACGCTGCTCAACGCGATGTTCAACACGGGCCAGTTCTGGGACGGGCGAACGGATAAGCTCGAGGATCAGGCCGTCCAACCGCTCGTCAACCCGCTGGAGATGGGGAACGGATCTTACGACGAGGTCGTCTCACGGCTGCGCGCGATCCCCGAATATCGCGCCGAGTTCCGATCAGTCTTCGGCTCCGAAGCGCGGATAGAGCTTGTAGGCCTTGCGCTAGCGGCTTACGAGCGCACGCTGGTTTCGGGCGACTCGCCGTTCGACCGATTCGTCGCCGGCGATCAGAACGCGATCGGCGAAGCGGCCAAACGCGGATTCGCGCTCTTTCGCGGCAGGGCCAGGTGCTCGCGCTGCCACACGTTCAGCGACTCGCTGCCCTTCTTCACCGACTTCAACTATCACAACACCGGCGTCGCCGCAAACCACCCCAACTTCGATAAACTCTCCAGACAGGCCTACGCGGCCACCGAAACCGACAAAGCCAGGGAAATGATCGACGCTTTGGCGAAACAGGAGGGCGGAAAGGAGTTGGGAAGAGTCCTGATCACCTATCAGGTATTCGACATCGGATCGTACCGCACGCCCAGCCTCCGCAACGTCTCGATGACCGCGCCCTTCTTCCACGACGGCAGCGCGAAGGCCCTCGCCGACGTAGTCAGGTTTTACAACGAAGGCGGACGCCAGAACATCAACCGCGAATGGGACCTGGACGCGCTCTCGCTCACCGAAGACGAACAGCGCGACCTGGTGGCTTTTCTTGAGTCGTTGACCGGGAAAACTCCTAACGCCGACGACGGAATCGATCAGGTTTCGGCAAGGAGGTAGAGAAGACGAGGCGCCCCAAAGGCTTCGCCGATTCAATTTACGCGCGCGCTTCAGTTTAGAGCGGTTATCAGATCAGCGTACGGATTTATTCTTCGTCGCCGCAGCGACGGTTGAGCTTAGGCCGGCGTTTCAACGCCCGGTGTCACACGTAAGAGAAATCCGCGAGTCGCGTAGCGACGGTTGAAGGATGCGAAGAAAAGACGGTTGAATGTAGTGACGAACTCACAACAATCTCAACCGTCTCTCCGCGACTAGATAATCATTCGTCCTCAACCGGCGTTAAAACGCCGGCCTAAGCTCAACCGTCGCTCCGCGACGAAAAAGCGCCTATCT
>DATCXQ010000211.1:0-3257 GCA_036565725.1 Blastocatellia bacterium
CGCTTGCTTACGCGCGCGGTACTGTAAACGAATGCCAAAAAACTTAGTTTACGGAGTGTTCATTCGTGGCTGAGATTCCCATCTACTTTTGGGACTCTCAGCAGCACCCGTGTGCCTTTGCCCGGGGAACTCGTCAACGAGAGCTGCCCTCCCAGTTTCTCGGCGCGCTCGCGCATCCCGACCAGGCCGTAGTGTCGCCCATTCGACGAGTTGATGACGGAGGGGTCGAAGCCGCGCCCGTCGTCTTCGATTTCCACTCGCAGGCCGCGACGGTCGGAGCTTAGCGCGACTGAAACATGATCCGGCGCCGCATGCCTGAGGGCGTTTTGCAACGCCTCGCGAACGATCATCAGCAAACTCCTCTCGTTTTCGGCGCCGAGGTCGGGCGCCGAGCCGTTGCTCTCGAACCTGATCGGAATGCCGGTCTCCAGACTGAGCCGGCGGGTCAGTTGTGAAATCGCCGGCGCCAGTCCTTCGCCGGCGTTCTGTCTCAGATTCCACACCGCCAATCTGGCCTCGTCCACGGTCGCCCGAACTTCGTTGCGCGCGCGGTCGAGCAATTCGTCGCTGATGATCGGCGAGACTTCGCGCGCGCTCGACGCCGCTTCGAGCAGCGCCGAAACGCCGGCGCAGCCCTGGATCAAGGTGTCGTGCATCTCCCTGGCCAACCGGTTCCGCTCATCGAGCACTGCGGCGAATCGCTGCCGCAGGTTGCGTACGTGCAGCCGGTACCAAACCCAGACCGCGGCCAGCGCCGCCAACCCGCAGAGGGCCGGGAACCACGCCGTCTTATAAAAATGGGGTCGCCACTCGATGCTCAGGACTCGCTCCGTCGCGCTGCGCGGATCGTCAATTTCATACGCCACCACGCGAAAGCTGTACTTGCCCGCCGGCAGGTTGGTGTAATACGCGACGCGGCGCTGCCCGGCGTCCGTCCAATCCTGATCGAAGCTTTCCATCCGATACTTAAACCGGATCCGGTCAGGAGACCGCAGACGAATCGCCGTGTAATGGATTTCGAGTTTGCCTCGGCCCGGATCGAGCGCGAGGCTTTGAGAAAAATGGATGGCGCGATCGTCGGCCAATACCTGCTCGATCAGCGCCGGCGGGGCGCTTCTGTGATCCGGGCCGTTTTGCCCGATGTGGACGGCGCCTTTCGCGCTGGGGAACCACATCTCGCCGGACGCGAGTAGAGCGCCCGCCGGCTGAACGCCGCCGTTCATCTGATCCGTGCTCAGCCCTTCGGCCGTGCTGTAAAGGCGCACCGCCAACTGGCCGGTTGACTGCCTGGAGAGGGATTCAAGCTCGCGCCGGGAGACCGCGACGACGCCGCTGGGGCCGCTCATCCACAGGCTGCCCTGCGCGTCTTCGATGATGTAGTGGATCTTGTTGCTGGGCAATCCGTCTTTGGTCGTGAACCGCGTCAGCGCCCCGTCTTTGAGCAGGAACAGCCCGGCGCCGTGCGTGCCGATCCAGAGCTTGCCCTCGGCGTCTTCGCGCAGCGACCAGACCTTCTGCCCACGCAGGCGTTCGAGCGACGGATCGGCGACGAAGCGCCCGGCGCGCAACAGGCTCAATCCTCCGTCGGTCGCCACCAAGAGGTCGCCGCTGCGATCTAACAACAGCGCTCTGATGCTGTCATAAGCCAGGCCGTCCTTGATATTGAAATTCTGAAACGCGCCATGTCGGAATCGGCTCAGCCCGCCGTCCGTCCCTATCCAGAGGGCGCCTTCGCGGTCTTCGCAGAAAGCTCGAATGAAATCGTTGACCAGCCCCTGCTTCATCGTGTACTGGACGACCCCGCCCGCGTCGATTCGCGAGACCCCTTGTCCGTCCGTCCCGACCCACAGCGTCCCGCGACTGTCGCGGAAGAGGTTGCGCACCGACATCCGATCGAGCGGCGCCGGGAGACGGACGGGCGTGAGCGTATTGCGCGCGACGCGAAATAGTTTGCCGTTCAACGCCGTCACGAAGAGTTCTCCGCGCGGGTCCTGATAGATAGTATTGATGCTTTGGGGAGCGCCGTCCGCCGTGGTGATCACGCCGGCGGCGCTCGGACTCAGGCGTAGCAAGCCGCCCTGGGCGCCGACCCAGACGTTGTCTTCGCCGTCCTCGAAGAGGGCTAGTACGTTGTTGTGCGGGAGCGTAGACGGCGCCGAAAACCTGACGATCCGGCCCGCCCGATACCGCATCAATCCTTGACCGTAGGCGCCGATCCAAACTGCGCCGCCGCGACTTTCGAGCAGCGCGCTGATGTTGACGCCGCTCAGGATTTTAGGGGCCTTGAATGGATCACCGTTGATCCCCCGGTCGAGCTTGCGGAGACCGGAGATCGAGCCAATCCAAATCGCCCCGTCCGCCGTCTGGCGTATTGTCCTAATGCTGTTGTCGGCCATGCTTCCATTGGAGGTGTAGTAATTCACTTCCTGCCCGCGCAAAACCAACAGCCCCCGACCCCCGACCAGCAGGCGTCCGGCGCTGTCTTCGCAAATGGCATGCACGTTCATTTCATCCGCGCCGTCGCGGCCGTCCACGCGGATCAGCGATTCATTCTGCATGCGAAAGAGACCGGCGTCGGTCCCGACCCATAATCGGCTGTTCCTATCTTCGTAGATTACGCGGACGAAGCCGTTGGTGAGCCCTTCAGCGGCGCCGAATGCGCGGAAGCGCCCGTCTTTGTACCGGACAAGGCCGCCGCCCTCCGTGCCCGCCCACAGCGTCCCATCCTTCGTGACCAGCAGCGAATAGACGCTGTCGTCGAGAAAAGCGGACATGTTCTCACGGTTGAATACCACGAACGACACGCCGTCGAAGCGCGCCAGCCCGCCGCTCGTGCCTATCCACAGGTAACCGTCCTGAGTCTGCGCCAGAGATTGCGCGAAGTCTTCGGGCAGGCCGTCCGCGCTGCGCCAAACGCGGCGGCTGTATGCGAGGGCGTCCGGCGGCGCGGTCTCGGACGCGGTCGAATCGACGCAGCCAAGTAGAACGAGGATTGTAAGAAGTCCGCATCGTCGCATCGCAAAACTTCCATATCCGCAATTTCCCGCGGGATCGCTGCGGCGCTCACTCCGCCGCGTCAGCGGCGGTTGAATTCGGTTGTGCGCCGGATGTCATGACGGGTTCAGTCGTCGCTGACGCGACGGGGAATTGCTTTCACGTCCGTACCGTGCGTTGATGGCATTTGAAAATTAAACGCAACCACGCACTTCAACGTAGGGGCAGACCTATGTGTCTGCCCCGGCCGGGAAGTGTGCGCA
>DATCXQ010000214.1:0-2901 GCA_036565725.1 Blastocatellia bacterium
TCACCGCAAGACCTGCCCGCGAGGACGCGGGCGCGCCGCCTGATTTTCATTGTTTCACGGCGTCGCAATGCGACCTGAGAACTCCTAAAAGGTCAGATTCATTCCTGTGTTGAGAGTCCAGACTTTGTTGAGGCTGGTGACTAAAAATAACAGGTCGCGCGCGCGCGCGAAGCGATTAGCGTAGCGGATGAAAAACTGCGCCTGCAT
This sequence comes from Blastocatellia bacterium, assembly GCA_036565725.1. GTDB lineage: Bacteria > Acidobacteriota > Blastocatellia > RBC074 > RBC074 > JAJVID01. The sequence goes on from DATCXQ010000214.1 coordinate 208, forward strand.
GCGATTGGCGAAGAGGATCCGCCCTACAGGATGTTCCGCGTCCATGCGGTAAGACAATTGCGCGTCGCCTTCGATGGTGCGGCTGGACGAGGTCCGCGCCAGATCGCCGGCCCCGATAGTCGAAAGGTTGAGCGCGAAGGTCGCGCGGGGCGTGATTCGCCAGTTGGCGTTGACGGCGTAGCGCAGTGTGCGGTCCGCGCGTTGGAATTCGAAGTTGTTTGCCTGCTCGTTATTGACATCGAAGTTCACGTCGAGGGCAGGCGTAAGATTGAGCCCGAGCGTCAGTCCGTGGATCAGGTTCTCCAGGTCGGCAAGCTCGCGGCCCGGCTGGCGATTGTTTTGCGACGAACGATTGAACCGATAGCCGAGCCGCCACTTCGTAAACTGCCAATCGGCGCTCACGTTGTAATTCAGGCTGATCTGATCGGGTACCAGGTCGGGCCGGAATCCGCCGTTGACGGGAATGAATGCGCCGAACTGGTGGACGCGGTCTACAGTGAACCCTAGGCGCGGCAGCCACTGAAACGATTGGCCGTCCGTTTGTTCGTTCGTTTGCCCGTTTGGCTGTTCCCTCCCGGCGATGAATGGAACAAGGAGCGCCGACAGCGGCATGTTGACGTTCAGCGCTTCGCGCCTCGTCAGCGATTTCAGGATTGAAGGTAAGTCGCCCAGGTTGTCGTTGAATCGGGTAGAAGAGGCCGTGAAGTTCGCTTCGCCGAGAGCGCCTACCAGTTCGAATTGATTTTGAAAACGGTCGGCCTGCGTGACGGCGCCGACGCTGCGAAAGAGAGGGTCCACACGTTCGTGCCGAAAATTGAAAGTCAGGTTCGCCTTCTGCAGCGAATTGAGTTTTACGTCTCGCAACAACGCCAGACTGGCGTCTGCGAATCGCGCCGAACGCGTCGTCTCGCGCGCCGGCGTGAGGTTAAGCCCCTGTTCGAGCAGCGGATCGGACGGATTGGTAAAGTGACTGCGCGCGAATCCGGCGTCGAGTTTGAAGCGATTCTGCGCGTCGCTGGCGACCAGGCGCAGGCTTCCGCCCGCGCTGCGTTCGGTGTCAGTCAACGACCGCTGGCTGAAGTTGTTGAGGGGCAGCAAAGAACCGCTGAGGGCGGCGGCTTCGATCCGGAAACCCTGCGGGCGAGCGGGCAGAAACTCGAAACCCAGCGCGCCGCTCAGGATTTGATGCTTGCGCCGGTTCAGGCCGGAGAAGTTGCTCCATCCTACGACGCTCGTGCCGTTGACGGCGGAGGCCGTGAAATCCGCGCGCTTTCCCAACGGTAGTTTGGCGGTCACGCCGCGGCTCGAAAAGTTGTTGATCAGATGGCGGTGCGCGCCTAACGAGACGTGACCGAGCGCGAAATTCGATGCGCCGTGTTGGACCTGAACCAGGTAATTCGACAGATCGACATTCGGCGCTTTTGGCCCCAACTCGCCGAACCGCAGCGCTTCGTTTTGAAACGACGAGCCGACGATTTCAAAGCGATTTGACCAGACCATCGCGCCGCGCGTGAACGTCGCGCCAAGCGCCGTCTGCCCGGCCAGATCGGTGAAGGTTTCCCTGACAGCTCCCGGCTGCGGGGTGGGGAATGCGCTCGAACCGGGCTGCGATTTGAGGTTGAGCGAAATGTTTTTGATCGGCTCGACCTTATCGAAGCCCCAAAGCCTCGTCGGCGTCGGCGTCGCGTTGTTTGTGGTGGCGGCTTGAGCGCCGTTTGAGGCGTCGCCGCTTGACGAATCTGGAACTACTGCGCCATCGATCGCCGTTGCGCCGTTCGATCCGTTGACCGTGGCCCCCGCGGCGACGCGCAACGGGAACCGGGCGATTTCTTTCCACTGATTGCCGGGCGATACCAGCCAGACTGTGACATCGCTTTCGCCAGCCGGCAGAGGCAGCCGAGGGGTGTAAGACACGTTGGCGGTCTCCGCTGTCAGCATCGCTGTGACGTCGGTATCGCCAACCAACACCGCCAGGCTGCCATCCGCCGGCTGTAACGCGCGGCTGAGGAGCAGATCGATCCTTTCTTTCGGCAGGACCGAAGCTTTGCCGTCGAAAGCGGCTCGGATCGTCAGATCGTCCGCCCTTGACGTTGTTGAAACACAAAACAAGACACAGACCGCAAACATAGCCTGTCTTGCATTTCGCAGACTGTAATGGCTGAAGACGGAATTGCGCATAAACTTCCTCGTTGTTGAACCATCCCGAAAATTCACTCTTTCACAACGCGGGCGCGAAAGTTACCTTGACGCGGCCTTTGACTTTGGCCGTGTTGTCGTTTTGCAGCCGCACGACGACGCGCTTCCCGCGTTCCATGTCGACGGATGTGATTTGCTGCTCGATTCGCAACGGGCTTTTCGCGGCGCGGCGCGCGTAGATGCGATTCGTTCCCGGATGCTCCAGGCTGAGCGTCAGCGGCAGGGATTCATCGGCAGCCGGCGAATCGCCTTGCCATTCAGCCTCGACGGTCACGCGGCCCGGAGCAAGGATGCGCAAGGGTATCTCCTGAGCGTTACCGGAGCCGAGCAGCGTAAATTGCGTGTCTTCGAGCGTGCGCGCCGCGGCCGGGATCGTGAGGCGCAACTTTCCGAACACTTCGTGGCGCGTCGTCGCCGCGTTGTTGATAACCTTGACGTTCCATTTTGCTGGCGACTCGGAATTGAATTTATCGGCTTCCGTTTCGGCGATCGCGTATT
>DATCXQ010000226.1:0-40594 GCA_036565725.1 Blastocatellia bacterium
GTAAGAGAAATCCGCGAGTCGCGGAGCGACGGTTGAAGGATGCGAAGAAAAGACGGTTGAATGTAGTGACGAACTCACAACAATCTCAACCGTCGCTCCGCGACTAGATAATCATTCGTCCTCAACCGGCGTTAAAACGCCAACGGCATTTAGTTAGTCGTCCAACGGTTTACGCCACGTGGCCAATGGTGTTGCGTACGTCGTCCGCGCTTACCACAAGATGATATTCGGTCATCTGCGACTTCAATTCTACCTCAACCCGTGACCGTTCATCGCGTGATTTAGCAAGTCTGGCCCCCGGGTCGCTCTCCTGTATACGGCGAATGCTGTCAGGCAACGGCAGATCAGGTCGCTCCGTGACGCCACCCGTTATTAATTTCTCGACCTCAAGCCCCATGGCCTCGATAATCTTATAGGTCCCTCGCGAGAATCGTTCCAGGGAGGTCCCTCTGGCCTCAGCGATTAACATCAGTTGGCCGATTGATTCTCTTTCCGTGGCGAGTAGTTGATCCCGTTTCAGTTTGAGAGCCACAATTTCTTTGGGCAGACGTTCCGGCGCGAGTAACCGCATGCGCGCGCAGGTTTCATCCAGCAGGTCGATAGAGCGGTCCGGCTGCCGCCGGTCCGGGAGGTATTCGAGCGAAAGGTCGGTGGCGGCTTCCAGAGCGCCCTCGGTGATGGCCAGAAGGTGATGCATTTCCAGTCGCGCTTGCCTGGCGCGCAACGCTTCTAATGTCTGTTCCCGCCCCAACTCGATGACGCGCACTGGCTGAAACCTCCGCTCCAAGGCGGCGTCGGCTCGGATGTATTGCGAATATTCGAAATCGGTGGTCGCGCCGATCACGCGGATTTGGCCGTTCGCGAGCGCGGGTTTAAGCATGTTGGCCGCATCCATCGGCGCGCCTATCGCCGACCCGGCTCCGATCAAGTTGTGCAACTCATCTATGAACAGAATGACAAACCTGTTCCTACCTGCCTCATCAATGAGGGTTTTAAGCCTTTTCTCGTACTGACCGCGAAAGCTTGTACCCGCGAGCAGGTCAGTATGGCTGAGGGAGAGTATGCTCACGTTCTTTAATGTCGACGGTACCCGGTTCAAGCTTATTCGATGGGCTAAACCTTCAACCACGGCCGTCTTTCCCACTCCGGCCTCGCCAATGAGGACCGGGTTATTCTTAGACTGGCGCAATAGAATAGTAATGACACGGTCGATTTCGCGATCCCGCCCCGTGACAGGCTCAAGATCGTCGCGTAAGGCCGCCGCGGTGAGATCCCGCGTGAAGTCCGTAAGCGAACTATTGAATGAAAAAGGCAGTTCGAACTCGTTCAATTTAGGCCTCCCTTCCATTTAGCTTGTCGCCATTATAACCCGAACAATCGGAGGAGTTTTCCATGGGCAGAGAATGGAATACGTGGAATGGAGGCGCCAATATCTTCCTAATTCAATCCTGAGATTTAGCCGGCGACGCTTAGGCCGAACGCTGGTAAGCGCGGAAAGCGCGCGTAGCCAGAGCAGCGCTGATAGCGGCGAAAGCCAGCAGGCAGCCGATGCGCAGCAGCACGAAGTTCCAATCCGTGTGTTCGCCAAGGGCTTCCCGCGCCGCCTCGACGCTCCAGTTCACGGGGTTGAATCGGGAGACCGAGCGTATCCAATCGGGCATGACGTTCTTGGCCATCAGTATCGGGGAAAGGAACATCATCGGCATCAGGATGAAGTTCGACGCGCCGATGACCGATTCCGGTTTGCGAACCAGGAGCGCCAGCGCAATGGACAGCGCGGCGAACGGGGCGGCCAACAACATACCACAGATGAACAGAACGATGACGCCGACGATTCCGCCGGCGAAGCGGGCGCCAGTCGCATAACCCAGCGTGATCAGGATGAGCGATTGAACGACGCTCACAACCGACATTGAAAGGATTCGGCCCGTAATGATCGCCGCGCGGTTCATCGGCAAGACCAGCAGGCGATCCATCACGCCCTGGTTCATATCCATAATCACGCCCATTCCGTTCCACCCCCCCGCGAACAGCGACGACATAATGACCACGCCCGGCGTGACGAAACTGATATAGGAGTCGGCGTTGAAGCCGGGCAGTTCGACGACCCGCTTGAAAAGCTGACCGTAGAGCAGCAACCACAGGATCGGCTGAACCAGTGAGATGACGATCCACCACGGCTGCCTCAGAAGGTTGCGCAGCAGCCGCTGCGCCATGAACAGAGAATGAGTGAAAAAAGTCATCGCGCTCCTTTCTGATTCGCTTGGTCGGCCTCGCTGAAGGTTCGACCGGTATAGTGCAAATAGACGTCATCCAATGAAGGCCGCGCCACTTTGACCGAAGCGACCTTCAGCCCCTTCGACTCAAGGGCGGCGAGCATCCCCGGCACGGCGGTCGCCCCTTGCGCGGCTCGCGCATGCAGCGAGTGGCCGTCCACGACGATTTCGCTCAGGCCGTCAAGCAGGTTGAGCGCCCCGCGCACATTGCTTTCCGCCTCGGCGCTGGCGAATTCGATGTGAATCGCATCGCCGAGCAATTCGCCTTTCAATTGATCCGGCGCGCCTTCGACCACCAATTTGCCGCGATCGACGATGGCCAGGCGCCGCGCCAGTTGGTCGGCCTCTTCCAGGTAGTGCGTGGTCAGCAGTACAGTGATGCCGTCTTCATTCGCAAGCCGCGAAATGTCGTCCCACAGACCGGCGCGCGCTTCGGGATCCAGTCCCGTAGTCGGCTCGTCCAGGAAAAGCACGCGCGGGCGATGGATCAGTCCCATCGCAATGTCCAGCTTGCGCTGCATTCCGCCGGAGTACGTGCGGGCGACTAAATCCGCGGCTTCGGTCAGCCGAAAACGATTAAGCAACTCGTCCACATGGCTTTTCAACGTCTGCCCGCGAAGGCCGTGAATGCGGCCCTGCAGCGTCAGATTCTCGCGGCCCGTGGCTTCGGGGTCAACGCCGGACTTCTGCGCCACACAACCTATGGCGCGGCGCACGCGCTCCGGCTCCTTCAACACGTCGAAGCCGGCGACCAGCGCGGAACCGGAGTCGGGGCGCGATAACGTGTTGAGGATTTTTATCGTCGTCGATTTGCCCGCGCCGTTGGGGCCGAGCAGCGCGAAGACCGCGCCGGCTTCGACTGTGAAACTCAGACCGTCGAGCGCGCGAACCTTGCCGCCGTATGTTTTGACAAGCTCGCGGGCCTCGATTGCGGGCGCGGTTCGGCCCTCGCTCATTTCTGCGGTCGAATTTGTATCTGGCAAAGAACCAATCATCAAATATCCCCCCTCACTCACTAATGGAAGTCATTCGCATGGTCGGCGACCCATTGCGCATAGTTTCGTCCCGGACGGCCGATGACTTGTTCGAAGGTTTTCCATATCTTCTGCGGCTTGTCAACAGATTCGCCCAGGATCATCAATTCTGTGTCAATCTCAGCATCAGGCATGAACGGACTCCAAAGCTTTCGCGCTGCGATTTTCACTGCTTCAGGGCTCCGCCAATTGCGAGAGGCACGGCAATCGCCAATCATATTGTGTGGCGACTTCGGCGCCAACCGTCTCGCGAGATGTAACTGATTGAAAAGACGAAGTCTTGACTATGGGAATCAAACATTCGACGGCGCAAAACTCACAACATCTTGCGAATTCACGATCAAACTGAGCTTTTTGTTATACTGCGGCTATGCTCACAACAACACAACGGCAACCTGCTCACGACATTAATTTGGAGCGACGACGGATTTTGGTCATGCGGGCCTGGGAAGCGGTCAGCACTGAAAGAGAATTGCAAGGCGTGCTCGAAGCCATCACTCAGGTTCTGGTTCCGGAGGTTCCCTATGACGGTGTCGCGATTATTTCATTCGACGGCATGAATCACGATTGTTATGCCGCGCACATCGTCTGCGCTCCGCGCCATGAAGGAGAAACGCTGCGGGAGTATTTCGACCGGCTTGAAAATGGTCGTCCGGTGGTCGAATTACCGGCTCGTCCGTTGATTCCTTACGACTTTGTAGATTGGGGGCGAGTGGATAAGGCCGCAGCTTACACGTGCAATGATCTGTTTGCGAAGGAAGGTTGGTATGAGCATGAGTTTGGTCTGGCCGCCGCCGGCATTAGGGCTTACGCCTCGATCCCAATGATTGTCCGTGAGAAGATGATTGGCAAGGCCGCGTTCAGCCGCATAACTCCAATGGCTTTTTCGGACAGCGACCTTGCGATCCTTCGAGATATTTCGCGCGCGCTGGCAGTGTCAGTAGCGAACGCCCTGGCTAATGAGGAGATTCGCAAGCTGCGCGATCAATTGGAGCAGGAGAACATCATCCTGCGTGAGCAATTGGTCCGGGTTCAAAAGTTCGACGAGATTGTGGGCGATTCGCCGCCGATTCGGCGTGTGCTGGAGTCTGTTGAGCAGGTCGCCGCGACTGACGCTACCGTCCTGATCACCGGCGAGACCGGGACGGGCAAGGAACTGATCGCGCGCGCGATTCATCGCCTTTCGCCTCGCGCGCGCGGGCCGCTGGTCAAATTCAACTGCGCCGCCATTCCGCATACCCTGCTGGCTTCGGAATTATTCGGCCATGAACGCGGCGCTTTCACCGGCGCAGTGGCGCGTCGCAAAGGGCGATTCGAGCAGGCCAACGGCGGCACGCTTTTCCTGGACGAGATCGGAGAGTTGCCGCCCGAAATGCAGGTGATGTTGTTGCGCGTGTTGCAGGAGCGCGAGTTCGAGCGATTGGGCGGCGGCGAGACCGTGCGCGTGGACGTGCGGATCGTGGCGGCGACCAATCGGGATCTGGCCGAAGACGTGCGGGCGGGCCGATTCCGCAGCGACCTCTACTACCGGCTGAATGTATTCCCCGTCCATTTGCCGCCATTGCGTGAACGCGCTGAGGACGTTCCACTGCTGACCTCTCACTTCGCCTCCAAACACGGCGAGCGGTTCGGTAGGGTGATCAGCCGAATTGACCGTCGCGCGATGAATCTGCTGGCGTCTTATCACTGGCCGGGAAACGTGCGCGAGTTGGAAAACGTGATCGAGCGGGCCGTGATTCTTTCGCGCAACGGCGCGCTGCGGGTGGAGCCGGACGTGTTGCCGGGCGCTACCGTTGTGGGAGGCGTGAACGAACGGCTTCAAACACAGGAGCGCGAGGCCATCGAGTCGGCCTTGCGCGCTTCGCGTGGCCGCATTTCGGGGCCGAACGGGGCGGCGAAAGCGTTGGGACTTGCGCCCTCGACGCTCGAGTTTCGCATCAAACGGCTGGGCATAGATAAGTTCCGGTTTCGAGCAAACGGCGCTTGAAAATTGTTCAACTCTCCGCGACTACGTTCCCGCGCCCCGGCGACCGGATCCCGTTCCGGGCCGTCGCTGTTCCAGCCACTGATGCATGAGCAGATAAATCGTCGGCAGCACGAGCAATATCACCGCCGCCGAGGTCAATATCCCGCCGACCACCACGCGCGCCAGCGGGCGCTGCGTTTCAGAACCGATGCCAGTTGCGATAGACGCGGGGAACAAACCAATCGCCGCCGCCAGCGCCGTCATCAGCACGGGTCGCATTCGCAACTCGGCGCCGCGCTCGACGGCCTCGCGTAGCGACGCGCCCTCTCCACGCAGTTGCTTGATTTGCGAGATCAGGATCACTCCGTCCAGCACATAAACGCCGAAGAGCGAAAGGAAGCCGACCGCCGAAGAGATGCTGAAGTGCGTTCCCGTAATGAACAGCGATAACACGCCGCCGGTCACCGCGAACGGCATCACGCCGAGAAGCAGCGCCGCATCGCCCAGGCTGCGGAACGTGTTGTAAAGCAAGAAGAAGATGATCAGGATGCTGACAGGAACGGTGATCGCCAGCCGGCCCAACGCCTGCTGCAATTCCTGAAACTCGCCCGCGATTTCGTAGTGATATTCGGCGGGCAATGGCGCCTGCGATTGTATCCGCGACTGGATTTCTTCAATCGTGCTTTGCAGGTCGCGCCCGCGGACGCTGAATTTGATCGGGATGTAACGCGCGTTATCTTCGCGGTAAATGAACGCCGCGCCTGTCTGTTTGGCGATCTGGGCCAGTTGTTTGAGCGGGATGCGCTTGCCCTCGGGCGAGTTGACCTGGATGTCGCTGATCGTTTCGACGCTCTGGCGAAACTGCGGCAGGAATCGCACAACGACGTCGAATCGCTTTTCGCCGTCGAGAAATTGAGTCACCGACTGTCCGCCTATGGCCGCCTGCCCCGTCGCGTTGACGTCGCCCGCCAGGATGCCGTAGCGCGCTGCCTGCTCCCGGTCGGCGCGGATCAGCAGGTTCGGCTGGCCGAGTTCGAGGAAGACGCCGAGATCGGCCACGCCGGGAATATCCGCCATCACGTCCCTTATCCGGTTGGCCGTCGCCGTCAGCTTTTCGAGATCGTCGCCGAAAAGCTTGATCGAGTTTTCGCCCTTGACGCCCGACATCGCCTCTTCGACGTTGTCCTGAATCGCCTGCGAGAAGTTGTAGACCACGCCCGGAATTCGCTGCAGTTCGTCGTTGCACTCCTTGATCAGATCGGCTTTGACGCGGCCCCTCGGCCATTCGTCGAACGGCTTCAGCCCGACGATGAATTCACAGTTGAAATAACTGGTCGGATCGGAGCCGTCGTCAGGGCGCCCCAACTGGCTAATGACCGTGGTCACTTCAGGATGTCTCTTTAAGACCGCGCGCATCTGGTCGGCGAGCTGGCTGGCGTACGAGTACGAGATCGAGTTCGGCATCGTAGCGCGCACGTACATGTTACCCTCCTCGAGCTTAGGCATGAACTCGCCGCCGAGGCGGGAAAACATCACGCCGCCCGCGACGAGCGCGATCATCGCCAGGCCGATCGTGATCACGGGCCGGGCCAGCGTGGCGCGAAACACTCTGTTGTAACCCGCGCGAATCCATCTGACGAGGAAAGTCTCGCGCTCGCCTGGCCTCGGCTTGAGCGCCAGCGACGACATCGCCGGCGAAAAGGTCAGCGCCAGGATCAACGCGCCGGTGAGCGCCAGGCCGTAGGTCATCGCCATCGGGCCGAAGATCTTGCCCTCGACGCCGGTCATCGTAAACAGTGGTAGGAAGGCCGTAACGATGACCGCCGTCGAAAAGAAGATCGGCCTGACGACTTCGCGCGCCGCCGCCGCCACAATGCGCTTCACGTCGGCCCCGAACAGTGAAGGTTCTCCCAGATGCCGGACGATGTTTTCGACCATCACCACAGAAGCGTCCACGATGATCCCGAAATCGATCGCGCCCATCGAGATCAAATTGGCCGAATCGCCGCGAATCACCATCACGATGAAGGTGAACATAAGCGAGAGCGGGATCGAGACGGCTACCACCAGCGCCGCGCGCAGATTGCCGAGGAACGCCAGCAGAATGAAGGCCACCAGGACCATCCCCTTGATCAGCGTGTCCGTGACCGTCCGGGTGGTGATCTTGATCAGATCGGTGCGGTCGTAATACGGGACGATCTTCATGTCTTTCGGCAGCGCGCCGTTGTTGAGCGCTTCGACCTTCTTGTGGACGCCTTCGAGCGTCGGTCTGGACTTTTCGCCTTTGCGCATCAAGACCACGCCCTGCACGATGTCGGGGTTGTAATCGCGCCCGACGCGGCCCAGCGGCGTCTTGGCGCCGACGCTGACCGCGCCGAGTTGTTTGACGTAAATCGGCGTGCCCCGGCGTTCGGCGACCTCGACATTGCCGATGTCCTCGGTGTCGCGGAACAGCCCGATGCCGCGTACGTTGTAGCTCTGCTGGCCTATTTCCAGATAGTTCGCGCCGGCGTTGGCGTTGCTGTTGGAGATCGCCCGCATCACATCCGGCACGGAGACGCCGAACAGAATCAGTTTGTTCGGATCGAGCTCGACGTGGAACTGTTTGGTGTGGCCGCCGAAGCCGACCACGTCGATCACGCCCGGAACCTGTTTGAACAGGCGCTCCAGGACCCAATCCTGCGTCGTCTTCAAATCCATCAGCGAATAGCCGTCGCCTCTGAGTTCGTAGCGATAGATTTCGCCGATCGCCGATTCCGGCGAGAGCGTCGGTTGCACACCGCCCGGCAGCGTCGTCAATCCCAGCCGGTTCAAGACTTCCTGACGGACGAAGTTATAATCTGCCCAGTATCCGAAATAACATCTGATGTCGGTCAGGCCGAAGAGCGAGACCGAACGCAGGTGCTCGAGCCCCGGCATGCCGTTGAGTTGCGTCTCGAGCGGGATCGTGATCTGTCGCTCCATCTCTTCGGCGGACCAGCCCGGCTGCTGTGCGATGACCTCGATCAGCGGCGGCGAAGGGTCGGGATAGGCCTCGATGTTGAGATACTTCAACGCATACGCGCCGCCCGCCAACAAGCCGGCGGCCAGCGCGATCACCATTATCCGCTCGCGCAGCACTATTTCGATCAGTCTGTTCATCGGATCAGTAACACCGCGCCTTTCGTCACAATTCGTTCGCCAATCTTCAACCCGCTTTTGATCATCACGCTACCGTCCACTTCGTGGCCGATCTCGACCTTTCGTTTGCGGAAGCGCCCGGGCGCTTCTTCGACCAGTACGAACGAAATATCGCCGCTGCCGACCACCGCGCTCGCCGGGATGACCGGAACCGATTGTTTGGCGGCGGCGATGATCGTCATCCTGGCGAACATCTCGGGTTTGAGCAGTCCGCGCGGGTTGCTCACCCGACAACGCACGTGAACCGTGCGCGTCACCGGATCGACCGTTGGATTGATGAACGTGACGTTCGCCGGGAAGACGCGATCCGGATAGCTCTCGACGCTGATCTTGGCCGGCGCGCCCAATCGAATGTGAGCCAGGTCGCTTTCAAACACGTCGCCATGCACCCACAGATCCGACAGGTCGGAGATCTGGAAAAGCGGCGCCGGCGCATCGGGCTTGACGACTTGCCCCGGCCCGACCTGGCGCTCCACGACCGTGCCGGAGATGGGCGAGGCGATTGTGATGTGTCTGTCGGCGCCCGCTTTCAGCCTTCTGACGGCGCCGGCCGTTTTACCGAACAACTCCAATCTGGCTTGCGCCACTCTCAGCGCGCCCCGTGACCGATGAAATTCGCTTAGCGCCAGGGCCAGCGCCGCCTCGCTGACCTGCAGATCTTTTTTGGAGATGGCTTCGTAGGTGAAGAGCCTCTGCGCGCGTTCGGCGCTTACCTGCGCCGTCTGCAAATTGACCGCCGCTCTGTCCAGGTCGCCGCGCGCGATGGCCAGGTTGTTTTGCGCCTCGACGTAATCCGGCGATTCTATGACCAGCAGCGGCTGTCCCTTGCTCACGAACTGGCCTTTGGTGGCGAACGCTTCTACGACGCGGCCTGAATATGCGGGGAAGACCGGCGTCAGGCGGTCTTCATTGAAGCCGACCCTGCCGGTCACTTCGCGGTCGACCGTGAAGTCGCGCGCGGCGACGGGTTCGATGGTCGGGTTTTTCAACTGGTCTTCATTGGCGAAGACGACGTTTTGGGGGACTTCCACGACGCTTTTTGCCGGAGGCTCCTGACGCGTTGAGCGATAGCGCCAGTAGATCAAGGCGCCGAGAAGGGCGATCAGGACGATCGCGCCGGCCACGAGGAGTCGCCGGCGCCGGCGCGGACGCCCGGGCGGGCCGGATTCGGAAACCGTCGGATCAACAGGTTCTCCCGGTTGATCGTCCATAACGTCATCGTCGTTCCGGTTGGACAGCTCCGGTGGCATTCTCTCACCCCTGATTTCCGCGCTCTATCTCAGTGGCCTGCCAATAGCCTGTTCCAACTGCCAGAGCGCCGACTGGTAATCGGCGCGGGCATGGTTGTACGAGCTGATCGTCTGGTTATAGCCGCGCGCGGCGTCGAGCAGTTCCAAAAGGCTGGTCGCGCCCTCGTTGTAGCTGAGCGCGGCTATGGTTCTCAATCTGCCCGCCCGTTCGATCGTAGATGAACTGTAGATGTTCAGGATTCGCCGCGCCGACTGATAGGCGAGATAAGCCTTCTCGACATCGGTCACGGCCTGCAGCTCGGCCTCGCGCGCCAGTGAGATGGCGGACTCTTGTTGAGCCCTGGCCTGTGAGATCGCGGCGTAACCCTTGTTGTACACGAGGAGCGGGAACGAAACGTTGACGCCGGCGGTGTTATCCGAGCCGATGCGCTGATAGAACACGCCTACCAGGACATCGCGCGTGCGCTGCGCCCTGGCCAGCGCCACGGCTCTCGTGGCGGCGCCGTATAGATGGCGCGACTCGAGCACATCCGGCCGTTCGGCCAGCGCGATCGCGCGCAATTCGGCCAGCGTCTGGCTAATCGGGCGGTCATCGAATTTGAACTCAATTTCCAGCGGCGCGTCGATCAATGAATCCGCGCGATCCGGATCAATCGCTCCATCTCTCGTGTCGCCTGTGTGAAATGACGCATTGACGATCTGAGCCTTGTTATCGTCAAAAACAGGCTTGATTAGCGACACGTCTTCGACCCGCGCGCCGAGAAGGTTGAGGATGTCGCGGGTCGCCTATTGATAAGACGTCCGCGCCTGCTGCACGGCCTGTTGATATGGCAAGGCGGCCACCTGCGCGCGGTAGAGTTCGACGCGCGCCAGATCGCCGTTCTCGACCTTGGCTTCGGTCAACCTAATAGTCTGGTCGTATTCCTGCTTCGTGGCTTCGGCCAGCGCCAGGTTGTCTCGCGCCAACGCGGCGGTGGTGAATGCCTGCCGCAATTCATAAAGTTGCGTTCGCGCCGCGTCGAGCATCTGCGCTTCGCCGGCATTGAGTTGGTAAGTGGTCAGTTCAGTGCGGGTCTCGCGCTTCCCGCCGCGCTCGATCAACTTGTCGAGTCGGATCGTATAGGTCGTCTCCGCGGCTGTGTTCGTATTGGTACGAAAGAGGTCTCGGAAGAAATTGCTTGAAAGAATGAATTGTTCCGCGCCCAACATAAGCACAGGATTTGGCTTGAAGCTAGCAATCAGCCTGGCCGCGCGGAGGGCATCCACTTGGTACCTTGCGGCCAGCAATTCCAGGTTGCGCTGCAACAGCAATTGTTCGGCTTGCGCCAGCGTCAGTTTGCGCGGGATGCCCGCGCCGCGGAGTTGAATCGGCGCGGGTGTTTGCGCGGCGGCGGCGAGCGGCAGGATCATCGCCACCGGTAGAATAAACCGGCGGACGAATTTCGCTTCTGATCTTCTCATTTATCTCCCTCCTCATTTTTAATTCTTCTCTCGATCAGTTCGATTCAAGCAGAGCAATGGGGAAGGGAGTTGGGGAGTGAGAAAAATATTGTACCAATAACAGCGCGTTCTGTATCGGTCAAAGAACCGGAATCGGAGTAAGTGAGGTTGAGGCGCCGGCGCGGCGCTTTAGAAGTCGAAACGATCGATATTCGCCTTGTTGAAAATAAACGGCGCGCCCAATAACACGTCGGCCTCGCGCACCTGAATCACGCCCAGCTTGCCCGCTTTCAAATCGCCGGCGCCGCGTTTTAATTTCCCGGCGCCCAATTCGTTCGCCGCATAGACCGTCAGGTAGCCGAGGTCGAGCGTGTTCCAAAGCACGATGCTTTCGATCACGCCGTCATGGACATAAGGCTTGCAGAGGTTCGGAAGCGACAGTCCGATGACCTTCACGTCTTTACGGCCCGATTGTTTGACGGCTTCCGCCGCGCCGGGCACAGCGGGGGCGGCGATGCCCATGATCAATTTCACGTTCGGATAGACTTTCAATACGGTCTGAGTTTCGGCGAAGGCGCGTTCGCGGTCGCCGTCGCTCGGTTGAATGGCCACGAGTTTCAGATTGGGATATTTTTCGGCCAATCTTGCCTTGATGTGTTTGATCCATTCGTTCTGATTGGCCGCGCTTAGTGACGCGGTGATGATCGCAAATTCTCCTTTGCCCTCCAGGATACGCGCGGCTTCGTCGGTCAGCGTGTGGCCGATGCCTTGCGGCGTGGCCTGGTTGATGAAGAAGTCTCGCGCGTCCTCTTGCGCATCGGCGTCCCAGGTCACCACGCGAATGCCGCGCCCGCGCGCTTTCTTGAGCACGGACGAAATTCCGACTTTGTTTTCGACGCTCACCGCGATGACGTCTACGCCGCGCGTGATCCAGCCTTCGACGACTTCGGTCTGCTTGACCGGGTCCAGGTCGGTCGGGCCGTCCCAGATCAGGTCGACGCCGAGTTCGCGCGCCGCCTCTTCGGCGCCCTTGCGGCAACTGACGAAATAGGGGTCGCCCTTGGCCTTCGGCATCATCGCGACGGTCAGGCGCTTGGCAGGGGCGGATGCCGCCGCCGCCGCGCCGTTATTCGACCCTTCTTTGAGTGAACGGACGAGCATCCAGTTGCTGCCCGCGACGATCAAGGCGGCGGCCAGGATGACCGCGCTGAGAATTGCGACTTGAGAGTTTTTCACTTCGAGTTCCTCTAAAGAATCGTTCGTAGCCCCACCTTCAGGCGTAATTCCAGATCGAACGGCCTTTCCGCCCGAAAGCGGGGCTACGAACATAAAACGATCAACGCAAATTGTGACGACGAGCAACACCCCGGTCAGAACGCCTGCCAATTCGGCGGGCAGCGCGGCCAGTCTCAATCCGTTCTGAAGGATCACGATGGCGAACAGTCCGAGCGCCGTCCCCCAGATGGCGCCGCGGCCGCCAAAGATCGAGGTCCCGCCGAGCACGACCGCCGTAATCGCCATCAACTCGTAGCCAGCGCCAGCGTCCGATTTCGCTTGCCCCAGATGCGCGATGTAGATGACCGCCGCCAGGCTCGCGGCCAGCCCCGAGAGCAGATAGACGAGGCCGACGCGACGCGCCACGGGTACGCCGGCGTACCGCGCGCCCTCGGCCGAAAAGCCTATGGCGTAAAGGCCGCGACCGATGATCGTGCGGTGCAGCAACAAGAAGTAGAAGACCGCGACCGCGACCAGCGCCAGGGTCTGCGGCGGCAAAACGCCGAACAGATAGCCCTGTCCTAGAAACAGAAATTGCTGGGGGAATCCGGTGTAGTTGTCCACGCCGCCCGTCATTCCTTCGGCCAATCCGCGAAAGAGCGAGAATGTTCCGAGCGTGACGATCAGCGGCGGCAGATTGAATCGCGCGATCAGCAGCGCGTTCAGCCCGCCGCCGAACAGCCCCAAAGCCAAAGTCAACGCGGCGGCGGCCCAGATGGGCAATCCGGCGTCGCGCCAAAGCCAGCCGCAGAAGATCGCAGACAAGCCCATCATCGAACCGACCGACAGATCAATGCCGCCGGTGATGATCACCGGCGTCAGCGCAATCGCCAGCAGCCCGACTTCGACGCTCAGCCGGACGATCTCGAACCCGTTCGCGCCTGTGAAAAAATTATCGCCGATGAAGGCGAATACGGCCGTTTCGACAAAGAGCATCACCACCAGCGCCCATTCGTGGTTCGGAAACAATCGGCGCCACAACGGCTCTTCGGTCTCGAATGTAATTGACGGCGTCATGCTGCTTGAGCTTCCTTTATATGGCATTCAAGAAAATGAATTTCAGCCACGAATGAACACGAATATTCACGAATAGGAGCAAAGGACAGGAAAACAAATGTGTCATCAAGTTCAAGAAAGAGATTCGTGTTCATTCGTGTTCATTCGTGGCTGAAATTCTTTATCTCGAAATCTATACCTTGAGGTTTGTGGCGCCGGCGCGCGCGCGCGAAGACCACGTCTGAGGCGACGGCCGCGAGAATGATCGCGCCCTGAATGGCCTTCTCCCAAAACGGATTGACGCCGAGGAAGGTGAGCGCCGTGCCGATCGTGCCCAGCAGCGCGACGCCGATGAGCGTGCCCACGAGCTTGCCGCGCCCGCCGTTGATCGCCGTTCCGCCGACCACGACCGCGGCGATGGCCTTCAACTCGAGTCCGACGCCGGCGTTGCTTTGAATGTCGGTGAATCGTATTGAATTAAGGGTCGCGGCGACGCCAGTTAGCGCGCCCATCAGCGCGAAGACTCCGAAGATCACGCGCGATGGGGCGACGCCCGCCAGTCTGGCCGCCTCGGCGTCGGAGCCTACGGCGTAGATCGCGCGGCCCGCCGCAAGGTTTTTCAACCCCCAGGCGAAGGCCATGAAGACCGCGATCGCCGTGACTACGATCACCGCCTGCCCGGCCGATTGGCCCAGTCCGAACCATTGGAACTCGCGCGGCAGTCCTTGAACCCATTTGCCTTCGGTCGCCCAGCGCAACCCGTCGCGCATCGCGACCATCACCGCGAGCGTGGCCACGATAGAAGGAATGTTCAACCGCGCGACCAGCGCGCCGTTGACCGCCCCGAACATGAGCCCGACCACCGCGACCGCGACGAAGACCGCGATGATCGGCATTCCGGTCTTCGCCAGCAGCCCGGCGGCCACGCTGCAGACAGCGAATTGCGACCCGACGGAAATGTCGATCTGTCTTGTCAGAATGACCATCGTCATTCCGGCGGCCACGATCAGCGTCGGCGCATTGCCTATTGCCAGATCACGCAGGTTGGCGAACGAGTAGAAACCAGGCGCGGCGACCGCGACGATCGCTAGAAGAGCGACGAAAGCAATCGCGGCCGAGGCCTCGCCCGAAGCCTTGCCCAAAGCCTCAGCCAAAGCCTCAGGTAGATAGCGCGATGCGACTGGGCCGGATCTTTTATCAGCTTCAAACTTCATGCCTTGAATCAATCTCTGATGATCAGGAATATGTTTTGCAGGTCAGTGCGGCGGGGATTATAGTTGCGCTTACAGGGAAATCACAATCACCCGGCGCGCATTCCGATATGAAATGGCGCGAAAGGCGATGCCTCATAGACAATAATTAACAAACTCCCTGGGTGCGCATCGCTTCCAGCGTGCAGGCTTGTGTGAAGGCCTATTGATCGGAATCATATGTCCCCCAAAGTCGTATCGTTTGTGTTAGGTGATTATTGCTTGCCTTCGCGCGCATCCGGCCCCAATCGCGCTATGGGTTTCCAACTGACCTGGCGCTCACGACTGCACGCTGGAAGCGATGCGTACCCGAGGGGTTCGGAGGAGGGAATTATGGATTTGACGGAATTACTAAATAGCGCGTTGAATAGCAACACGATCAGGCAGATCAGTCAGCAACTGGGAACCGACGAGGGCGCGACGAGCGACGCCATTCAAGCAGCGTTGCCGATGCTGCTCGGCGGACTGGCGAATAAAAGCGCGAGTCAAGCAGGCGCGGCGTCATTGCTCGGAGCGCTCGACCGCGACCATGACGGGAGCATCCTCGACGATCTTGGCGAATTTCTCGGCGATTATTTATCCGGGCGTGGCGCGGGCATACTCGGCCACATATTCGGCGCCCAGGAAGGCGCCGTCGAGCGCGGCGTCAGTCAAGCCAGCGGACTCGACCTGAGCAAAGTCGGGCCGCTGTTGATGATGCTGGCGCCGATCGTGATGGGCGCGCTCGGGCGTGCGCGGCGCGAAGAAGGGATAGACACGGGCGATCTGCCGAGAGAGCTCGGCAATGCCGCCAATCAGACCGGCGGGGATCAAGGATTGTTGGGCGCCTTGTCTTCCATGTTCGACATGAACCGTGACGGCTCGGCGGTTGACGACATCGCGGGAATGCTCAGCAGGGCAGTCGGCGGAGGCCGCTAGATTATTGAGGATCGAGGATCGAGGATCGAGGATGGAACAGGTGGCGCTATCTTCGATCCTCTATCCTCCATTCTCTATCCTCTATCTTCGTTTTAACGAATGTCGAAGCTCAAATATCAATACGGGCGTCTGTCTTACCGCAAGAAATCGACGGGGGGCGAGCGTGGGCGCGAGGATTGGAGCCTGACCCGCAACTGCGACGGCACGGTCACCATGCGATGCCTGGCGATGACCGACGACTCTAAATTGCTCCGCGACGTGATTTATACGCGCAGTAAGGACGGGCGCCCGGTGGACGCGTTCATTCGGTTGCAAGCCACCGATCGGCTGATCGGCGCGGGTTATTTTCGCGTTCAGAGCGGCGCGATGGACGTGATCGTCGATGGCGACGGGACCGGCCATTCGGTTCAAACGCTTACCGTCCCGGAGGATTTCTTTTCGATCGCGACCCATGCGGTGATGCTGGACGGTTGGATGTATTTCAACTATGACCGGGCTAAGGGCGGCGAGCAACTGCGGACATTCTACAACACTTCGACGCGGCTGGACGGCGCCGACGGGCCGCTCGGCCGTGTGGAGACCTGCCGCGTCAAATTGATCGGCGAAGAAGAAGTGGAGGTCCCGGCGGGTAAGTTTAGAGCGGCCCACTTCCAGGTAGATTCCGATAACCTGGAATTCCCGGCCGCGAGCCTCTGGGTGGCGGGCGAAGACAAGATTCTGCTGCGGTGCGATTGGCGTGGACTCGATCTCGAATATGTCTTGACCACCTGGAAGGTCGAGCAATCCTGAAACCAAGTCATCAGGGTAGGCGCTGTCGTGAAAGAAAAAGGGCCGGATGAAACCGGCCCTTTTGAAGTTGGGAAAGTTAATCGCCCAGCAACTCAGCCACGGCGCTATTACCAGCGACGGTTATATGGATAACGCCCGAATCTATTATTGTACCGATAACGATCAAATCGGTTGTGGCGTCTCCATTCCCACCGGTCGCGCTGTCGCTGTCGCTGCCACAGATAACGCTCCCGTTGCCTATCCCTATCCCTATCCCACTGCCGGTTACGATTGTAATTGTAGTTGCGATAATACCCCTGCGCTTTGGCCTCCGACCCGCCGGCGACGCCGGCGAAGGATATGAAAGCTATAGCCAGGGCTGTGGCGGTCAACAATTGTGTGAGTCTTCGAGATAACATAAACACTCCTTTAGCCTGATTCTTCCCGGCGCTCTTCGGATCGGAAGATCGCAGCCGCCGGAATAATTTTGCCCGAATAATGTTCATTGATGATTTAAACATAGGCAGATGGCGTGCCTGATGGCTAGTGAACATGTAAGTGGTTGAACACAAAGGGGATGTGTGGCTGACGGCGAGTGGGTGGCCGAATGCGACGGTGTCGGGAATATACGAAGTCGGATAGCCGAAGTAGCAAATAGTGTCAATCCGATGGTTATCCGTTTCCATGACCCCATTCGCCATCACCCAATTGAGGCTCAGACATCTGAAGCGCATGCATAAATCAGATCGGCGGAGCCTTTGGGGCGCCGGCGCTCGGGATACTGATGGCGACCTCCTTCAGCGCCGGAGGCGCGATGGAAATTAGCCGGTGTCTGCGGGATCGTAAAAACCTGATGGCGCTGGATCTCGCTGCAAAGTGAGCGCAAAAGTTAACTCCACGCGCGCCGCCGACTGGATCAGTACCGCGAGCGGTAGCGAGCGGCCGTTAGCGAGGGCTCCGCTCGCTAACGCTCGCTGTACTGACTCGTCGTCTCAATCCAGACCTTGGCGCCGCCCAGCATATATCAGGTTTCATTGGGGAGGGTTGAAACTAAAAGTCAGAACGTCCTGCTGTCTCATCGGCTTCCCATCGAGGCTCGCGGGTCTGAAGACCCATTTCTTAGCGGCTTCTTCCGCCGCTGAGCGGAGCGCAGGGTGACCGCTGATGGCCTTCGCCTCAATCACCCGCCCGTTCTCGCCGATGGTTATCGCTACCTGAACTGCCCCTGAAGCGTTCATCCGCTTTGCGATTGGCGGATAAATCGGCGCCACTTTGGTCAACGCGAAACCGGCGACGACCTTCGACGCCCTTTGAGAGACGGGCTTCGGAGGAGGCTCATCTGGAGGCTCATCTGCCGTCTCAACCGGAATTATTCGCGGCGGTCCAAAAAGCGTGGCCGACTTGGCGTAGTATAACTGCGGCGCGCCGTTCGACCTTATCTGGGGCAGCATGACTACGCTCAGCTTTTTCCCTTCGTCCGGCCCATTTACGGAGGACGGGTCTCGCAGGAGTTGCGGCAGATCGCTCAGCCTCCGCACGCTGTGGAATTGACTGTCACCCTCGACGCCGGCGAAATGGAATTTGGCCGGCGCCGACAACCCTTGTTTGAAGGAGCCGACATGGATTTGCGCCACGACCTTACGGTCGTCAGGCAGAATGGCCGTGGCCTCGACGCATGCCGGGACGCCCTGCTCCCACTCGGAATCAACTCCGTTCTGCTCGACACATTCACCCAAACGCCAGCTCACGCCGGACTTAGGGCCTATAACCTGGGTGAGCCAACTCCCGAAAGGACGGCTGGGCAGAGCGGGGTCATACCGAGACGCGGGTGTCTGTTGAACCCGAAACACGGCTCTGTCTTCCAATGTCGAATCTTGCGCAAAGGCGCCGAGGAGCGTTACTAAGAGAATCGCCGCAGTAAATTCATTCATATGTGCGAATATCCGCGGAAGGAAGTCAACCGGCCCGGAGCGGTTCGTCCCTCTTTGAAGGGGCGGGAAGGGCGAAACCTGAAACCGCAAGCTGCATCTACAGCGGGTCCTCGCGCTTAGATGGAGCAGTTGACATGGATTATTGGTAAAATGACGAGCTGTAATCTTGCGCTCTCTACCTTACCATTGTGTTATCCGGCGTTAAAATCCGCGTAAAATAAGACGATGATTTTGGGACTGCTTATGGGACTAAAAGCAAAAGCCGCCTGACGGCGGCCTCTTGGCCCTTGGCTCCGGAGGAGCGCGATGTTTATAGCCCCGGCCGGCAATTCTACCAAGCGTAGGAGCGACATCTGATACAGGTCGCTCCTACGGAGCTCGGGCGAGCCGCCAGCCAGTTCCTATAAACATCACGCTCCTTCGGAGCTAAGATCCGAAAGGCTCATTTCTTGAATTCGCCAGTGGCGTCGCTCGGGACGGCTTTGGTAGTCATCTCGGGCGCTGCAGACCTCCGGGACGAAGGACCCGAGTGGACTCCCACTCCGATCATTGCCGCAGAATCGAAGCCGGCTATCAAAGCGGCTCCAAGCGGCAGCGCTCAAAGACTCCGTCGATTTATGCGCAGTCTTCAATTATCAGCCACGTCGCGCCGATGGCGAATTCCGCATCATAAATTTCATTTCAACAATGTATTCGGATTTGCTGGCTAATGGCGACAGGCCTGGCATCCTTATCGCTGAGGCTAGATTCCAAGCAAATGCCAAACAGCGAGACGGCCATTTTCCATACGCGATTCACGCTTTAATTAGCCGCCGATGATTCGTTCAACCGGGCGGGCGCGCCGAATATTCGTAGCGCGATGGCGAGCGTTAAATCAATCGCGCGCCCTTCGACTCGGGAATTTGCGCTGGCGACTGGGTCGGCCGCTGTCGTCTGGCGCGACTGTTGCATATATCTGACCAGATATTACTCGCGCCATTCTGCACAGTTTCGTCTGACCAAGGAAAGGAGGCTAGCTGCGGTTTATGCGTCGACAGAGGTGAATATGAAAGAACGACAACTCACCGTGTTGATCGCGGACGACGCGCCGGAATCCCGCGCCGCTTTGCTTGACGCCCTTTCGCGCGATCCGTCTGCGCGCTACGTGGTGATCGAAGCGGAAAGCGGCGATCGAGCGTTCGAACTGTGCCGCGCGCGGAAGCCGGATTGTCTGATCCTCAAAAGCGACCTGCCAGACTTGCGCGTATTGGATGCGCTCAAGAAACTTGTCCTCGAAGAGGGATCGCCGACTTGCGCCGTTGTCGTATTGATTGATACGGGCGACGCGCGACTCGCGGTCGAGGCTATGAAGAGCGGCGCGCATTATTGCCTCGAAAAGGACCGCGCCGAGGGAGCGGAATTGCGCCGCGCCGTAAGCCAAGCCGTCGAAGAGGCCGAACGGCGGCGGCGAGACGTGGCGCGTGAGCGCGACCTGATCGAAAAGAATCGCGCGCTTGAGGCCGACCTTGCCGCCCTGGTTCGTGAGTACCCCGGGCGCGAGCAGGGCGCCGAGGCGTGGCGGGTCGCCCGGGCCGGCGCCGGTTCTCAGCGCACAGTCGCCTTACGCCCGGAGAACGTATTTCAAAATCGAGCCGAAGAGCAGTTGCGCTTGCTCAAATCGGCGATTGAGCAGAGTAATGAATCGGTCGTCATTATGACGGCGCAACTCGATCCGCCGGGCCCACGGATTGTTTACGCCAACCCGGCTTTCACGAAAATGACCGGCTACGCGCTCGAAGAAGTGATCGGCAAAACGCCCAACATCTTGCAAGGACCTAAAACCGACCATTCCGTACTCAGCCAGTTGTGCGAGGACTGCGCGGCGGGCAAGGTCTTCCACGGCGAGACGATCAATTACCGCAAAGATCGTTCGGAATTTCATCTCGAATGGACCGCCGGGCCGGTGCGCGACGAGCGCGGCGAAGTGACGCATTTTGCCGCTTCGCAGCGCGACGTGACCAAGCGCAGCAAAGTCGAAGAGGAGTTGCGGAGGAGCGAGAAAGAGTTTCGCTCGCTGTTTGATCTGTCGGCCATCGGCATGACGCAAGTCTCGCCCGAAGGCAGATACCTCCATGTCAATCGCAAATTATGTCAGATGCTGGGTTACTCCGAGCAGGAATTGCTCCAGCTCACTCTCCATGAAGTGACTCACCCCGACGACCGCGCGTTTAGCGCCGGCAGGTTAAACGCTTCCTTCGCCGACGGGACTGAAGAATTCAGCATTGAGAAGCGTTACGTGCGGAAAGACGGCGCAATCATATGGGTGCAGATCAACTGGACGGCCATCCCAGATGCCGAGGGGCGTCCGCCGCGCACGGTCGCCTACATTCAAGACATTACGGTGCGCAAGACCGCGGAAGAAGCGCTGCGTGCGAAAGAGGCGCAACTGCGAGCCATCCTCGACCATTCCGCAGCGGTTATCTTCGTCAAAGACCTCGAGGGCCGTTACCTGCTGATCAACCACCAGTATGAGGTCTTGCATGGCCTGACGGAGGCCGAGGTAAAAGGCAAGAGGGATTACGACATACACGCCAAAGAGATCGCAGACGCCGTATGCGCCAACGATCAGGAAGTAATTGCGGCCGATGCGCCGCTTCAGTTTGAAGAGAAGGTCGCCTCCATCGACGGGCTGCACGACTTCATTGCGGTCAAGTTTCCGCTCCGGGACGAGAGCGGACGGCCTTACGCCGTTTGCGGCATCGCCACCGACATCACTGAACGCAAACAAATCGAGGAGGCGCTTCAGTCGAGCGAGGCGCAGCTCCGCGCCATTCTCGATCACTCCGTCGCCCTGATCTTCGTCAAGGACCTCGAGGGCCGTTACCTGCGAGTCAATCGCAGCTACGAGGAACATTTTGGCGTGACGGACGCGGAACTGAAGGGCAAAACCGATTACGACCATCACCCGAAGGACATCGCGGACGCCTTTGTCGCCAATGATCGGGAAGTAATCGCGGCCAACAGGCCCCTTCTGTTCGAAGAGCAGTCTCTTGTCGCGGGCGAGATACGTTACTCTGTCGTAAACAAGTTTCCGCTCCTGGACGAGAGCGGGCGGCCTTACGCCGTTTGCGGCATCGCCACCGACATCACTGAGCGCAAACGCGCAGAGACGGCGCTGCGCGAGAGTCAGGCGCTCAACCAGGCGGCCCTCAACTCGCTTGCGGCCAACATCGCCGTGCTCGACAGGGATGGAAAAATCATCGCCGTCAACGAGGACTGGAGACGTTTCGCGCGAGAAAACGGCGGCGCAGTCATTGCCGACAGCGTGGGCATCAATTATCTGGACATCTGCCGTCGCGCTAAGGAGCAGGGTAATGGCCAGATAGATGCGACGCTGGCCGGCATTCAGGCGGTGCTGGACGGCGCGCGCGCCAATTTCACAGTTGAATATCCCTGCCACTCGCCAATCGAGAAGCGCTGGTTTCTGATGTCAGTAACGCCGTTGGGTATTGAGCGCGGCGGAGTCGTCGTCTCCCATACCGACATCACCGCGCGAAGGCAGGCCGAAGAAGAGATAGTCGAGAACGAGTCGCGCCTCCGTCAACTCGCGGACGCCATGCCCCAGATCGTTTACACTAGCAGCCCGGACGGGATGGTGGATTATGGCAATCAGCGATGGGTCGATTATGTAGGCGTTCCTATTGAGGCGTCCACCGGACGCAAGTGGATGGACGCTATTCACCCCGACGACCGTGAAACCACGCGGCGCCGGTTGAAGGAGTCGGGCAGGACAGGCCAGCCTTTTGAGACCGTGTACCGCCTTCGCCGCAAGGACGGCCAGTACCGCTGGTACCTGGCGCGCGCGACTGCAATCCGCAACAAGCAGGGGCGGATCGTAAAGTGGATCGGAACCTCGACCGATATTCATGACCGCAAGAAGGCCGAAGCCGAGCGCGAAGAGTTGCTCGCTCGCGAGCGAGCGGCGCGCGCGGAGGCGGAACATTCGGCGGAGAGTATCCGGCGGTTGCAGGCGGTGACCGACAGCGCCTTCGTTCGCCTTACGCTCGATGACTTGCTATACGAGATGTTGGACCGTATTCGGGAATTGCTTGCAGCCGACTCCGCAGTGATCCTCTTGTTGACGGAAGACGGCCAGGCGTTGACCGTGCGCGCCACAATCGGATTTGAGGAGGACGCTACGGGCCTGATTATTCCAGTCGGAAAGGGCGTGGCTGGCTCCATTGCGGCGAGCCGAACTCCGTTAATTGTGGAAGACCTCTCGACGGTGGATGTGATCAATCCGGTTCTGCGACGTAGCGCCCATTCTCTGATCGGCGCGCCGCTAATCGTCGAAGGACGCCTCATCGGCGTGATTCACGCTAACGCGTTCCAGCTCAGGCGCTTTACTGATGAAGATGTACGGTTGCTGCAACTGGCAACCGATCGCGTCGCGCTGGCCATCGAGCATGCGCGCCTTTACGAAGTCGAGCAGCAGGCGCGACGCCAGGCCGAAGAGGCCAACCGGATGAAGGATGAATTCCTTGCCCTCGTTTCGCATGAATTGCGCTCGCCTTTGAACGCGATACTCGGATACGCGGCCCTGTTGCGTTACAGCGGCTTGGACCCCCAGAACGTCAAGCAGGCGGCGGAAGTCATCGATCGCAGTGGGAAGGCGCAGGCGCAACTGATCGATGACCTGCTCGACACGGCCCGCATCATCAGCGGCAAGCTCAGGCTCGAACTCGGGCCAGTGGACTTGGTCTCGGTAATTGACCAGTCGGTTCAGACGATCCACCCGGCGGCGGACGCCAAAGGGATCTCGATCGAGACCGATCTCCCCTCTGAAATCGGTCAGATCACCGGCGACCCCACTCGCTTGCAGCAAGTGGTGTGGAACTTGCTCTCCAACGCCGTCAAGTTCACGCCTCAGGGAGGCCGCGTCGAAGCGCGCCTGGAGCGCGTGGACCCGCACATTCGCATCACCGTGAGCGACACTGGCAAAGGCATCAGCCCTGATTTCCTGCCCTATGTCTTTGACCGCTTTCGCCAGGCAGATTCGTCGAGCGCGAGGAGGTACGGCGGCCTCGGCCTCGGCCTGGCTCTCGTCAAATACCTGGTTGAGTTGCATGGTGGAACGATTGAGGCCGCGAGCGCGGGCGAAGGCTGGGGCGCGACTTTCAAAGTGACGCTTCCGGTCCGAGCCGTCACCACGCCGCTCGGGGAGGCCGGAGGCGGGCCGTTTACGGTCAAAAGCTCGGGGGAACTCGCGGGCGTGCGCGTGCTGGTGGTCGATGACGAGGACGATGCGCGCGAATTGATTGAGACGGTGCTTACGCAGTACGGCGCAGAAGTGGTTGCAGCCAGTTCCGCCGCGGAAGCCTACATGTTGATAACAGCGACTCAGCCCCAGTGGCGGCCTGATGTGATGGTGACCGACATAGGAATGCCTGGTGAAGACGGCTACAGCCTGATTCGTCGCGTGCGCGAGTGGGAGAGAGAGCGCGGCGCTTATACTCCGGCCGTGGCGCTTACGGCCTACGGGCGAGTCGAAGACCGGATGCGCGCCCTGAACGCCGGCTTCCAAATGCATGTCGCCAAGCCGGTCGAGCCTGCCGAACTGGCCGTCGTAATCATGAGCCTCGTCAGACGCCCGAACAGCGGCGAAAGACGTGAGACCGATTCTTTGGGTTGATTCTGACGACGATAGTGATATGAAGACTGTCAGCCGCAGAGGGGACAGAGAACACAGAGAAATCATTATGTCCTGCGGCGCCCTGTGGTGGCTATTCGTTCAAATGAAAACCGCTGTAGTGACGGCCGAATCGCTTATTCGTTCTCGAGTTCTCCGGCCACCCGATAGCTGCGGCGGGAGCGCACAACAACGTCAGGGCGGACGGCTTCTATCCCGACTTCAATTTTGATGGCGTGAACACTACCCGCCGGATGATCCGGCGGGTAAAAGCCGAGCCGGTATTGATGGCGCAACTCTTCGAGAATCTGTCCGAAGGTCTGTTTCAGATCGCTCACTTCGCTGCTGAAGTAACGCCCGGCGGAAACCTCGGACAACCGCCGCAGAAAATCAATCGCTTCTTCGTTGCGCTCCTCGATGCGGCCTGCTCGTCGCCGCCGGCGGGCGCCTCCGTCCTGACGCTGGCGAGGGGACTGCCGGTCACGGTCCAGCCACGGCGGCAAGGATCGGTAAAATACCGAGTAGATCAATGTATCGGCCTCCGCCGCGCTTTCCATCAACGTTTGTTCGTCGACCTCGCTGCCGTGATCTTTGCCGTCGGTCAACAGCACGATCGCTTTGCGGCCTTTGACCGTTCTGAATTCCTCTTTCATTACGGCGTCGACGGCGTCGCGCAGCTTCGTTCCGAAGCGTTCGCCGATTTGCGCGTCGCCGACGGCGCGCTCCAGAGTTTTGCGATCCGAGGTCAACTCGCAAAGAGCAATGGCGTCGCGATCAAAACTGACGATCATCGCTCGATCTTGAGGGCGCAATTGCTTGAGGAAGTCCTGGGCAGTTATCTTGATGTCGTCCAGCGCCCACGTCGCGCTCTTGCTGGTATCCAGTAGCAACGCGACATTGATCGGCTCTTCGGCGTCGGCGAAAAAAGCTATCGGTTGTTTGACGCGATCTTCGTAAAGCGTAAAATCCGACGCCTTTAAACCGGCGATGTAGCGCCCTTGCCGGTCGTTGACAATGACCGGCACGCTGACTAAGGTCGTGTCGATCTTAAAGGTTTGGTCTGAATCCTGCTTCTGAGTTTGCGCGGCGCCTGAGATGACCCACGTCGCGCAGCAGGTCAAGGCGCTCAAAATTATGGCGACAGTCCTTCTAAATCTATTCATACCTACGCTTCCTATGCTCAGCGAAATTAGGGAATTAGTCATTAAGATAGCCAGGCGGGGTGGCGAGTTTGAAAAAATTTGCGCCCTTTCGGGCTTGCGATTGAATTAATCCCAGTCTTGGGTTGAACTCAGAAGAGGCCCAACCACGGGGAACACGGGCTCAATGACATTAAGTTTAGCCTGGACGGGCGCGAAGCTTTGGAGTGCGGCCGAGCTGGTCGCCTCTTCGACACTCTTCTTCTTCACGTCGCGAACGACTTGCAGGAGAGCGACCTCTTATTGAGTGAAAAGCGAAAATCGCCAAAATCGCCGAAGAACTGATGAACATTGGGCGAAATCGATTCCACGCATTCCTAACCGTGGATTCGGGTAAACAACTCGCGCCACAGTCTCCTACACGCATTTGCCAACCGCCTTAAGCTTCACGCCGGGTAGTTTCAAGTAAGTTTCCGTATCGAGACGACGCGTTAATGAATGTTGGAGAAATGTTCATAGATGCTGCGCTATTTTCTCCGCCGCCTCCTTTGAGGAAATGACCGGAAAAATCTCGAATTCGACAATGTCGCTCCAATTGGCGATCCATTCATCGAGAAGTTTGCGGTCGTCTGTTTCCATCAGCTGAAAGCAACGTTCAAGCTCCTCGTCAACCCAGCTTGACACGTATTGCAATCCCTCGGGAGCGAGGCGGCCGTGATCACGGAATCGACGATATACGGGAACAGGGTTCCGGTTCTTGAAATGCTCAATGATCATGTAAAGCAAAGCGGTTCCTCCTCACTAACAATCTTGCCCGCGAAGCTCCGATTCACCATCGCAACTTCATGCGGACGCGCTGGTTGCCAATGGTCGCTACGAGAGTAGGCGTGGCGCCCGATTGCGCAGGAAGATTGAGACCGAGTTCACGAAATAGACGCCGAAAACGTTATACAACAGATTGGTGTTCTTGCGGCAACGTGGCATGGCGCATATAGTTTTCTCACCTGCGACGCGATGCCGCAAGGGCGCGGACGGGCATCGAGGCGCGGCAGGTGCTCGTGGTGGACGTGCTGGTGATGTCCTACGGCCGGACGGCGGAGCAGCGTGTAGCGTTCTACCAGGAGATCATGCGACAGGTTGAGCAACCGCCCGGCGTCGATCGAGTGTCGCTCGGATCGTTGGCGCCCTGGCGGGACGCGCGCGGTGGAACGTTTGGCGGACAATTCTCAGTCGAAGGGTACGCCAGGGCTGACGGTGAGGAAGATCCGCGCGCCCGCTTCCGCAACGTGTCGCCGGGATTCTTCGCATCGCTTGGCGTACCGATTATTGCTGGCCGCGATTTCAATGAGAACGACCGGCGCGGCGGCGAAAAGGTAGTGATCGTGAGCCAGAGTGTGGCGCAGCGGATGTTCTCGAGCGTCGATGCCGCCATCAACCGCCGGCTGATGTGGACCGATCGGCTCATCCTGCAGTTCTGCAGCGACTGCGCTGGGCCGCGCCGGATCGTGGGCATGGCGGCGGATATCGACGACGAGAACATCGTACCGGGGCCGGCAATGACGCTCTATGACCCGCTCAGCCAGTCGGGCGGCGCCGGGCGGCTGTTCGTGCATACGCGAACAGGAGATCCGTACGCGCTGGTCCCTCCGATCACGCGCCTCATTCGCCAGATGTCGGCGGAGCAGCCGGTTGAAAGGGCGCCAACCCTGGAGGACGTACGCGCCGAGGTACTGGCGCCCGATCGACTGAATGCGCTCGTCTTCGGCGGCTTCGCTCTCGTGGCGCTGACGATCGCGATCGTTGGCGTCGCGGGCGTGCTGGCGTTTTCGGTGAGCGCGCGCACGCGTGAGTTCGGTATTCGCCTCGCCATCGGATGCGAGCCGCGCCATCTGCTGGCCCGCGTCCTCAGCGAGGGCGCGGTGATAGCCGCTGTGGGAATCATTGCCGGCGCGCTCGGCGGACTCGCGCTGATGCGGTTCGCGAGCGAGCTGTTCGGCGCCGTTCGGATGCCGGGCGCGCTTCCGATCGCCGGAGCGGCAACGCTTCTCGTGACCGCGGCGATCCTCGCGTCGCTGCTGCCCGCTGCGCGTGCGTCGCGTGTGGACGTCGTGCAGGCGCTGCGATCAGAGTAAACGGCCGAGCTCGCCTGAGCGAGTTGAACGGCGTGTCCGCGTCGCGCCTTGCATAATCCTCTTCGATGCGGTCGATGATTGCGCTTGTCCCATTTCTCGTCGCGCTTGGATCGGGCCCGCCGTCTATGTCAGCGTCTGGACTCGGCTATGACATTTGCGGCGGGGGGTGGTTAGAAACGCTCTGGCAAGACCTGCGCTACGGCGCGCGAATGTTGATGAAGAACCCTGGCTTCACGTTGGTAGGCGTGATCACGCTGGCGCTGGGGATCGGGGCGAACACGACCATCTTCAGCGTCGTCAACGCCGTGTGGCTGCGGCCTCTGCCGTACCCGGAGGCTGATCGATTGGCGCTCGTCATGCAATCGAGCGCGGATTATCAAGCGGCAAGCGATGGCGTTAAGCGTGACACGTTGAAGGCGCTCAATCGCAGGCTCAAGCAGTTGTTGGGCGACAACGACGAATGGCAAGCGCCAAGTAAACTCTCCGCTCCTGCGTTACTCGATTCACTCAGACAGGCGGAAGAGAGAAAGCGCGAACGGGAAGCCGGACATAGGCGGCGGTGATATTATCGGTGAAGGGGCGCCGATACCCCCCGTGGCCCCCCCGGTTATGGGGTGATAGCGTTCATTCCCGCCCAAAAAAAAATCAGGGTAGAGAGTCATTATTGACTACGCGCCGCGCGCAGGAATACCATTAACGATATGAAAGACGCCCCAATCACAATCCATCGCTTCACGGCTCCGCAAGTCATCGAATTTCTCCGCATTATGGCGAAGCAAATGGGCGGCGTGGCTGAACTCGCCAAGCGTACCGGCTACGACCGGGCCAATCTCGACAAAATCATCAAAGGCAAACGAAGGCCGACCGCTCGACTTCTCGCAAAGCTCAGTATCCACGAAGAACACTCCTACGTCTGGACTATGTCCGCTCAAAGAGTCAAAACTGACGCGGAAACAGGGCAGCCATAGGAAGGCCGAGAGAAGTCATCCCACGCACTCCCGCTGCCGAAGATTTCGGCAAACTTCACGCCGTCTGTCGGTATCCGACGCTTTTTGATACCTATTCTTACCCGACTATAATCCGGCTTTTTCATCTGCGGAACGTTGTTTTCGTATTCGGAAAGTTAAAGAATCCATGAATGAAAAACTCAGAATCGTTGTCGCTGAAGACCGAGGTTCACTTTCGTAGCGCCGCCTTCAA
The DNA here is from genome assembly GCA_036565725.1 of Blastocatellia bacterium. Lineage (GTDB taxonomy): Bacteria > Acidobacteriota > Blastocatellia > RBC074 > RBC074 > JAJVID01. The sequence continues at coordinate 28,424 of DATCXQ010000226.1, forward strand.
CTGCAGTGAATCGAAGGACTACTTCATCAACGACAGTTGCTTCGGCGACGACGTTGCTTGGTGGCTTATTCAGCAGCTCCGCGCCCAAGGCATCCAGACTGCCGATGAGCCCAACCAAGAGGATTTCGGCTGGTATCTCACCTTTTATGTTGGCGACACTGAACATTGCTTCGTTATCGGTTTCCAGCCCAACGACTCTACGACAGGCGATCAGTGGCTCGGATGGCTGGAGCGCCAGACCGGCTTTCTCGGCTCCCTATTTGGCAGTCGCAAGCGCGGCATCTTGCCCGAAGCTGTTCAGGTGATTGACGCGGCCTTGAGGACATCTCCAGATATTCAGTATGTTACCTGGCACGAACCTGGAAGAGACGATGATCCTTAGAGTATGATTTTCAAAAATAGTGACAATACACCACTTTGAAGTATTCGCCGGAGGGCGCAGAGGGAACGTTTACAGGCGCGCTTAGAGGCGATATCCTGTCGTTACCCTGGGAGACCAGGCTAGGGCCGAGAGAATTCCGCCGCGCCGCATTCACGGAGTATGTCGACGCCTACAGGAATCTCTATATGCGCACTACGCCGAAGCCGCCGGCGGCGGGAGGGCCGAAGCCGCCGCCGGACCCGAACCCAACAAAGCAGGGAAGCTAAAGAAAGCAGCGCGGGTGAAGTAATGACCGAAGAAGCCAACAAAGCAGGGAGAGTTAGACACTCCGTCACGGCGGCTTTGCTCGCCGCGCTTCTATGTCTACCGGCAAGCGCGCAGCTGCAGACCATTACTGGCAAAGTGGTAGGCGTGAGCGACGGCGACACGCTAACGGTTCTCGACTCGGAGCGTAACCGTGTTCCGTTCAAGACAGAGACCGAGGCGCAGACGGCAGGTTACAGGAAGGCGAAGAATTGTCCGCAATGAATCAAACAGTCTTTATTTTGGCGGGAACGTCCAGTGAGTATACGGCGGCGCGCCAACAGCTAAACCTTACGCCTCTCCAAGCGAACTGGCTAACGGGAGCGTCACGGCTGAAAGGGTTGTCTAGCCCGACGGTTTACCGCGTCGGCAGTTGGCGAACCTTGACCCGGATTGAAGCAATCGAGGCGGCGATGGTTGAAGTCGAAGCAGAAATCATTGACCTGTAGGAAGAAGAAAACGCGGCGCGAAGAAGGCCGCGAAGAAGGCGGGGAAGTGAGCAATGACCGGCGAAACCAACAAGGCAAAACCCGACAAGGCAGGGAAGCCCGAACGCATACCGAAGTCCCGGCGCGTCGGCTAGGTAATCGAGCGCGGCCAGAATAAATGGCTGATTCGGATTTTTATCGGCTACAAGCCAAACGGCCAGAACGACTACTTCAATTTCGACGGATGCATAGGGATCTGGGCGGGTTTGATCGGCGCCAGTCCGGCGCCATCTGTGAAATCCGCTTACTCTCCGGCCTGATTCATGAAAGGAGAAATGAAGGGATGAGTGAGCTATCGAACATAATTACGAATGGTTTTATCCTTACCTATCGCGACTACGGAAAGAGAGTCCGTACTATTTCGGAGAAACTCTCGGAACAGGAATTTTGGACGAAGCCCTTTCCTTACGGGAACAGCGTTGGACATCTGGCGCTGCACATCATTGGGAATCTGAATTACTACATCGGCGCGCAGATCGCCCGGACGGGATACGTGCGGGATCGGGATCGGGAATTCACCGAAGGCGACCCTCCGCCGAAGGAAGAGGTCTTGCGACAACTTGATGAAGTTGTGGAGTTGGTGGTCAAAACGCTCGAGGCGCAGACAACAGATTCCTGGGGGGCTGAATATAGCGCAATAGGCATGGAGTCTGTGAATGACCGATTTAGGGCTTTCCTACGATGCGCGGCCCATTTTCAACACCACATCGGGCAGATGATTTATCTCACCAATGAACATACAAAATAGAGCCTAGCTAAAGTGGTGGGTGTTTCTCCTTAGCGGCCTTTGCGCCTTTACGAGAACCGCCGCCTGAATAAGGACGTCCATTTCTCGCAAAGGCCCCGCCATTTATTTCTCGAAGACCATCAACCCACGATATAGGGACGAAAACAAATCCCGTCACGTCAGTGACGATTGAACCGGGGCGGAGCTGATCTCGTCGCGAGAAGCCCCTGTTCGGTTCAGACGTTAACGTTTTCGTGCGTCCGACTCGGCTTTCACGAGCTTCATTCGCGCTCAGGAAACTACATGGCGCCGATAAATCAATCACTTAAGCCACAGCGTATCGTATGGCTCGCCAGATGCAATAGCATCAAGCGAACCCCTGGGACGCAGTTGCTATGGTGGCATTGTGGGACTCAGGCTAAGGAGAACGAGGAGAAAAGACATGACTATCAAAGCTATCAAAACGACCGGACTTTCATTCGTCCTTGCCGCTGCGTTCTTAGTCGTCGCCGGCGCCACCGACACATCAAGCGCTTTCGCGCAGGTTCCCCATCGATTCGACCATGACCGCGACGGCCGCGGAGACACTCGCTGGGAGCGGGTTGAAGAGCGGAAGGGCTTCAACGCTGGATTGATCGCAGGCCGGCGGGACGCGTTCTCGCATCGCAGGTTCAATCCGGTCAATCATCAGCGCCGCTTCGTCAGCAATGACTACCGCGAAGGGTTCCGTAAGGGCTACGCGCAGGCGTATTACCAGTTTGCCAAGAACCATGGCAATCATTACGGTCGCGGCTACTAAATCAAACAGGGCGCAGATTTCCTTCGAGAAGGCCCGCCGGGCGATCGGCGGGCCTTCTCATTTCAGCGGTTTATCGAAAAATTCAAGGGAGATCGTTTAATCGCGAAAGCCCGACGACTCGGCCTGGCTCTTTTGTCGCCGCTAAGCTCTGACCTTTTCAGCGCATACCGGACATGGCGGCGTCAATCACCTCGCGCATTCTTGCCAATTCGGTCGGCTTGTCTATCGCATCTGTCGCCCCCGCCGCCCGAGCCTGTTCCCGAAGGTTTTCTCCGAAAGCCGTGATCGCCACTACCGGCAAGTCTGCAAGCTCATCATTCGATCTAATAGCCGTGATCAAATCCAAACCACTGATGACTGGCATTGCGATGTCGGTTACGATCAGGTCGGGGCGATTTGCCTGTATTTCCGCAAATGCTTGAAGTACGTCGCTTACAGCCTTCACTCTGTGGCCCGCCAGCGCCAACATGTATCCATAAAGCGCACGCGCGTCAGCTTCATCTTCAACTAAAAGGACGTTCAATCGTCGCATAGAAATACCGGACGACGGGGCGAACAGAATTGAAGTCGCGTCTATGTGGCGAAAAACTACAGTGATTGTGGCTTTTCGCCTTTGTGAAGCAATTCCTTATCGGGGGCCCGCGGCGCAATAAGGCCCAGAGCTTGCTTCATTCTGGTTTAAGTTCGGCCCTCTATCTAAACTGGGATAAAGGCTTTTGAGTCCAGGGGCAATAAGACCGCACCATCGCAACAAGCAAAACTGGCTGATCGTTATGCAATTGAGGTTCCATTGCGAGAGGTCTTGGCGTTTTGATCATTGCGAGACCGCTCGCATTTCCTAATCGTGCGCAGGGGTGAATTTGTCGCGGTTGAATATGTTGCCGCAATTCTCGACGCGTCGAGCGGGCCACGCGCATAATGGGCGCGACAGGCGGCTGTAATATGGCTGTTTGACTGTACAAGTCGTCGACGGGCCGAGGAGCCGAACTCAAAAGTTGTAAGCGAGCCGGGCGTCACGCTGAAGCGACGCGTAAGGCGATGCTATCTACCCTGTTTTTTTCGATATATCTTTACCACCTCAGCAGCAACGCCAGCCCCAGTCCCAGCACCATCAACCCTACGCCATCAATCGGAATTGACGAGCGCCTCTTGCCCAAAGCGAGCGCGATGTTAATGATATAGATAGCGGCTCCGATCAGGAAGATGATCCCGCCGATCCCGAGTCGATTTAGGTTTATCATATCGAATCTCCTATATGCGCCTGGCGCTTAAAAGCGAGGCCATGAAATACGACGAAGTATGACTCGATCAAAATTGGTCGTGATTAGTCTTGCCTGCGGAATTTTATCACTACGGCGCTAACATGCGCGGCATTCTCAATCAGGGATAAGCGGATTTCCGGTGTACTTTTATGGCAGGTCGCGTTGATCGTATGTCTCCTGGGGCAGGGCCATCACCGGGTTATGATGCGCAAGGTAACCTGATGTATGAGGGAACGCCGGTTCACCTGCTGATTTTGCCAGGTGGGCTTTTCGTGGGTGTCGCAATTCATTCAATTATCAGTTATTTCATTCTGTGCGCCGCTTTCAAGCGCCATGCCGACCAGTCGTGAGACCATGGGATGAAATCCGCAGCGAATACCACGCTGACGCCAAGACGTCGGAAAACTCAATGATGTGCAATGCGCCGCAAAATGAATCAAAACCACGTCTGAGGGTATTGGCTTACATCCGTTTGCTGCCTCAGATCCGTATTACCAATCGGAACGACACCAAATAAGGCGACATCTAGTTGCCCCGTTCCTCACCCGAGGGTGGCAGGTAAGAGGCCCTTCTTGCCACCCTCACTGGCAAGGCGCTCAGCAATGCGTCAATCTGCAAACTCAAGAACTCCACACCAACTGAACCGCCAGGCTCTTTCAGACATTGACCGTCCGATCTCTCTTTCAGTTCTTCAAATGGAGTCACGCCCATAGTGAACCGCCCAGCGCCCACATCGAAGTGACAATCAACGAGCTTAGACGCTTACACACCGATGCCGGACTAGACGCCCCGCATGGGCGTGACCCTGACGACTCCCCCATAATCACTCTCCAATAATTAGCAATAACGGCGCCGAAATGATGGCTTTGAATGCAGGGCGTTTCGCCGATTTGGGCATGGGGTATGTCCCGAAACGCCACTCAGATTCGGTGTGCAGACGCGTCCCGAAATGCCCCACATTTTGAGAGCGCGAAAGCTCGTCGCACAGTCGGCGCTTCGACCTTTACATTTCGGCGCTTCGACCTTTACATTTTGGATAGCTAAATCGGACCAAACGACGATAGCGCCCGTGTCGCTCTTCTCTCATCACCTCCGTGACGCCGCCTTGTAGTTTCACAATCATAGTAGTATGCATTGATACTGTGCCCACAGCTTTGACTAAAGAATTCTGAAGTGATTTAGGAATGCGGCAAAAATCATTTCCGTCTGGCGACGGAAGTAATGATTTATCCCCCATAAGCTGAGAATAATGAAAAAACGAGTGAGTAAAAACGAACGAAAAACAGCCCTCAACAAGCGGGCGACAGCGACGAAGAAGAAAATTTCCCCACAGGCGCAAGCTGAATCCGCGGGCGAGATCTTGGGCGCGCGGGCCACGAGCGTCGATAAGGAGAAGATGGGCAAGGCCGACCAGATCACCCTCTCGCGCCACGCGCCGGTGAGCGCGATGAGCGCGCTCGCCGATAACGCGCCAGTGCTGATCTGGATCAACAGCCCGACCGGCTGCGAGTTCGTCAACCGCGAGTTTCTGGAGTTCCTGGGCGTGGACGAGGCGGAGGCGCTCGGCGGCAACTGGGTGGAATTTGTCCACCCCGAAGACCGCGAAGGATACGTCAACGCCTACGATGAAGCCGTTTCCCGACGCGGCCGCATTGACGTCGAGTTCCGTTTCCGCCGGCGCGACGGTGAGTACAGATGGATGCATTCGGTCGGTACGCCGCGCTTTGAGGGAAGCGTGTTCAAGGGCTATGTCGGCGTCAGTTACGACATTCACGAGCGTAAGCTCTCCGAAACGGCGATGGCCCAAATGGCGGCGATCGTCGAATCGTCCGACGACGCCATCATCAGCAAGGACTTGAATGGAATTATCGTGAGTTGGAACGAGGGGGCGGAGAGGCTGTTCGGTTACACGGCGGCGGACGTCATCGGCAAGTCGGTGACGATCATCATTCCCGAGGGACGGGGGGACGAAGAGCCGTACATCCTCGAACACATCAGGCGCGGCGAGCGGGTTGACCATTACGAAACCGTGCGCCGCCGCAAAGACGGCAGTGAGATCGACATTTCGCTGACGGTCTCACCTATCCGAGATAGGAGTGGAAAAGTCATCGGCGCGTCGAAAATCGCCCGCGACATCACTGAGCGCAAGCGTATCGAGATCGAAAGGGATGAAATGCTGCGCAAGGAATCGGCGGCCCGCGCCAGGGCCGAAAAGGCCGACCGCCTCAAAGATGAGTTTCTCGCCACCGTCTCGCATGAACTGCGGTCGCCGCTCAACGCCATCCTCGGATGGTCGAGAATGTTGAGCGAAAATCAGCTTGACGAAGAGAAATCGGCCCGAGCGTTCGAAGTCATTCAACGCAACGCAATCGCGCAAAACCAGCTCATCGGTGACCTGCTGGACGTCTCGAGCATTATCACGGGCAAGCTGCGCCTTCACGTGAGGATGGTCGAACCGATCCCGATCATCAACGCCGCTATGGACGTCGTGCGCCCGGCCGCTGACGCCAAGAACGTCAGGCTCGGCTCGACGCTCGATCCGTCGGCGGGGCCGGTGGCGGTAGACCCTGACCGCCTGCAGCAGATCGTCTGGAATCTCCTCTCCAACGCCATCAAGTTCACGCCCGCAGGAGGAGAGGTCGCGGCGCATCTTAAACGCGAAGCCACACACATTACGATCTCTGTGAGCGACACCGGCGAGGGGATCGAACCTGAGTTTCTCTCCTTCGTCTTCGACCGCTTCCGCCAATTCGAAGGCGACACGAAGCGCGCGCATGGCGGCCTCGGGCTTGGGTTGGCTATTGTGCGCCATCTGGTGGAGTTGCATGGCGGAACGGTCAGCGCCGACAGCGCAGGCAAGGGTCGTGGCGCAACATTTACCGTGACGCTTCCGATGACACCCCGCCGCGCGGAGAGGGGCGGAGACGAGCGCGCTAGTCTGAAGAACGTCAGTAAAACGTCGCAAAGCCGCGCCCAGTCGCCCCGTTCCTTGCAGGACCTGCGAGTGCTCGTAGTGGATGATGAACTCGATGCGCGCGAGTTGCTTCACTCGATACTCACGCATTACGGGGCCGAAGTGAAAGTCTGCGCCTCCGCCGCCGAAGCGCTTCGGACACTGGATGAGTGGCGGCCCGACGTATTGGTGTCTGACATCGGAATGCCGCGCGAAGACGGCTACGAGTTTATGAAAAAAGTACGAGCGCGGGAGCCGGAGCGTGGCGGACGCATCCCGGCGGTGGCTGTGACGGCATACGCCGGATCACGGGATGAGCGCAAGGCGTTTGCGACCGGCTATCAAAATTTCGTATCGAAGCCGGTTGAGGCAGGCAAGTTGGCGGCGACGATCGCAAGTCTCGCCGGACGAATGGGAGAGGACTGAACGCGTCCAGAGCATATGCCAACCGCCGCCTTTTTTTTTCAGAGGCGTGATCTGTTGACATCCTCTCCACCTAAGCCTGACGGCTGTAAGTGGAGATTCCTACACCGAACCCCTGTAGGATTCGTATCTCGTAGGCGTTGACTTCCCCGGCGCCCGACCGGGTAGGAAACTCAAGAGGCGATAGATCTCGCCTCTCTTTGCTTCTGTTTTTTCACGGCGCCGTCGCCGTTACATGTGTTTGCATTTGTCAGCGTGCTTGGTTCTCGCTGTGCTGACTGCAACTCATTTCTTCGGCGTTCAAACTTTTACCCGGCAGACTTCCTGCCGGAACCGCCAAATTTGAGTTTTAAAGAACTGTGCCAACTATAGCACGAGTTAATCGCGAGCGAAACGCCCACGATGCGAAATTCATTTCCATCCAAGCTGGCGCTATGGATGGAGTATTCTTTCGCGGATTTAGATAAATCGCTGTTATCAGTAGCTATACGTTTACTGAGATTTAAGTTGACCTGAGGCGCCACTTTTCCTAGACTGCCTACCTACAGGGGGGGAGTAGGTCGCGTTCGGGCGCCCAAATTCTTTAGCCGAGCAATACAAATTCGCCGAATTCCCGAGCCGAGACCCTGGCAATCAATAGTGAACATGTTTGCTTCCGTTGGCAGATATAGACTGAAAGGACTGAGCCTGATTCTGACCATACATTTCAGCCGACTCTCAACCACAAACATAAAAACCAGTCGCGCAAATAATTGCAACGAGAGGATTCACCCATGTCTAATTTTTTCCAGTCCGCAATTCGTCTACGGCCAATCACACTGGTAATTACAGTCGCCGTAATCTGCCTCGGTATTGGTATCCAAATGCTGGCGCCGCCGTCTTCCGCCCTGACTAACGGCGGGAATATTACGGCGCTGGGGACGCCGCTCACAGAAAATTTCGACGCGCTCGCCTCAACCGGCGCCGCCATCCCGTGGGCGGACAATTCGACCATATCAGGCTGGTACTCGACCCGCGCGACTTACAATTCAGGAACAGGATCATCGAATACGGGGGCCCTCTACAGCTTCGGCGTGGCCGGAACTAACCCGATTACCGATCGCGCGCTGGGGTCCGTAGCCTCGGGGAGCACTGGGACCGTGTTCCATGCCGCGCGGTTGACGAATAATACCGGCGGAACGATTACCTCGCTTGACGTAAGTTACGTCGGCGAGCAGTGGCGGAATGGAGGCAACGCCGCCGCCCACACTCTTACTTTTCAATATCAGGTGGCGGACGCCGGCGTCATTACCAGCGCAAATACTCCGGCGAGCGGCTGGACGACTTTCTCCCCGCTGAGCTTTACCGGGCCCGTTACAGGCGCAACGGCCGCCGCGCTCGACGGTAACGCAGTGGGGAATCGCACAGCCATAGCGGCGAACTTAACCGTTACGGTGAACAATGGGCAGGAGGTCTGGTTACGTTGGCAGGACCCTGATGACGCGGGCGCCGACCATGGTTTAGCGATCGACGATTTCTCGGTAATCGCGTCTGGCGGCGTAACGCCCACGCCCACGCCCACGCCGACACCAACGCCAACACCAACGCCAACGCCGACACCAACGCCGACACCAACGCCGACTCCATCGGCAGGTGGAATTGTCGTGATCAGTCAGGTGTATGGCGGAGGCGGAAACACCGGCTCGACGCTGAAAAACGATTTTATCGAGATCATTAATCACAGCGATACTGCGGTTGATTTGACCGGATGGTCCGTGCAGTATGCATCCGCGACCGACTCGAATTGGCAGGTCACTCCACTGACCAGCTTTATGCTTCAGCCTGGTCAATACTACTTAATTAAAGAGGCCGCCGGTCTGGGGGGCACGGACGAACTGCCAACAGCCGACGCCACCGGTTCAATCGCCGTAGGATCAACCTCAGGCAAAGTTGCCTTGGTGAGCAACACGGTCGCATTGACCGGCGTCTGCCCCTCTGATCCGGCAATCATCGATTTCGTTGGATACGGCGCCGCAAACTGTTTCGAAGGCCCAGGAACGGCGCCTACGCTTACGAATACAACGGCGGCGCTGAGGGGGCTTACCGGTTGTCTCGACACGAACAACAACGCCGGCGATTTCGTCGCAGGGGAGCCGACTCCGCGCAACAGCTCGGCTCCGACAAACAATTGCGCGATTCTGTCAGGCATCGGATCGGCGAATCCCAACTCCGTTGCGATCGGTGAGACTACAACTCTGACCGTACAAGTCTTTCCAGCCCCTAATCCGCCAAGCACGGGGATCTCTGTCGTTGCCGACCTCTCTTCGATCGGCGGGGCGCCCAATCAATCGTTCAGTGGCGCGGGGAATTTTTTCACGTTCAACGCCACCGTGGCTGCCGGAACGGCTGGAGGGATGAAGTCTTTACCCGTGACAATAACGGACGGGCAGGCTCGTTCATTCACCACAAGCATTTCGCTCACTGTCCGGGCGCCACATATCGTGATCAGTCAGGTTTACGGCGGCGGCGGCAATGCTAACGCGACCTTTACGAACGATTACGTCGAACTCTACAACCCGACTGATGCGACTGTGACGATCACCGGATGGTCGTTGCAGTACACTTCGGCCACGGGAACAACGTGGACCAACACTCAGACCATCGGCGGTCCAATCGCTCCCGGAGAGTATTATCTCGTCCGCCTGGGGTCAGGCGGCGATGACGGCGCGCCGCTTCCGGTCGCGCCGAACATCTCCGGTGGTATAAACATGGCGGCCGGAGCAGGAAAGATCGCGCTCGTCAGAAACTCTGGTCCGCTCTCCGGAGCTTGTCCGATCGGCTCCGACCCGGACATCGTGGATTTTGTGGGCTACGGAGGCGCCGCAAATTGTAAAGAAGGGAGCGCAAACGCGCCTGCGCCGAGTAATACGACGGCGATATTTAGAAAAGATAACGGGCTCACAGACACCGATCAGAACGGCGCAGATTTCACCGCCGCCCCTCCGAATCCCCGCCGCACGGCGCCGATTGTGGAATTGGGTCCATGGGTGGCGTTTACCGATCCGATGACGAACGGCGCGAATGCGCCTTTTGACGCGACCGTTTCTGTAGACTTCAGTGAGCCGGTGAATGTCTCCGGCGCCTGGTATGACATTACTTGTTCCTCCACGGGGCAGCACAACAGCGCCACCGTGGCGTCGCACAACGGCTCTAAGGGGTATCACCTTACGCCGAACGTCGGCTTCCAGTTCGGCGAGGCGTGCACGGTCACAATCTTCAAGAACCAGGTCCACGATCAGGATTTGGACGATAGCCTGCCGGATACCGATACTTTATTTGAGAACTTCACATGGTCATTCACTGTCGTAGGCGCGGGGGCCCCGGCGCCATTTCCTCCCAGCGTTCACCTGACGATGGGCAACCCGTCCAACGCCACTCCCTCTTTGTCGGACCCGAACAACTTCTTGATGGCGAAGCCTACCTACTCGCTCTCTTACAACAGAGATAAAGGAATTCCGAACTGGGTTAGCTGGCATCTGGATCAGTCGTGGTCAGGCACTCTTGCGCGTGTTGACACCTTCCGCGCCGACCCCGCAGTGCCGCCCGACTGGTATCGCGTGCAATCCACCGATTATTCCGGTAGCGGTTTCGATCGCGGTCATATGACGCCGAACGCCGATCGCGACAACCAGAATCGCATCCCGATCAATCAAGAGACATATTTGATGACGAACATGGTCCCGCAGTCCCCGGACAATAACCAGGGCCCCTGGGCGGAGTTCGAAAACTATCTTCGGGAACAACTGGCGCTCAACGGCGGGCAGGAGATGTATGTCGTCTCAGGGCCTTTGGGAGTCGGCGGCTCCGGCTCTAACGGCGCTGCTAACGCCATCGCGGACGGCCATGTGACTGTTCCTGCCTTCACCTGGAAGGTGGTCCTTGTGTTGACGAATGGAGATGACGACGTTTCGCGCGCGTCTTGCTCGTCGAGGACAATCGCCGTCCTGATGCCCAATATTCAGGGCATCAGAAACGATCCCTGGGAGATCTATCTGACCACAGTCGATGCGATCGAGGCGCTTACCGGGTATGACTTCTTCTCGAACCTGCCGGAAGCTGTTCAGAACTGCGTCGAGGCGGGAACTGACGGAACTAATCCTCCGGGCACGGCAAATCAGTCAGCGAATACGATGGAAGACACTCCTGTCACGATCACCCTGCGAGCGGCCCTGCCGAATAACAACACTCCCACGTTCAGCGTCGTGGGCGGCGGTCCGACGCAAGGTTTGCTCGGAGGCCTTGGTACGGCCTCGTGCGCGAATGGCGAATGCTCCGCCACCGTTACCTACACGCCCGGCTCGGATTACAACGGGGGGGACAGTTTTAACTTCAAAGTGAACGACGGAAACGCTGACTCAAACGTATCAACTGTAATCGTCAATGTCACAGTGGTGAACGACCCTCCTGTGGCCGCTAATGACACAAAATCAGCGAGCCAGGATACGAACCTTAACTTCCTGGCCAGCGATCTGACCACTAATGACGTCGCGGGTCCGGCTAATGAAGGCGGCCAGTCATTGACCGTGACCGTTGTAAATGCGACTGCAAACACGCACGGGACCGTGGCGCTCAGCGGCGGGATGGTTATTTATTCGCCCGACGCGAACTACAGCGGCCCGGCCTCATTCGATTATCAGGTGTGCGACAACGGCGCGACCAATGGCGCGCCTGACTCCAAATGCGCCGTAGCTAGCGTTAACTTGTCCGTGGCGTTGACCTCTTTAGTTGGGCTGGACGGCGTTACGATCAGCGGCGCATCCTATGTGGACAGCTATGACTCGGACGGCGGCTATCC
>DATCXQ010000251.1:0-8042 GCA_036565725.1 Blastocatellia bacterium
CGGCCATCCGGACGAATCCGCTGGCTTCCGCCGCGCGCGCCGTGACGGGCTTCGCGCCGACGTCGACCATTCTGATCCGGCCCTCTTCATCGAGGTGTGAAAGTTGTGGTTGCGATTCTTCGTCCATAGAAATCAATCCCGCAATGAGATCACTTCGACCAGTTCGCCCTCGTTCAAACTCTCCCGGTCCTCGGGCACGACGATCAAACAGTCCGCGAGCATAAACGCGACCAGGTCCGACGACCCGCTCCATTTCAGGGGTTCGGCCTCTGCTCGCCCATCGCTGATCAGCAGCCGCGCCGGTTGATGGCTGCGTCGAGGCGGAGCGCCTTTGACCGGGCGCGACACATGAACTCTCATTCGCGGCAAGTGAATGTTACTGGCGCCCTGCATCTTCAAAAGCGCTGGCCGCGCGAACAAGTGGAACGAGACGGCGACCGAAACCGGATTGCCTGGCAAGCCGAAAACGATCTTCTCTCCGAGCTTCGCGAATACAGTAGGTTTGCCCGGATGCATCGCAACTTTTTCCACCAAGATTTCGGCGCCGAGGCCGGCGAGCGCGGGTTTGACCAGGTCGTAATCGCCCATCGAAACGCCGCCCGACAGCATCACCACGTCGGATTTCGACAGGGCCTCGAAGACGGCCGCGCGTGTAGCGTCGAGATCGTCGGGCGCGATGCCTGCGCTCAACACTTCGGCGCCGGCCGCCTCGGCGTAGCCCGCGAGCGAATAGGTGTTTGAATTGCGAATCTGCGACGGGCCTGGCCGCTCCTCAACCTCGACCAGTTCCGTGCCAGTCGAGAGCAGGGCGAGGCGCGGCTTTCTCGAAACCTTCAGCCTCGCGGCGCCGAAACTCGCCAGAGCGGCGGAGACCGAAGGCGTGACGCGGGCGCCGGATTTGACCATCACGTCGCCCGCGCGGGCCTCGACTCCGCGAGGGGTGATGAACTGTCCGGGCTTCACGGGCGCTTCGATCTCGATCAGGCCGTCGCCCAATACGCGGATGACTTCGATCTTCTCGACGGCGTCCGCGCCTCGCGGCACAGGCGCGCCGGTCATTATCCGCACCGATTCGCCCGGGCTCAGACTACCGTCGAAAGCGCGCCCCGCCGCCGCTTCGCCGATCGCGCGCAGTCTGACGGCGCGTTCAGGAGTGGCCGCTTCAGTCTCAGCCGCCCGTAGCGCGTAACCGTCCATGCGCGCCCGGTCGAATGGCGGCAGGTCGAGATCGGAGACGCAATCGCGGCGCAAGACACGCCCGACGGCTCGCGCCAATCTTACCTCTTCCTCATCCAGAGTCGGCGTGTGTCGGAGAATGATGTCGAGCGCGTCTTCGATGCGGAGCATAAGTGGTAATAGAAAAGCCGCCCGTGAATGCGAGCGGCTAAGCAAGAGAAATAAATAAATGCGGAACTATGGTCGCCAATTTAATGGCGGAGCCGACGGGACTCGAACCCGCGACCTCCGACGTGACAGGCCGGCGTTCTAACCAACTGAACTACGACTCCGCATTTTCAACTGATCCTAAATCTCAGATTTCAGGTTTGAGATTAAGTGGTAGGCACGGTGGGGCTCGAACCCACAACCTCCACCTTGTAAGGGTGGCCGTCTACCATTGACTTTACGTGCCTAAACCCTTTCGAGCGAGCGGACATAGTACAGGCCGATCTTAACGCATGTCAAGGCGCAGGAGCAGGCCCCGCCGCTTTCACCTCATCCGAGACTCCGGCGGCGAATTGCTCGAAATTATCGCGGAATAGCTTCGCCAAATGCCGCGCCTTTTCGTCGTAAGCGTTCTGGTTCTTCCAGGTGTTTCGCGGCTTCAAAACTTCGTTCGGGACGTCGGGGCACATCACGGGGACGTGAACGCCGAAGATCGGATCGGGTTCCGTCGAAACGTTGGCCAACCTGCCATCCAACGCCGCGCGGATCATCGCGCGGGTGTGCGCGATCTTCATCCGATGCCCCTCGCCGTAAGGCCCGCCCGACCAGCCGGTGTTCACCAGCCAGCAATGGGCATGGTGTTTGGCTATGCGCTCGCGCAGCAATTCGGCGTAAACGCCGGGGTGGTGAACCATGAACGGGGCGCCGAAGCAGGTAGAGAAAGTCGCCTGCGGCTCCTTGCCCAGACCTTTTTCGGTGCCCGCGACCTTCGCGGTATAGCCGGAGATGAAATGATACATCGCCTGCTCGGGCGTCAACTTTGAAATCGGTGGGAGGACGCCGAAAGCGTCAGCCGTCAACATCACGATGTTTCTGGGGTGTCCGCCCAGGCCGGTAGGTTCGTAATTCGATATGTATGAGAGCGGGTAGGCCGCCCGCGTGTTTTCTGTCAGCGAAGCGTCGTTCAAATCCAACCGCCGCGTCACCGGGTTCATCACGACGTTTTCAAGCACCGTTCCGAACGTCCGCGTGCAGGCGTAGATGTCGGGCTCGGCCTCGGCCGAGAGGTTGATCACCTTGGCGTAACAACCGCCCTCGAAATTGAAGACTCCGCGATCGGACCAGCCGTGCTCGTCGTCCCCGATCAGCTTTCTTTCGGGGTCGGCCGAGAGCGTGGTCTTGCCGGTGCCTGACAGTCCGAAAAAGATCGCCGTGTCGCCGGCCTTGCCGATGTTGGCCGAACAATGCATCGAAAGGACTCCCTTGAGCGGCAGCAGGTAATTTAACAGCGTGAAGATCGATTTCTTCGTCTCGCCCGCGTAGCTCGTGCCGCCGATCAGGATCAGCTTGGCGCCGAAATCCATCAGGATGAACGTGGGCGAATTGGTCCCATCGGCTTCCCTGTCGGCTTGGAGGGTCGGGACGTTGATCACGGTGAATTCGGGGACGTGGCCGGCCGCCTGCGTATTCCAATCCGGGCGCACGAACATGTGGCGGGCGAATAGGCTGTGCCAGGCGTATTCCGTGATGACCCGGATCGGGACGCGGTATTCGGGGTCGGCTCCGGCGAAGCAATCCTGTACGTAGACGTCTCTTCCCTGCAGGTGGGCCAGAACCTTTTCCCGCAGCCTGTCGAAGCCGGCCTGCTCGAACGGGCGGTTCACCTTGCCCCACCAGACGTGTTTCTCCGACGAGGACTCACGCACGATGAACTTATCATTCGGAGAGCGTCCGGTGTGCTGGCCTGTGTTGACGACCATAGGCCCGAGGTGCGCGATGTGTCCTTCGCCGCGCCTGATGGCGTGTTCGTACAATTCTCCCGCGCTCAAATTCCAATAGGCGCGGCTGATGTTTTTGAGGCCATGATTCTCCAAACCGTAAGAACTTGGGTTCCAACCTGATCGCTCTTCCATTAACGCTCCTTCCGATAAATCTTGTCGGCGCATCCGCCTGATGAAAATAGTTGACGGACTTGGTCAAACAAACCAAGCAAGTTTTTGTCCAAAATTGATGAAGCGCGGTTTGGCGCCGCGCTGCGAGAATGATTACGGATTTTTATCGCGCGATTACAATATCTAAAAAGATGCGGCTTGTCGAGGAGCGCCGCACGCCATCCAATCATGCTATGATTTTCAATCCTCTCCTGTAAACCCGCTTCTCAATCCGAGGTTGATCGTCGCCTCTCTATTCGGCGCGCGATCTAATAATGTGGCGTTCATTTCAGGGGAGACGCGCAACCATCGCGCGCGCCATATCATGATGATCCCGGCGATGAGTACAACAGTCGCCGCCGCCCCGCCTTCGCTCCCGTAACTTCCGCCCGTGAGCCAGACCGGCCCGTCGTTCGATGTGACGAGGAGGGGACGCTCTATCCGTAACCCGCTGATCGGAATGCCGAAGAAGACTCCCATCGTCCAGTTCCATGCGAAATGCAGCGCGGTCGGAAACCATAAGTTGCGGGTTCTTAGATATGCTATCGAGAGCCAGACGCCCGCAAGCGTGGTGTTCGCGGTCGATAAGAGAGTCCGGTTCGGGTTGTGCCAATGGGCCCATCCGAAAAAGATCGATAAGAGCAGGATCGGGACAATGGCCGGCGCGCCACGCAGAAGCGTTTGAAACGCATACCCTCTGAAGATGAGTTCCTCAAAAGCGGCGGCCAGGATCAACAGCGCAAGCGCGGCGACCATTTCCCCCGCGACCGACCGGACGCCCGCCCAGTTAACGCCGCCCTGCCCTTGACTCAAGATCGGGTTGAAACTCAACCGCGTCCCCCCGCCGGCGATCTGCAAGGCGACGACCGCCGCGATCATCACGCCGCTGATCGCGCAGCCTTTTAAAACGTCGCCGTACCAGTCCCCGCGCAATGCGAAGCCTAGCGCGGAGAGATTCATTCCTTCCAGAACTCTCAGGCAGACCCACGAAACCGCCACTACCCAGGCGACGAACACTGCGTATGTCAGAATCGTTCCGAGGCTGGCATCGATGGCGGCGACTGGCGACGGCCCCGTATTTTTTGGAAGCAACCCGTATATCAGGTACGGCGAGTTGAGCAGCGCGATAAAAATCGCCGCGCGCCAACCGGCTCGCAACAGCCCGGTCTGCGGATTGAGAATGAGTTCAGTCGGGTTCATATGTCGTGAAATGTGTTAGAATCTCGCCTTCGCGCACATCACTCAAAAACGGCAATGTCCGAGCGACAGTTACAACCGGGGCAGGAGCGTTCCGACGCCAAACGCCGCTTCCGCCGCCGACTGCGAATAGCGCTGTTGGCGGTCGCGACCATTGTGCTGTTCACGCTGCTCTTGTGGCAAGCGGCGTTCGACACAAACCCGTGGGTGCGTCCCGATTCGGCCAGCGAGGCGGTGATCCTTTACGCGCTGTCGTCGATCAACTTCCTTGCCTTCGTCTTGCTACTGATGGTGCTGGTGCGCAATATCATCAAATTGCGCCAGGAGCGCCGGCAGATGAAACTCGGCGCTAAGTTCAAGACCCGCCTCGTCACGTATTTCATCTCGCTCTCGCTGCTGCCTGTGATCTTCCTCTTTTTCGTAACACACAGCATCATCAACCGCAGCGTCGAGAAATGGTTTCGTGAGCCGACAAACCGGATCGTGGATAACGCGCGCGGGATCGGAAACTTTCATGTCAGCGGCGAGCAGCAGGAACTGGGGCGCGTGGCAGTCACTCTGGCGCAGCTCCTCGCGCGCACGCCCGACGGCGAAATCCAGTCCGCGCTCGCCGCCCAGTGCGATATAAACGGGCTCTTTATCGCGCGGTTTTACGATTCGGGCGGGCGGATCGCCGCCGAGCGGTCACAGGGCAAGTTTGAATTATTTCCCGAAGAATTCCGCGCCGAGTGGCGGAAGGCGCAGTCGGACGCCACCCGAGGAAGTAATTACACCCCCCCGACTAATCAGTGGTTCGAGAGGACGAGTTTGATCGCGGCGGCGCCGGTCGCGGGCGATCGCGGGGGCGCGGTGGTCATTGCGCGGCAGGTTTCGCCGGAAGTTTCCGAACGTATCAATAAGATCAAACAATTCGAAGACGAATACGACGAGCTCAAAGGCGAGCAGAAGTGGGTGAAAAACAGCGCGCTGCTCGTGCTCGCGCTGATCACTCTGCTGGTGATCTTTATCGCCTTCTGGCTGGCCGTTTACGTCGCCCGGTCAATCGCCGACCCCGTCCAGCAACTGGCTCAGGCGACCGAACGGATCAAAAGCGGCGACCTGACCTACCGCGCCGGCGTCATCGGGGATGACGAACTGGCCGCGCTCGCGCTCTCTTTCAACGAAATGACCGCCGAGTTGTCCGAGAACCGACGCCGCCTTGAACAATCGGCATCGGAACTGCAACTGATCAACGCCGCGCTTGAGGAGCGCCGTCGCTACATCGAAACGGTTATGCAGAGCCTTTCGGCGGGCGTCGTCTCGCTCGACGAAAAAAGGAACGTGACCATGATCAACGAAGCCGCGCGCCGGCTGCTGCGGGTCGGTCGTGACAGCGCGGTCGGCGTCACGCTGGAATCGCTCTTGCCGGAAGCTTACCGCGAGGAGTTGCGGAGAATGACCATGCGCGCCGCCCCGCCGCGCCCTGTCACGAGCGAAGTCCATTTCACGTTCGACGATCAGACCAAGATGGACGCGGGCGTGACGGTCACGGCGCTCGACGACCCGCGGGGCCAGTCGCGCGGCGCGGTGATCGTCATCGAAGACCTGACCGAATTGATCGAGGCGCAGCGCCGAGCCGCCTGGAGCGAGGTCGCGCGCCGGATGGCCCACGAGATCAAAAACCCCCTCACGCCGATCCGGCTGTCGGCCGAGCGGCTGGCCAAAAATTTGCTCGACGGGGGGAGGCCCGAGAACGGCAAATCCGCCCGCCTGAACGAACGGCAGGCGCAGCTCGTGCGCGAATGCACGGCGATGATCGGCGCCGAGGTCGCGACTCTGCAGCGCATGGTCGACGAGTTTTCCAACTTCGCGCGACTGCCGAAGGCGGCGATGGAGACCGCCTCTTTGAACGAGGTGGTCATCAATTCGCTGAAGCTCTACGACGAGCGACTGAACGGCATCCGCCTCACGCCGAGGCTCGCGCCGCGCCTCCCCATAGTGATGATCGACTGCGAACAGATCAAACGCGCGCTGGTGAACCTCATCGACAACGCGGCGGAGGCGATGGCGGAGGTCGCAGGAGATCGCCGCATCACCGTCATCACGCGCGAAGTCCCCGAGCGCCGGACACTGGAGCTGATTGTCGCCGACACCGGCCCCGGCATCCCGCCCGAAGACCGCGAGCGCATCTTCGAACCGTATTTTTCGACGCGCAAACGCGGCACGGGGCTGGGCCTGGCCATCGTCAGCCGCATCGTCGCCGAGCACCAGGGGCGCATTCGCGTGCAGGAGAATTCACCGCGCGGCGCCCGGTTCATTATCGAATTGCCCATGTATGAGCAATCAGGAGCGGGACAGACCTTGGTCTCTCTGTAGCAGAGCTAAATTACGTTGCACCCATTCTGAAGTATGGCGCATTCAATCCTCATAGTTGACGACGAACCCGGCATTCGCCAATCGCTCACCGGAGTGCTCGAAGACGAAGGCTTCGCGGTCACCACGGCGGCGAGCGGCGAAGAATGCCTGCAGTCCTTCGAGCGGCGGCTTTACGCCTGCGTGTTGCTCGACGTCTGGCTGCCGGGCATCGACGGCCTCGAAACCCTCGCGCGGCTGAAGGCCAATTACCCCGACACAAGCGTCGTGATGATCTCGGGCCATGGGCGGATCGACATGGCAGTGCGCGCCACGAAGCTCGGCGCATTCGATTTCATCGAGAAGCCTCTCTCACTGGAAAAGACCGTCCTCGTAGTCAAAAACGCGATCCGCCAGCGCGAACTCGAGACGGCGAATTCGGAGTTGCAGGAAAAGCTCAAGCCTGGTTACGCGATGATCGGAGACTCGGCGCCGATGCGGGCGCTGCGGCAGCAGATCGCTTACGCCGCGCCGACCAGCGGGCGCGCGCTGATTTACGGCGAGTCGGGGACAGGCAAGGAGTTGGTAGCCCGCGCGCTACATTCGCAGGGCCTGCGCGCCTCGCGCCCGTTCATCGAGGTCAACTGCGCCGCCATTCCCGACGACCTGATCGAGTCCGAATTGTTCGGCCACGTCAAAGGGGCGTTCACCGGCGCGACGCAGGCCAGGCGCGGCAAATTCGAGCGCGCCGACGGCGCGACGCTCTTCCTCGACGAGGTCGGCGACATGAGTCTGAAGACACAATCGAAAGTCCTGCGCGCGCTCGAAGAACAGCGCTTCGAACCCGTCGGCTCGGAAACCTCCGTCGCCGTCGACGCCCGCGTCATCGCCGCGACCAATAAAAAACTCGAAGCGGAAATCGAGCGCGGGGCGTTCCGCGCCGACCTGTTCTACCGCCTCAACGTCATCCCGTTCGAAATCCCGCCGCTGCGCGAACGGCTGGAAGACGTGCCGGCGCTGGTCGAGCACTTCAACTGCGAGTTTTCGCAGGCCCACCGCAAACCGCCGAAAGATTTCATGCCCTCGGCGATTGAGCGAATGCGGAATTACGCATGGCCCGGCAACGTGCGCGAACTGCGCAACACCGTCGAGCGCGTGATCATCATGCGCGCGCGCAACGAAATCGACGCCGACGACCTG
>DATCXQ010000273.1:0-3599 GCA_036565725.1 Blastocatellia bacterium
GACTTCTGGTTCTGGCGCGCGGCCGCGCCGGTCGTCTTCGGCTTTCTGCCCGTAGGCCTCTTCTATCACCTCTGTTATACGCTTGTGATTTCGGCGTTGATGTGGGCGTTGGTCCAATACGCCTGGCCGTCGCATCTCGAGGATGAAGACGGGCCTCGCGCCGATTAGCTGGGATTTTTCGCGGCATGCCGGTCTTCGCTCAAGGCCGGGCGCCGCCGCGCTAAATCAGGCGCGCCATTCCTCTTGTGAAAGTAGCGCTGCGCAAAACGAACCCGGATGGAGGAAGAGGGCCGCTCAGATAAATGAGAGTATACTGGCCATAATCAAACGAAGGATCAGGTTCATATCAGCGCGCTGCCGGACGTTTTTCAGGGGTTTCACGCCGCCCGTCCTCGCGCTGTCAAATGTTTTCCAGGAGTTTTGCGCCGCCCGTCGCCCCACAGCATCGCGTAATTTGCTATGATCCGCCCGGGGCGCGCCGAGGCTCGGGCCGTCCGTGAACCGTATTCTCTCAAGGAGGCCGATACAGATTGATCCCCGCCCTATTCGTCTTTGCTTACCTGGCGATAGTCATTTACATAGGCGTCTTCGCTTTCCGCCGCAAAGTGGGCGAACATCCGGCCGAAGATTATTTTCTGGCTAATCGCGCGCTCACGCCGTTCGTCTTTCTGCTCTCGCTCTTCGGCACGAATATGACGGCGTTCGCGATCCTCGGATCGTCGGGCCATGCGTTCTCGAACGGCATAGTGACTTACCCGTTGATGGCCTCTTCTTCTGCGCTGATCGTGCCGCTGTCGCTGTTTCTGATCGGGACTCGCGTCTGGGCGTTGGGCAAGCGATACGGGTTCATCACGCCCGTTCAGATGTTCCGCGACCGCTGGGAGTGCGGCCACATCGGCACGGTGATCACGCTCGTGCAGGCGGCGATGCTAGTGCCCTACATCATCATCGGCGTGATGGGCGGCGGAACCGCCCTTTACGCGATCAGCGGAGGGCGTATTCCGTTCTGGATCGGCGGCGCGGTGGTCGCGATGGTGGTGATGACTTACGTCTTCTTCGGCGGGATGCGCGGCACGGCCTGGGTCAACTCTTTTCAGACGACATTGTTTCTGATCTTCGGCGCGATCGCGCTGATCGTGATCGGCGTTGGTATGGGAGGTTTCGGGAACGCGGTTAATGAGTTGCTCGCCTCTCCCTCGACCTCGTCGCTGCTGACGCGTGAAAAGGTGTCGCCGCTCTTCTTCCTCAGCTACACATTCATTCCGCTTTCTTCGATCAACTTCCCGCACATGATCATCTTCTGCCTGACCGCCGAGCGGATGCGCCATTTCAAAAAGACGGTGATTCTGTATCCGATCTGCATGCTGGCGATCTGGCTCCCGGCTGTCTTTCTCGGAGTGGCCGCGAACCGGGCCGCGGAAGTCCCTGCGATTCGCGCGAAGCTCGAAGCCCGCCAGACGTTGGCGGAACGGGGCCCGGCGCTTTCGCCGGAAGAGCGCGGCGAATTGCGGGCGAAATCGGCCGGCGACGACATCCTGCTCAGGCTGCTCGATCATTACGCGCCGCTGTGGCTCGCGGGCTTGCTGGGCGCGGGGATTATGGCCGCCGTGATGGCCAGCGATTCACAGATTCTGGCGCTCTCGACCATGTTCTCCGAAGACATCTTCGCGTTCTACGGAGGTAAGGAGAGATTCGGCGAGAGGGCGCAGGTCGTCACGGCCCGCGTTTTCGTCATCGCGCTGACCGTCGCCGCCTACGCCATCGCGCTCAGATTCCCGCAGCCGATCTTCGATCTGGCTGTTCAGTACGCGTTTTCGGGTTATTCGGCGATGATGCCGCTGCTGGTCGGGGCGCTCTTCTGGAAACGGAGCACGAAATGGGGGGCGCTGGCGAGCGCGATCTGGGCGGCTGCCAGCGTGACTGCCATCGCGATCTTTCAATGGGTCGTGACGACGCCGAAAGTCGTCTGGTCAATCGGCGGCGTCGAGGTCCTGGCGCGCACGCCGGCGGGCACGGCGGTGTTCGGATTGTTGCCGGTTGTGCCGATGGTGATTGTCTCCGCGCTGTTGATGATCGTCGTGTCGCTGATGACTAAGACGCCGGGCGAGAAGACGGTAAGCCGTTACTTTCCTCGATAGTCGTCGACACGGCCGGGAAAAACCGCCTGCCAAAAAATCATTTTTATCAACGCCGGATTGTTGTAAGCTTGCGACTTGGGTTGAGTTGACTTGAAGAATCGCCATTCGACTTGCGGCCCCGGACTCAGCGTCACGCGAGGTGTTTCAGCGACATCGATTCAGTCGATAGACCTCAGAAAATCGGATTCAGACCGGAAGGGGAAAGGCATGAAATATTGTCCGAAGTGTAAAGCGTCATTTTCTATCGGCCAGCGTTTCTGTTCGAATGACGGGGCTACGCTGACGCTTCAAGACCCGTACAACCTCGTAGGCCGGGCCCTGGTGGATAAGTATCGCCTCGACGCGCTTGTCGGGATGGGCGGGATGGGGGCTGTCTACTCAGCCGTCCACCTGAGCACCGGGCGTCAAATCGCCGTGAAGGTGCTTCTACCCAACCTGGCCATCGGCAACCCGCGACTCCTCGAGCTTTTCGAGCGCGAGGCCAGGGTCGTAGGGCGGCTCAGGCACGAAAACATCGTCGACATCATCGACGCCGGGCGGACTACGGACGGCGTCGCTTACATCGCGATGGAGTGGCTCGAAGGTCATCCCCTCGAGGAAGAGATCCAACGTGGCGGCCCGATCAGCTTTCAGCGCGTCTCCGAAATTCTCCGGCAGGTCGCCGCAGCGCTAGAGGAATCCCACTCTCAACACATCATTCACCGCGATCTCAAACCCTCCAATATTTTCCTGGTGAAGCGCCCCAACGGTCGGGAGCAGATCAAGGTGGTGGACTTCGGAATCAGCAAGTCGCTCGGCGACACCGGAGGCTCTCCAGTCTCGTCAGTGATGGGTACGCCGCAATACGCCAGCCCGGAGCAATTCAGACTCGGCGAGAATATAGACAGCCGCACCGACATTTACTCGCTAGGAGTCATGCTTTTCCAGATGCTCACCAACGCGCTGCCGTTCAACGACACCACGATCAGCGCGCTCATTCATAAGCACCTGAACGAGCCGCCGCCGCCGCTCCGCAGCCTTCGTCCGGACATTCCACCCGCAGTGGAGGAATTGGTCGGCCGCATGCTCGCTAAACAGCCGGCTGACCGCCCGCAGCGCGTTGGAGACATTCCCGATCTTTTCGATGAGGCTCTCGGCGCTAATCGTGTAACCGTCGTCGTCAACGAGGACACAATTCCGGAGGCGCATCCCGGGTTTCAGCAACGCCAGGCGCCGCCTTCCACATCGCCCCCCGTACAAACCACGACGCAAGCGCCGACACAGACTCCGGTACAACCTGCGGCGCCAGATACAATACAGCTCCCGGTACAACCAACGGCGCCATTCCCCACGCAGCCTCCGGCGCACCCCCAGGCGCAATACCCGATGCAGCCTCCGATGCAGCATCCGAGCCATCCTCCGATGCAGCAGGCGCCACAATACCCGATGCAGCCTCCGATGCAGCAGGCGCCACAATACCCG
>DATCXQ010000319.1:0-9876 GCA_036565725.1 Blastocatellia bacterium
TCCCACCCAAGCGACCTCCGGATAGGCTCAGCCATCCATCCACTCTGTTGTTGAAGAAATCCGTCCGCACGAGCCGGTTGGAGGTCATGCCGCCCTGTGAATGGCCGGCCAGCCAGAAGGCCTTGATGTTCTCCTTGCCGATCTGTTCGACGACGAAATTGACGATGTTCTTCAAGTATTCGTCATCAACCTCGGTCCACCTTCGTATCGGAGAGTTTGGAGTGGCTACGACCAGGCGATATTTGTCCACGTGATCCAGCAGTGGGAAATAGTGGCGCTGCCAGTTCCCGTACGAGCCGCCTCCGTGCAGGCTGAGAATGAAGGTTACCTTCTCGCCCTTCTTCAGGTCGCATGGATAATCGAGGAAATAAGTGCGGCGCGTCTTCATCTCGACAACGTTCCCCTGATTGACCACCGTGGCCCCTGAGCACTCACGGTCAGGACAGTGCAGATATGGAGCGCCGGCGGCGCAGGTCGTGCCCTCAAACTGGAAGGGTTTTTCCTGGGCGCTCGCTGTTCCCGCGAACGACAGCGCGGCGGCGACGGCTAACAATCCGATCAAACTGCGTGACTCTTTCATGAAGGTTCCTCCTAAGTGGGACGGCTAAATTCAACTCGACGCCAGCGCGGCGAGAACAGGTCAGCGCTGTTTCTGAAACCGCTCGATGAAATCGAGCTGCTCCTTGAGCAGGCGGTTGCGAAGTTGAACGGCGTCGCCGAAGTCCATGTAGGCTTCGGTCTCGCGGCCGTACGGCGCCCATTTGGGCAAGCCTTTGCCGTTGGGATCGCCGGTCGTCGCGAAATTGACCCAGTAGTCCGACATCATTCCGGCCAGCTTGAAATCGGCCTCTTGAAGCAGAGAATTCTGCCGGTTGAGATTGTTGAAGACGTAGACGATCTCTCCGGCGTGATAAGCGCCCAGATATTTACTGTTCGGGTTGGGCGGGACGTGACTGAAGAAATACAGATAGGCTTTAGAACGCCCAGTCGCGGTCATTCGCGCCCACGTCCGCATCGGCAGCGTGAACGTGACGTCGCGCAGGCTGCTCAGATAGGCGGCGGCGACGTCGTCGTCGCTCTTGACCGGATATGCGGCGTCGAACTCTTTGATCGCCGCCCCGTACTGCGTCTCGACGCGTTTGCGAAGATTTTCCGTCGTCTTCGGGACCGTCGCGGGGACGGTCAGCGTGGTCATCTCGTTGGCGTTCGAGCCGACGATCACCGGCGCGTCGTTCTGTTTACCCTGCGCGAAAATGTTCCGAATCTCGTCGGGCAGCGCCCAACCATCCACGTTCGGCTGAGTTCTGAACTTTCTCCCTTCAGGGTCATTGTTGAAAACCTCGACGATCTTTTCCGCAGGCTGCGCGCGCAGCGCCTTGATGGAATCCGCGCCGGCGGCTTTGGCGAAAGCCTCGCCGATCTTCTCCGCTGAGGGGCGGCCTTCGCGGTCTTCCTTCAAATAGGTCATCGGCCCGAACGAGCCGCCGCTCTGCCCGATGGCGCGATGAAACAAACCTCTGGCCAGCGGCGAGGCGACGAGCGCATTGACGCTCCACGACCCCGCCGATTCGCCGAAGATGGTCACTCGGCCAGGATCGCCGCCGAAGGCCGCGATGTTCTTCTGAACCCATTTCAATGCCGCGATCTGGTCGAGCGCGCCGTAATTGCCCGACGAGCGATTCGGCGACTCGGCGGTTAATTCGGGATGAGCAAGGTAGCCGAGCGGGCCGAGACGATAATTGATTGTCACCAGAACGACCCCTTTTTTCGCCAGAGCCGTTCCGTCATAGGCGCGAGTCGCGCCCGATCCGCGCGTCAGCGCGCCGCCGTGAATCCAAACCATGACCGGGCGCTTCTCGGCGGCTTTGGCCGCAGTCCACACGTTGAGATAGAGACAATCCTCGCTTTGCCGGCGCGGCGCCGAGTAATAGAGCGAGCTTTGTGGGTAAGGCGCCTGAGGGCAATCCGGACCGAAGTCGTCGCACTCGCGAACGCCTTCCCACGCCGCCACGGGCTGAGGAGCTTTCCAACGCAACTCGCCCACCGGCGGGGCGGCGAAAGGTATGCCTCTGTAACTGCGAACCCCGTCATCGACGGAGCCTGAGATCAGCCCGCCCTCCACTCGAACGGTGTCGTTGGCGGTCAGGGCGGAACCGGAGAACGCAAAGACTAATCCAATGGCGAGCAGAATAAGGTTGCGCAGCATGATGGACTCACTTTCCCGAAAGACGATGAACTTATTATTTTAGGAATGAGAAGTGCGATGGATTATGAGCCCTGGGTAGAACCCGCCATTGAAGCCGCCTCCCGCTTCGGAAAAGACCGGAGACGAGAATTACGGCTACCTACCGGTTGGTAAGTTTACAGATCTCCCAAGACCGTGTCAAGAATTTGGGCACGGAAGTTTATGAAGCAGGCTTGGCTGCCACAGAGGCACAGAGACACAGAGACACAGAGATGGAGAGAGGGACCGCAGAGACGCTTTTTCTCTCCATCTCTCTGTCTTTCCATCTCTGTGTCTCTGTGCCTCTGTGGCAGAATTACGGATTGTTATCTTCGGCGGGAGTTTCGCGGAACTCGACCGGCTCCTGGCAGCATTCGCAAGGCCCCGGTTTATGCGCGGTGATATAGCAAATGTCGCAAAAATAATATAGATCGTGCAATCTGCCGTTGCGCCAGGATTGTAGTTTGATAACTTCGATGAAGTCTGCGGCGGGGAAGATTCGGGCGGTGACTTGCAGATCGCGCTTGCGGAAGCGTTCGTCCATCCATATGGCGGCGGCGGTGTCCACAGGCAGAAACGGGTAGAATTTGCCCTCCGCCGTCTTCAGCGTGTAGACATGCCCACGCGTTTGGCAATCGGGGGTGATCTGATAGGGTTTTTGCAGTTCTTCAGTGAGACATATGACATTGCCGCGCAGCGATACGATTTGCGCTTCTGCGGAAGGTTTCGCTCTGTCTTGAGCCGGCGCCGGGAATGAGAGCGCGCCGGCCGTGAACAATGATGATGCGATGAATTTTCTTCTGCCCTGGTACATTCTCATTCCTCCGTTCGGATCAGCGCCGCGAGCGGTAGCGAGCGTCGTTCCACAAATTGGTTGACTGCAAGAGCCACGCGCGGTACTGATTGGCTATCGAAAACGCGGCCCGAAAGATATAATCGCCGCGCTCACAATCGCAAAGCGATTCTCATTCTACCTGGAAATCACAGGCATGCGGAAGAAACATTTTCATTTGATTGGCGTCTGCGGTACGGCGATGGGATCATTGGCGGGAATGCTCAAGGCTCAAGGCCATAGGGTGACCGGCTCTGACAAGGCCTTTTATCCGCCGATGAGTGACGAGTTGAAGCGACTCGGGATAGAAACTTTCGAAGGCTTCGACGCCTTCCATTTGAGTCCACAGAACGGGGGGGCGCCGGACGTCGTCGTCGTCGGCAACGCCACGTCGCGCGGCAACGCCGAGGTCGAATACGCGCTCAACAACAAAATGCGCTGCGCCTCGATGCCGGAAATCATCCGCGAGAACTTCATACGCGGAAGACACTCGACGGTCGTCGCGGGCACGCACGGCAAAACGACCACGACCTCATTGATGGCCTGGGTGATGCAGGTCGGGGGCCTCGACCCGTCGTTTCTGGTCGGCGGGGTGGCCGAGAATTTCGGCGCGAGTTTCAAAGGCGCCGACTCGAATTATTTCGTGATCGAAGGCGATGAATACGACACGGCCTATTTCGACAAAGGTCCGAAGTTTCTGCACTACCTTCCCGATCTGGTCATTCTGAACAATGTCGAATACGACCACGCGGACATTTATCCGAACCTGGATGCGGTCAGGAAGGTCTTCCGGCTGCTGGTCAACCTGATTCCCTCGAACGGGCGGCTGGTCGCCGGCTGGGACTCGGCCGTCGCGCGCGAGATCGTAACCCGTCCGGTCGCCCCACAGGGCGTGTGGTGCGGGGTCGAGAGTTTCGGCGTCGAACACCCCGACGCGAAATGGACTGCGCGCGAGATCGATTTTCTGCCCGACGCGACGCGATTCAAAGTACTGTGCGAGGGCAAAGAGTACGGCGTCTTTCAATCGCCGCTGGCCGGAATGTTCAACGTCAGAAATTGTCTGGCGGCGGTCGCGGCGGCTGACGTGTTGGGGATTGACCGCCGCCTCGTCGCCGAAGCGCTGGCCACTTTCAAGAGCGTCAAGCGCCGGATGCAGGTGCGCGGCGTCGCGAACGACATTACAGTGATCGACGATTTCGCCCACCACCCGACGGCGATTAGAGAGACGCTGCGCGCGATAAAGCAGCGGTACCCTGAGCGTCGCGTCGTGGCCGTCTTCGAGCCGCGCTCGTGGACGACGCGCAAAAAAGTTTTTCAGAAGGATTATCCGCCGGCCTTCGCCCCCGCCGATTACGTGGTGATCGCGCCGATCTTCGAATCGTTCAGACTGGCCGCCGACGACCAGTTGTCGATTGACGAAGTGATCGCCGACCTGCGCGGGGCGGGCAAACAGGCCTTCTCGATAGAAGGCGCCGACCCCATCGTCGAACACGTCGCGCCCGATCTGCGCCCGGGCGACGTCGTGGTGATCATGTCGAACGGCGGCTTCGGCGGGATTCATCAAAAACTGCTCGACGCGATCGGCGCGGCGCCGCGCGCGTAGGGGCGGGTATTCCCCGCCCCTACGCGTTGATCACGGATGCGGGCGTGGAATATCCGCCCCTACGCGCGCGGTACTATGCAGATCCCCTCAACTCGCTTTCTTTAATATTCAAACAAATTCGGAGGCCCCTCGTGAAAGCTCGACGGATTCAGCTTTGGTGTCTGGTTGTTTTCCTGCTCGCAGTCGCCGTGATCTGGCTGTCGCCCTCGCTAAATTCGAACGCGAGCGCCGAAGCGAAATCGCCGTTCAAAAAGCTGATCGACGCGCGCGCGCGGTCGGCCACGCGCGAGACCAGGACGTATCGCTTGCCCGCGATGAGCGCGGACAGGGTTTATTCACTTTTGGTTTCGACGCCGTCGCCCGCAGCCTTCGGC
Organism: Blastocatellia bacterium; assembly: GCA_036565725.1. Taxonomy (GTDB): domain Bacteria; phylum Acidobacteriota; class Blastocatellia; order RBC074; family RBC074; genus JAJVID01. Next base: position 5,034 of record DATCXQ010000319.1, read on the forward strand.
GCAAACGACACGCTTCAGGTTACGCTGCGTGGCGGAGGGAAGACCGTCGCCGGCAAGTCGCTGCACGCCGGCGACCCCGATCTTTACACGCTGTTCCGGTCAAACGGGACGGCGGAGGTTGAGGTCGTCTCGTTCGCCTCGACGCCGATCGAATACACGGTCACGGTTCTCGAATGGCCCTCGACCTCGACTTCGGACGCGGCTGTCGAGGCCGAACCGAACGACGCCTGGAGCGAGGCGAACGAATTCAAACTGGGCCAGACCGTGTGGGCCTCGGCGGACGACAAGCCGTACATCCTGCCGTTGAACGAGTCGAAGCCGGCGCGGGGCGCGTCGCCATACGCGCAACAGGCGGACCTGGCCGGCGACCGCCTGCCCGAAGGCGGCGTGGACTGGTTCAAGTTCACGTACGATGGCGACGGGCCGAAACTGGTTCATTTCGAGCTTGATCTGCTCGAACGCGACAACATCCCGGTCGACGTTTCAGTCTTCACCGTCGAAAACGGCGAGGCCAAGAGTTACGAACGAGGCGCCGATCCGGTCACGCCTCCGCACGAAGTCCAGGCCCTGCCCGGCAACAAATTCACCACGCGCGTCATTACTCGCGGAACCTACTACGTCCGCGTCGACGCCAATCACGTCTTCTATCAACTGCGCACGGCGGTTTACGACGCGCCGCCGTTCAGCAGTCAAAACGGCGCCCGGAAAGATGGGGCCCGCAAGGCTATCCGCGCCGGAATGGATTATCTGGTCAGCGCGGGCGACAGTTGGCACGCCAACACGCCGCGTCACGGCGGCGTCGTCAATCGCGTTTCGAGCGTTCATTTCGAAACGCAGCTCTGCATCGCCTGCCATGCCACTCATTTCACGACGCGCGGCGAATTGACGGCCAAGGAGAACGGCTACTCGGTCAACAAACGCTCGTCGCTCCAATTCCTGACCGAGCGTTTGGCCAACAACCCGCTGCCGTTCTACGGCCACAAAGACGCTTACTGGACTCGCGTTATCAGCGCGCCGGCCAACGTGCTGAGCCGCCTTGCAGCGCTCGTCGATCAATACGACAACGAATTCACCGGTGAAAAGCGGCTGTCGCTGCTCAAAGGAGTCGCGGGCTATCTGAAGATTTACTACAAGGGCCGGGCCGAATTGCCGAACGACGAGAGCAACGGCAACACGCCTCTGGTAAGCGCTTATGAAGTCGCCTGGTACAGCTGGAGGGTCTTCGACGAGATGTTCAGGCTGACCGGCGAAAACGAATGCCACGAATACCGCGACCTGATTCGGCGATTGATCGAGCAGGAGAAGGTCAAGAACAACGTCGACCTCTGCTATCAGACGATCGCCTTCGTTGAGATTGACCGCGCCGCTTACGCCGACCGCATCAAGCGCAACGCCGAGCGCATCCTTTCGCTGCAGCGGGACGACGGCCAATGGTCGATGCTGTTTGAAAAGGACAGCCCGTCGGTCGAGTTTCAGACCTATCACTGCCTCTACGCGCTCGCCCGAGCCGGCTACTCTCCCGAACACCCCCCGATCGCGAAGTCGCTCGGATTTCTGTTCGAGCGACAGCAGGAATGGGGCGGATGGTTCGATCCGAAGCAGACTTATGAAAATTTCCGCACGCCGTTCCGCGAGACCCAGTTCGCCGTGATGGCGCTGTCGGAGTTTTACAAGGGGACGGACGGAAAGGGCTGGCTCTCGAAAGCGCCGCGATCGTTGTCGGCGGGCGACGCGCTGTTGCGGCTGCAGCAGATTGACGGCGTATGGGAGCGACCGTCGGGAAGCATGACTCGCAGTCTGGTCGCAAATCTCGGCAGCGAAGAGCCGATGGCGCGGGCGGCGGCGGCGGCGGCGCTGGGGCGCGTCGGCGCGAATGAGGCGACGACGGAACTGCGGCGACTGCTAGGCGATCCGAGCAAACTCGTTCAGATCGCTGCCGCGCAAGCCTTGCGGCGCATCGCGTCACGGTTCGTAGTTCCGCCTCCAGGCGGAAACGCGCAATCGAGAGACGTTCCGCCTGAAAGCGGGGCTACGAAGATCGTCATCGCCACGCTCGACCATCCGGACGAAAGAGCGCGGTGGGGCGCGACGCGCGTCTTCGCTCAGCATTTCTCGTATCTGACCGGCAAAAACGAGATCGCCGATAAGCTCATCGCCCGGCTGTCCGATCCGCACACGCCCGTGCGGATGCAGGCCGCGAAATCACTCACGCAGTGGTTCTACTGGACGAAGGACGAATCGCTGCGGGACCGCATCGCCGACGCCTTCATCGCGCGAATGGCCGTCAACGAACATCCCTGGATGCGCCGCAATCTGATCGAAGGTTTTTACATCCTGGCCGACGAGAACGTGCGCTACCTCTATAACAACTGGATCGGACACCTGGCGCAAAAGGAAGACCGCGACGGGGCCGTCGCGAGCCACCGCGAGTCGAGCCGCCGGATGGCGGAGCGCATCGCCCGCGCGCTCGAAACAGGCGTCGAGCAACAGCGCGAAGGGCTGCTGCGCGGACTGACCGAGTTCCACCTGCGCCACGGCGGGTACACCAATGCGGGCCGCTACACGCGCATCGGCAACGACATCGAGACGATAGTCTTTTACTCCGAGGGCGCGCCGGCGATGGAGCGCGCCCTTACGCCGCTCGTCAATTCGCCAGACGCCGCCCGGCGCGAGCGGGCGATCCTGGCCGCCTACACGCTGCGCGACAACACGCTGACCGATTTGCCCCTCGCGGTGATGCGCCGGCTCAACGACCCCGAACCTTCGGTTCGCGCCGCCTCGAACGAGTTCTATCGGTCGCTGCCGCTGAAAGTCGTCGAGCAGAACCGGCGTGAAGCGATTGAGACGCTGAAGGAATTGCTGGCCAGCAAACATTCCGAAGCGCAAATCGCCGCGCTCGATCGCGTCAAGGCGCTCGGCGCCGAATTCGCCCGCAACGAAAAGTTCGACGAAGAGGTGAAAGACTTCGTGCTGCGGACCGGCGACGGCGCGGACAAAAAGACGGCGGCCGCCGCATTGCGTGCGCTCGCCGATTTTCCACACCTGGCCGATGACGCCCGGATCGAGCAGCGCATTGCCTCAGCCCTGCAATCGTCTGACGCCGAGCTATCGCGCGCGGCCGCGCAGGTTGCGCTACAGTCGCCGCCATTGCGCGCGCGGCCCGCGATCTCCGCCGCCCTCGACTCGCTGCTCAGGACACAGTCGGCTTCCAAGCGCAGGGTGATCCTCGACCTGATCAACGCCGAAACGCCCGTCAACGACGACCTGCGAATTATCAGTCTGCTCGCCGACTCGCTCGAAGACCGCGAAGAGATGGTGCGCTCGGCGGCGCTCAACGCAGTGCGTCGCGTGAAATCGCTGCAATCGAACGCCGCGATCCGCTCGGGACTCGCGAAACTCACCAAGGACCCGAACCAGCGCTTGCAGGGGCTGGCCGTCGCGATGTATCAGGGCCAGGACAGCGGGGTCGCGTTGGACCTGCGCGCCGAAGAATTGCTCGATTACAATTTCTTCGCGAGACGCGTAATGCCGCTGTTCGCCGCCAAGGGCGCGGACGGCAACGCCTGCGTCAACTGCCATACCACGCACACGATCTTCAAACTCATCGAACCGAACAAGGAGGGGCGCTTCACCGAAGAACAGTTGCGCGAAAATTACCGCTCGGCGCTGAAGGTGGTCGACATGGCCAATCCCGAAAACAGCCTGATCATCCGCAAACCGACCGGCGACGCGACGCAGGAAGGCCTGGTCGGTTCGAAGAAGACTCCGCACGGCGGCGGAATGCGGTGGAATGGATTGAGCGATCCGGCCACGCAGACTGTGTTGGAATGGATAAATGGCGCGAAGTCAGCGGGGCCTAAGTAGCCTGAAAGGGCCCGATGACAAAGAGAAATAAGACTCTCGTCCTGATCGCTATCGGCGCCGTTACAAGTTTGATTCTGATAGCTGTCGGCGTTGAAATTTTGATTGACTCGTATTTGGAAATGCCGGAACCGCCGCCGTTCAGAATTGTTTCGTCATCGCCACGGCAGACATACGCGATCACCGTCGAAAGAAAACAGCGGGAGCCAACTAGAGAAGATTGGACAAGTTGGAAAATCTATCTCAGCTATACCTCACAGGGCCAACGCGTTTTAAACGAGGTCGTGGTCGCAGGCGGTGATTTTTCAACCGGACCATATTACAAGGAGAGTCCCCGGTTGAACTGGATCCACGAAAATACATTCAGGCTGAGCGACATCGAATCTTTGCCGGAATCCAAAAGCAACGTTTTGCATATACGCAATGATTCGGCAAACACCCTTTCATACCTCATCGTTAGTGGCGGTTCAGGCGAATGGTTTTACATTTTGAATTTGGCGCCACAGGCGCCTTTGAAACTGAGCGCCCTGCCGCAGAGTGGGGGCGGCTATTCCTCTTTGGGTTGGATTTCCGCGGATGGACAATTCATCAACGGCGGAGAGTTTTCTGTCGGAAAGAACTTCAGAATCCCGTCCGATGCAAAAGGTCTGGGCTGTTATTGTCTCAGCGTCAAAGAAAATGCGATTACAATTGTGAGTCGGGATTTCGAAGGTTACGAATTGAGGGAATTCACACCTGAAGAAAGAAAACAAAACGAAGAAGAGAGAAAGAAATTTGAAGCGAGGCAGGGGACGGAAGTGGACGGAAAAAAAATCTACGAAATTTACCTAAAACGCCCCGAGATTATCACTCCGAAATCTCCGGATTGTGGCGACGCGAACTCTGTTTCCCCGCGCCGCTAAGGTAACTATATGAGCGGCACACCAAGATCTGGATCGGCGGCGCGATAGCGTAGGGGCAGACCTATGTGTCTGCCCCGGTC
>DATCXQ010000280.1:0-9698 GCA_036565725.1 Blastocatellia bacterium
TCTGACATCTGACATCTGACATCTGACATCTGACATCTGACATCTGACATCTGACATCTGACATCTGACATCTGACATCTGACATCTGACATCTGGCGTTCAGGGATCGCTCCCCCGCCGCATCGCGCCAGGCGCCCCCCCGCCTCCCTGACTTTCTCGATCCTGGTCTCTTTCACCCGCGTCATGAGTCACGTGCAGCCTCTCGCTCAGCGTCTCGGGCAGGTGGATGTGAGTCGGCTCCATCTCGGGCACTCGGCGGGCGATGACGTAACGCTCGATCAAGTAAAGCGCCAGGGAGACGGCGCAAGCGATCCCAAGGGCCACCAGCACCACTATCCCGGCGCGCCTGACGCGTCCGATGATCACGCCGATGGCGCCGCTGAAGGAGAATCCCAGGCCGATTAGAACCAGCGCCCACGCCGCGCAACTGAGAAGCGTCAGCGGCCCGAACCGGCGGAGAAACCGCATGTGGGCGAACCCGAAGAAGATCGCGCTCGCCGTCCTCAGCCCGTAAACGTATTTGACCAGGAAGATCGAATAAATGCCGAAGCGGGCGCACAGGCGCTCCAACTGCGGCTTGGCGCGCCGATAGAAATTACTGTTCTTGATCCTCTCTTTGCCGGAGTAACCGATCAGGTAGCTGATCGAATCGCCGATGAAGCCGCCGAGCGTGCCGGTGATCAGCGCTTCGCTGAAACTGAAGAGTCCGTAATGCGCGAGGACGCCGGCAAACAATAGCGTCAGATCGCCCTCGATCATTACGCCAAAGAAGACCGCCCACAGACCGTACTGCCTGATCAAATCTTCGATAAGCATTGTTTCAATCTTTGTCTATATACGCCCCGCTTCAGCCGCGAGGCGAATCGGCCGGGACTGCTAAGCGAGCGGCGTAAAGATACTTGATGACCCCTGACATCGCAAGCATATGCAATATGCCAAATTTCGTATGGCATAGGGAGTGGGGAGTGGGAAGAGGAGACAAGGAGACAAGGAGACAAGGAGAAGGGGAGACAAGGAGGAAGGGAAATTCCGTCTCCTTGTCTCCTCTTCCCCTATTCCCCACTCCCCACTCCCCTTTTTGCTTCCTCTTCGGCGCCAATGAACCTGTTAAATGGGTTGTCAACGAAAATCCGGCAATAACGATTTTGCAACGGCGCTGATCCAGGCGCCCCCAAAATTGACAGCCCCCTCGACCGGCGTTATAGTCCGCCGCGGGTGAATCCTATGACACAAACAAATGCTCCACGACAGTCTTCTCAGGCTACAACCCACAAGTTTGCGTTGCTCGGAGTAGACCTGGGTAGTAATCACATTCGTGTCGGAACGGTTGACCCTGCGGGACGGGTTCTGGCCTTCCGTCGCGAGCCTTATTCGGAAGAGGCGAGGAAAACCGCGCGCGCGCTGGCCGATCAAATCCTGTCGGTATCTAAACAGATGGCGGAAGAACAAGCCGCGACGGCGCCAGTATCGGCTGTCGGCGTCGCCTTTCCCGGTCTGGTCAATCAGGTTACCCATCGCGTGATTGAACTCGCGCGACTGCCGAGCCTGGCGGAGATCGATTTGCGTCGGGAAATCATGCAGACGTTCGGCGTCCCGACGCATTTCGAGAACAACGCCAACGCCGCAGCCTTCGCCGAAATGGCGATCGGCGCCGCGAGGAACTTGAGCGACTGGCTCTATCTACACATAGGGGCGAACGTGAACGCGGGCTTGGTCCTCAACGGACAGCTGCATCGGGGCAAATCGGGGCTGGCGGGAGCGATCGGGAATATGAACGTTTACGCCGAGCACCCGGGCAGCCTGGTTCCGCTACAGGCGATGGCCTCCGCCGAGAGCGTCGTCCGCCGCACGCGCGAAAGGCTGCAGAAAGACAGAACCTCGTCGCTATCCAAACTCGGGGCGATGGGCGGCTTCACTTACGAGGACATCATCACTCAGGCGCACGCGGGGGACGACCTGGCCAAAATGATGCTGAGCCGTACGGGGTCTTACATAGCCATGGCGATCGCCGACGTCATTAACCTGCTCAACCTGGCGATGGTCGCAATCGGCGGCGCGCCGGCGGCGCGGCCGTTCCTCACCGCGTCCATCGCGGAGGCCGTCCGCGAGCGCGCATATACGGCGGCCGTCAGCGATTGCCGGGTCGTCGCGGCGGAACTTGAAGTCGAGGCCTCGGTGATCGGCGCCGCGCTATTGGCCCATGAGAATTGAGGATTGAGGATTGAAGAGAATTTCAATTCTGAAGTCTCCTACTGATCGCTGAGGCAACGAACAAAGCCGATTCGAGATATGCTTGATCTTCCTGCAATCCGCAATCCGCATTCCGCATTCCGCATTCCGCATTCCGCATTCTCAAGCCTTCGGGTGCGCCTTGTCGTAGACCTCCATCAATTTATCCATCGAAACATGAGTGTACTGCTGAGTGGTTGAAAGCCGGACGTGGCCGAGCAGTTCCTGGATCGCGCGCAGATCGGCGCCGGCGTCGAGCATGTGTGTGGCGAACGAATGGCGCAGGCTGTGCGGACTGATGTGGTGGACGTCGGCGCAGAGCTTGACGTATTTATCGACCATCCTTCCGACCGACCGCGTGGTGATGCGCGTCCCCTGATAATTCATGAAAACCGCCGCCGGGTCGAGCTTTTCGGGGTCGGCTTCGGCGAGCAACTCGCCGCGAACGCCGAGGTAATCCTGCAAAGCCTTCTTGGCGTGATCGCCGAACGGCACGACCCGCTCCTTGCGCCCTTTGCCTTTGACGCGGAGGGTCTGGTTGTTGAAGTCGATGTCCGTGATGTTGAGGTTGACAAGTTCCGAAACGCGGATGCCGCTGGCGTACAGCAGTTCCAGGATCGCGCGGTCGCGCTTGCCTAAAGCGGTGTCGGTCTCAGGAGCCTCGATGAATTTAATCATCTGCTCGATAGTCAAGTGGTTCGGCAGTTTGCTCTCGACGCGCGGGCTATGCACCAGGCTAGCCGGGTTCGATTCGAGTATCCCTTCGCGGCAGAGGTGCCGGAAGAAAGTCCTGAGGGCTGCCACCTTGCGGTGGATCGAGCTTTTCTTCTTGTTCTTTTCGTACAGCGAGGCCATGTACTCGCGGATCGTCAGATGGTCGATGTCTCGGACGTCGACCTCGCGGCGGAATCCTTTGTTGTCGGGCGGCGCGATGTGGTCGTAAAACTGGACGAGATCGCTTTCGTAATTGCGCAGCGTGTGGTCGGAAGCGTTGCGCTCGTATTTCAAATGCTTGATGAAATCATCAATGTATTTTTGCATCCCCACTCCCAGGTGTCAGGTTCCAGGTTCCAGGTTCCAGGTTTCAGATTCCAGGTTCCAGGTTGTCATTTTTCTTCTGACACCTGACACCTGACACCTGATACCTGACCAGGTCTTTCAGCGCCTCTTCATTTTCGCACGCGAACTCGATGCGGGCGGCGAAAATCGGGGGAGATGACAGTCCAGCGAAACCGGCGGGCAGATTTGCCGCGTCCTTCTCGGTCGTGATGATCGCCTCGGCCCGGGCTTCCCGCGCGCGTTCGACGATCTCTGACAGCTCCTCGCGCGTGTAGCGGTGATGATCATCGAAATCGCGCCGCAGAGCAATCTCCATTCCGAGGCGTTCAAGGTCGGCGACGAAGCGGTCCGGACGCGCGACGCCCGACACGGCGGCGACCCGCTTCCGCGCGAAACCGACCGGGCTGACTCCCCCGGCGCCATCGAGATTGATCAGCTCCGTCATCTTATGATGGGCGTAAAAAACCGGCGTGTCCGCGCGGGCGAACTTCCCGATAGCATTTTCGAGCGCGCGGCGATCGAACGGCTGATCGCTGCGCGTGACGATCACCGCGTCGGCGCGGCGCATCGCGGTGATGGGCTCTCGCAATCGTCCGAACGGGATCATCTTCGCCTGATCGAGCGGTTCCGAGGCGTCTATCAACAGCAGGTTCAAATCGCGCCCCAGCCGCAGGTGTTGATACCCGTCGTCCAGAACGAAGACCGAAATCCGGCCGCGCGCTTCAAGCCACTCGCCCGCCGCGTAACGATCGCGATCCACGACCACGCGCGCGCCGGGGCATGACTTCGCCAGCAGAAAAGGCTCGTCGCCCGACTCATTCGGCCCGCACAGAATCTCCCTTCCATTCGAGACTTCGACGCGTCCCCGGCTCTCGCGCTTGTAGCCGCGGCTCAGGATGGCGACTTCACACCCTTCGTCACACAGGAAGCGAGCCAGGAAAGCCACGCAGGGCGTCTTGCCGGCGCCGCCGACGGTCAGATTGCCGACGCTGATCACGGGCGCTTTCAATCTGCGCGCCTCGAAAAAGCGGTTTTCGTAAAACGCGGCGCGCGCGCGCACGCACAATTCGTAAAGTTTGGCCGGCGCGTAAATGAAGGGATAACTCACAGGCGGCAGAAACATAAATAAACTAATCCTGGCAAGGAAAGAGTTTCAGCCACGAATGAACACGAATGGACACGAATTTCTCTCTTGATCTTGGCGCCTCGTTTGTTTCTCTCCTCACCACAATTCGTGTCCATTCGTGTTCATTCGTGGCTGAAACTCTTCCACTTGAAATCTATAAATATTCCGCGACGATTTCGACAGTCCGCGCCGTCGCGCCGCGATTTTCGTCAATTGCGCGGCGGGCGTTCGAGCCGAGCGTCTCGGCGTAATCCTTGTCGCCCAGCAGACGCGCGAGCGCGTCCCGTAATTCCGCGGTCAACGCGCGGGGGTCGGCGCCGCGTAATTGAAGGAGAGCGCCACGGCGAAGAAACTCCGTGGCGATCTCGCGAAAATTCTCCATGTGAGGTCCGACGACAATCGGCTTCGCGTATAGCGCCGGCTCCAGAATGTTGTGTCCCCCTTTCGGGGCCAGGCTTCCGCCGACGAAGACGACCGAGGCGAACCGGTAGAGGGCGGCCAACTCCCCGACCGTGTCGAGCAGAATCACGTCGGCGTCGCAACCGCCTTCGGGCGATGAGCGGCGCGCCGCCCGCAGTCGCGAGGATTTGAGCGACCGCGCTACGACGTCGAACCTCTCCGGATGTCGCGGGGCGACGAGCAATCTGACCCGCCTGAAGACGCCTTCTTTTCGCAACCCTTCAAATGCGTCGAGGACCATTTCTTCCTCGCCTTCGGTCGTGCTGCCCGCGATGACCAGCGGCGCGGAATCGAGCGCGAAAGTTTTCGCCGCATCGACGACCTTCGGCGAATCATGAGCGTCCCCGATGTCGAATTTCAGATTCCCAGCGACGGCGACGCGGTCGGCGGGCGCGCCCAATTCGATCGCGCGTTCTGCGTCGAGGCGGCTCTGCATGGCGAATCGCGTGACCAGAACGTACAGCCGCCGGACGAAGAAGCCGAACTTCCGCGAACGCGCGAATGAGCGATCGGAGACGCGGCCGTTCGCGACGATCACCGGGACCTCCCTCGCTTCGCATTCGCTCAAAAAATTGAGCCAAAGTTCCGACTCCATCAGGATGACCGCCCGCGGCCTGATCGCGTCGAGCGCGCGCCGCACACTGAAGCCCCAGTCGAACGGAAAATAACAAACCCAGTCGGCTTCGGTCAGGCGTGAACGCGCGACGGTCTGCCCCGTAGCGGTGGTGGTCGAGACAATCAAGCGGTATTGCGGAAAATGCGCCTTCAACGCGGCGATCAGCGGCTTTGCGGCCAGCGCCTCTCCGACCGAAACCGCATGAATCCAGACCGCCGGGCGCAAGCCCGATCCCCATTTCTCGTTCAATGCTTCGGGCGGCATGTTCGGCAAGAAGCCCAGGCGCTGACCGAGGCCGCCTAAGTACTTGCGGTTGAATATGGCCTGGTAAATGAAATAAGGAAGCATCGCGACAGCCGCGATGCCGAGCAAAAAGCTATAGATGAGGCGCATCCTTCGGTCTCCTTGACCCACTACAACCGGCTTCTATAAAGTCATCGCCGGCCTCGTTCATCCGCAACCATAATTACGGCGCCGCGGGGGGGTCCCTCGGCGCCGCCCGCGGTACTGTAACGGCAACACAATCATCAAGCAAAGGAGTATTCGCTTGCAGTATTCGCTTTATCAGATCGCGCGGCTCTCATTAATCGCCGCCCTTTTGATCCTCCCGTTCGAGAGAAACTCTTTAAGCCAGCCGTCGAAAACGCCAAAGAGACCAGCGCCGCGCAAGATCGGTTTCGCCGAGGCTCAAAAGTTGCTGGCTAACGAAAACGAAGGCAATTTGAGCAAACAACCGGGGAAATTCAGCAGAACGAAATTGAGCGGCGGGCAGGTGCTCGAGGTCTACTACCCCATAACCGCGCCCGATCCGCGAAGAAAATTGAGGCCGACGACCGTGCCCGGTTACGGCTTGCTTTATGAATCGGAGCTGGCTTACAAGGAAGCGAACCGCGTCCCTCACGTGCTCGAAGATTTGATCCCCGATAGCAATAAGCTGGTAGGAGACATTCCGCAGTTGGTCGCGAGGCTCGAAAAACGCCTGCGGCTGGGCGCGGGCGGGCTCGACTATTCTCGCGCGAGCTTGAAGCGCGTCGACGCTTATCTGGCCGGCTATCTGAGGTCGCATTCGACGATGCAGACCGATCCGCAATTATTTCAAGAGCTGACGGCGTATTACGGGGAGACGCTGCGGCGCGCAGTCGGCGGCGAGTGGCGAGTCCGCAATGACGAAGTATTCAAGTACCCCGAGCCGAATATCATGATCAGCGGTGGAGGGAAAAAGGAGATTAAACCCTGGAGCGGCCTGATCAGCATCCTCTACGACGAGGAGAAACGCGGCCCCGTATTGACGAAACTCTTCGACGCCGACTCAGGAGCGGCGAGATAGACACAGAGACACAGAGACACAGAGACATCGAGACGGAGATGGAGGAACAACGCTATCTCTGCGGTCCCTCTGTCTCTCCCTCTTTCTGTCTCCGTGTCTCTGTGGCTCTGTGGCAAATGAATGAACGATCAATCCAACATCCTTGAAATGCGTGGGATAACGAAGTCCTTCCCCGGCGCGAGGGCGCTCGCCGGGGTGGATTTCGAGGCGCGGCGCGGCGAGGTTCATGCGCTGGTGGGCGAAAACGGCGCGGGCAAATCCACTTTGATGAAGATTCTTGCCGGAGTCGTTGGGAAAGACGGCGGCGAGATCATATTCGACGGGCGCGAGATCAATCCGCAGAACGCGGCGGAGGCCCAGGCGCTCGGCGTCAGCCTCGTGCATCAGGAATTGAGCCTTGCGCCGAACCTGACGGTCGCCGAAAACATCTTCGTCAGGCGCGAGCCGCGGCGTTTCGGCCCGCTCGGCCTGATCGATTGGCGCAAGCTGAACGCGAGGGCGAGGGAACTGCTCGATCAGTTCGAGTTGGAGATAGCGCCCGACGCGCCGGTCAAGGACCTCAGCCTGGCCAAACGCCAGATCGTCGAAATCGCGAAGGCGCTCGCGGTCGAGGCGAAACTGCTCGTACTGGACGAACCCACGTCATCGCTCGAAGCGAGCGAAGTCGAATTGCTCTTCAAACTGCTACGGCGGCTCGCCGATCGCGGACTCGGCCTGGTCTACATCACGCACAGGATGGACGAAATCTTCCGCATCGCCGACCGCGTTACGGTTCTGCGCGACGGTCGGCTGGTCGGGACGCGGAGGCCCGGCGAGACCGACGCCGGCGAGATCATCAGGATGATGGTCGGGCGCGAGCTTGAAAATCTTTACCCGCCTAAATCCAGTCGCGCCGGCGAAGTCATCTTCGAATTGCGCGGCCTGACGGCCCGCGGCAAATTCAAAGACGTGAATTTGGCGGTCCGCCGGGGCGAGATTCTGGGGCTTGCAGGATTGATCGGTTCGGGACGCACGGAGGCGATGATGGCCGCAATCGGTCACGCCAGGCTCGACGGCGGGGAGGTTTTGATTGACGGCCGGCGAGTCCGAATCGATTCTCCGCGCGGCGCGCTGCGCTTGGGCGTCGTCTACTCGCCCGAAGACCGCAAATATCAGGGACTGTTCCTGGCCCAGAGCGTGATGGCGAACGTCGTCGCCGCGAGTCTGGGCGCCTGCAGCGGCGCAGGTTTGATGCGACGTTCGGTCGAACAACGGCTGAGCGCCGGCTTCACGCGCGACCTGGCGATCAAGACTCCCGACCTGGAACGCGCTGTCGGCGCGCTGTCGGGCGGTAATCAACAAAAAGTCCTGCTGGCGAAATGGCTGGCGACGCGCCCGCGCGTGTTGATCGTCGACGAACCGACGCGCGGCGTCGACGTCGGATCGAAATCGGAAATCCATCACTTGCTTCGGCGCTTCACCGAAGCGGGCGGCGCGGTGATTATGGTCTCTTCGGAGTTGCCCGAAATCCTAGGGATGAGCGACCGCGTCGCCGTGTTTCACGAAGGGCGAGTGGCCGGCGAGTTGAACTGCGATGAGGCGACTGAGGAGAAGATCATGCGGCTGGCGACGGGGGCATAAAGTCGCCGACACTTCTTCCACCGCGCCAGCGACGATTGACCATAGCCCGGCTTTTATGGTCTTTGAAAAATAAATGCAACAATGCCTCCTCGTCGCGGCAGCGACGGTTGATCCTAGCCCGGCTTTTCAAAGCCGGGGGAGCCGTCGCATAGTGGTTTTAGTCGCGTCAGCGACGGTTGACACCGATCTGCAAGTTCAACCGTCGCTGACGCGACTCACAAACCGATGCGCTGATGGTCGCGGCTTTGAAAAGCCGGGCTAAGCTCACATGGTCGCTGCCGCGACCGGGAAAAAGGCGCCTGCATTATTTTTTCAAAGACCATGAAAGCCGGGCCAGGCTCACGTGGTCGCTGCGGCGACGCTCCGGATCAATCAACTTTATCCCGCAGCGAAAAGATTTCGGCTTGAAATTGAGTGATCAATGGAAAGCTGGCGGTCTCCGAGCCGGCTTCCGCCGCGCGCTGTACGTGCCAGTGGCAAAGGCCGAGTTTCGCGACCGAGCGTAAAAACCGGCGTCGCGCGCCGAAGAGCCGGCCGTCGCCGATGGCCGAAGCGACCCAACCAGTGCGCCGGAAGACCGAGATGGCGATGTCGAGTTGGCGCTGTGTGATCAACCCGCGCTTGACCTCCACCGAGAGCGACTGTTTCAGAATCCGCCCTTCGCGGTGAACCAGGTAGAGGGTCAGGCCGATGAAGGCGCAGAACATCGGCGCCTGGATCAGAAGATACCCGAGGAAAAAGAGCTTGGCGCCCCCGAGGACGGCCAGACTGTTCCAGAGCGCATGTAAGAAGACCGCGATGCAATAGCCTATGATCGGCGCGGCGATCTTCAGAGCCTTGTCGTGAGTCTCGCGCGCGATGCCGATGCCGACGCCCGTCATGCAAGTGAACAGGACATGCGAATAAGGCGAAAGAACGCCGCGAAGGATCAAAGTCCTGAACAGGCCGCCCGTACCACCCGAGACCATGCTCTCGCCGTAATAGCTGATGTTCTCCACCGTCGCGAACCCCAACGCCACCACGCCAGCGTAGACTATGCCGTCAACCATGCTGTCGAAATCCCTGCGGAAGAACAACGCGATAATCAGCACACAGCCGCCCTTTCCGCCCTCTTCGATAATCGGGGCCGAGACGATGGCGGCCAACGTCCCTCCGAATATGATTCCGAAGACGGTGTTGACGATATAGGCGATGAAGATGGCGATGACGGCTCCCCAGACAAAGGCGAAAATCAACCGCCCGGGTGGTTCCGGATCGTATCG
>DATCXQ010000301.1:0-2883 GCA_036565725.1 Blastocatellia bacterium
GCGCCAACCACCAGCCACCAACCGCAATCCACTTAGGCTCCAACGTGAAACTGCACTTTGTTTGGATCGGCAAGACCAGGAACAGCGCCTGCGCCGCGCTGGTCGCCGATTATCTGGAACGGATCAAACGCTTCGCTCACTGCGAAGTGAGCGAGTTGAAAGACCAGTCGGGCGCCGACGAAAAGCGCGTGATCGCCGCGGAAGGCCGGAAGCTGATCTCCGCGATCGAACGCGACGATTTCGTGGCGCTGCTCGACGAGAAAGGAGGCGAATTCGACTCGCCGCAATTCGCAGAGTTCATTGTCAAACGCCAGCAGTCAGGGACCAAACGGCTGGCTTTCGTGATCGGGGGATTCGCGGGCGTGAGTGAAGAGGTCAAACAGCGCGCCCATCTCCGGTTATCGCTCTCGCGGATGACTTTGACTCATGAGCTTGCGCGCGTAGTTTTGACTGAACAGGTTTATCGGGCTTTTACCTTGCTGACAGGATCCCCTTATCACAAGCTTTGATTTTCCACCCGCCGCACGGCGGTAATTCCACACCGAGGAGAAGAGTGGATGGACAAAAAGAGACTCAAAATGTTCCACGACCGATTAGTGACGGAACGCGCCGCTCTTAGAGGCGTCGTCGGACGCAACGAGGATTACGGGCGCGAAGCCGACATCGAGGCCACGCAAGATCCCGCGGATAAGGCTTCGAATTCATACACGAAGGAGCTGCTCTTCAGCCAGTCGACCAACGACCGGCAGATCCTTATGCAGATTGACGAGGCCCTTCAACGCATCCGGGACGAGGAGTACGGCGTCTGTGGCAACTGCAGCAAGGAGATCGGCCCGAAGCGCCTGGAGGCGTTGCCCTGGGTGCGTTTCTGCATAACCTGTCAAGACCTCTCTGAACGCGGTCTGCTCGACGAAGAGGAATGAACGAATGAAGAAGATCGAGGATCGAAGGTTGCATCGCCCGTTCGGTCCTCGATCCTCAATCCTCGATCCGCGAATCTCACCTCGCTACGCGCGCTCCCCCGCCTTTCATGACCCTTTCCACTTCGGCCAGGGTGGCCATCGAGGTGTCTCCCGGCGTCGTCATCGCCAGCGCGCCGTGCGCCGCGCCGTATTCGACCGCGGCTTGAGGCCCCTTCTCGGTCAGGAAACCGTAGATCAATCCCGACGCGAACGAATCGCCTCCGCCTATCCGGTCGAAGATTTCAAGGTTCTCGCGCAGCCGGGCCTGATAGAACTCGCCGTCGCAATAGCAGACTGCGCCCCAGTCGTTGACCTTCGCAGTCTTGGCGTTGCGCAGCGTCGTCGCCACGACTTTGAAATTGGGATATTCTCGGACGGCCAGCTCGATCATCTTCTTGAAGTTGGCCACGTCGAGATTCGAAAGGTGCTCGTCCATTCCCTCGACCTCGAATCCGAGGGCGGCGGTGAAATCTTCCTCGTTGCCGATCATCACGTCGACCATCGACGCGAGGTCGCGATTTACCTCTTGCGCGCGCGCGGTCCCGCCGACTCCCTTCCATAACGACTCGCGGTAATTCAAATCGTAAGAGATGACCGTTCCATGCTTTTTCGCGGCCTCCATGGCCGCGCGGGCTACGAGCGGCGTGTTTTCGGACAGGGCGGAGAATATGCCGCCGCAATGAAACCACCGCGCGCCCTCCTCGCCGAAGACCTTCTCCCAATCGACGTCGCCCGGCCTGAGCTGCGACACAGCGGTGTGGCCGCGGTCCGAGCATCCGACCGCCGCGCGCGCGCCGAAACCCCGCTCGGTGAAGTTCAACCCGTTGCGCACAGCCCTTCCCACGCCGTCATATTTCATCCACTTCACGTGCGATTGGTCGACGCCGCCCTGATAGATCAAGTCCTGAACCAGACGGCCAACGGGATTGTCGGCGAACGCGGTCACGATTGCCGTCTCCATTCCGAAGCAGCGCTTCAACCCGCGGGCTACGTTGTATTCGCCGCCGCCTTCCCATGCCTGAAAAGTCCGCGTCGTGTGAATTCGCCCGTCGCCCGGGTCGAGCCGCAGCATTACTTCGCCGAGCGCGACCAGGTCCCATCTGCAGCGATCTTTCGGTTTGATCTTTAAATTTGCCATATCTCAAATCCCTGGGAGATCCATGAATAGGACTTATATGACTTATAGGTCCTATAGGTCTCATTCACGCCGCCCCAATCGCGCCGCGCGACTCACGCGCGAGCGCGACGGCCTCGCCGGCCAACTGTCTCACCATTGCGAAATCGCCCGCCGCGAACAGTTCGGGCTTGACCATCCAACTCCCGCCGCAAGCCACCACCTGCGGCAAAGCCAGGTACTGGCCGACGTTTTTCGTATCGATCCCGCCGGTGGGGATGAACTGGAGGTTTTTGTAAGGCGCGCAGATCGCGTGTAAAAATTTCACGCCCCCCATCGGCTCGGCCGGAAAGAACTTCAACACGTCGACTCCCTTCGACAAGGCCGTCTCGATCTCCGTCGGCGTGCAAACTCCGGGAAAGATCGTGACGCCCTTCGATAAACAGTGACCGATTACCGTCAGATTCGTGCCGGGCGAGACGATGAATTCGGCCCCCGCGCTGATTGCTGTTTCAGCCTGCTCGGTCGTCAACACTGTTCCCGCGCCCAGAAGAATTTCGGGAAAGCGCAAACGAATCTGCGCGATGGCTTCGGCCGCAGCCGCAGTGCGAAACGTGATCTCGGCGCAGGGCAGTCCGCCTTCGAGCAGCGCCTCGGCCAGCGGCAAGGCGTCTTCGAGTTTCGGAATGCTGACGACCGGAACGATCCCGATCCTCCGCGCGCGTTCGACAATGCTCATAAAGACTCCTGGAAAATGGCGCGCCCGCGTCCTCGCGGGCAGGCTTCACCGCAAGACCTGCCCGCGAG
>DATCXQ010000309.1:0-3050 GCA_036565725.1 Blastocatellia bacterium
TGGTGGTTGGTGGTTGGCGTAGAGAAACCACCAACCACCAACCACCAACCACCAGCCACCAACCAATGGCGAGAAAGTTCATTATCAAATCCGACACGCCTCGCGCGTCGCTCATCAACTACCGCGAAGCCTTGAACGAAGAACAGCGGGCGGTGGCCGGCGCGGGCGCGGGACCGATTCTAGTGATCGCCGGGGCCGGGTCGGGAAAGACGCGCACGGTCACTTATCGCGTCGCGCGGTTGATCGAGGCCGGGGTCGCGCCCGGGCGGATCATGCTGGTGACGTTCACCAACCGCGCCGCGCGCGAAATGCTCGGACGCGTCGAATCACTGCTCGGTCAGGACGTGCGCCGCGTCTGGGGCGGGACGTTTCATTCGATCGCCAACAGAGTCCTGCGCCGCCACGCCGTCAGCCTGGGCTACGAAAACAACTATTCGATCCTCGATTCCGAAGACGCCAAAGACCTGATCGACGCCTGCGTTGACGAGGCCGCGATCGACACCCGCGCGCGGCGTTTCCCGAAAGGCGAAGTCCTGGCCGACATGTTCAGCTTCGCCACGAACACCGACACGCCGCTCGAACAGATCATTGCGGCGAAATACCCTCACTTCGAGCCGCTCACACAGCAGATCAACCGCGTCGACCGGCTTTATCAATCGCGCAAGCTGGAACGCAACGCGATGGATTATGACGACCTGCTCGTCAACTGGAAGCGGCTGATGGTCGAGAAACCCGACGTCGCCGCGATCTATCAGGACCAGTTCCATAGCGTCCTCGTTGATGAGTATCAGGACACGAATACGCTGCAAGCCGAGATCGTCGACCTCGTGGCCGAAAAGCATCGTAATTTGATGGTCGTCGGCGACGACGCGCAAAGCATATTCGGGTGGAGAGGGGCGAACTTTGCGAACATCTATCAGTTCAAAGACCGTTACCCGGACGCGCAGGTCTTCAGGCTCGAAACCAACTATCGTTCGACGCCCGAGATATTGATGCTCGCCAACGCTTCGGTCGCGAACAATCGCAAACAATTCTCGAAGAATCTTCAGCCGGTGAGGTCGAGCCGTGATTTTCAACCGGCGCTGATCCCGGCGCGCGACGCCGAACAGCAGGCCGCGTTCGTGGCCGCGCGCGTGTTGGAATTGCGCGACCAGAACACGCCGCTCGATGAGATCGCGGCGCTCTACCGTTCGCATTTTCATGCGCTCGAATTGCAGTTGGAGCTGACGCGGCGCGGCATCCCTTACGAAGTGCGCTCCGGCGTGCGGTTTTTCGAGCAGGCGCACATCAAAGACGTGACGGCGTATCTGCGGTTGATCGTCAATCCGCGAGACGAGACGGCGTGGAAGCGGGTCTTGAAGCTGATTCCGAAGATCGGCAATGCGACCGCGTCCCGCGTGTGGGAACGGCTGGCCTGCGCGCCTGAGCCGCTGGCGCTCGTCCGCGCCGGCGAATTCGCCGGGGACCTGCCGAAAGGCGCGGCTGCGGGCTGGCGCGAATTCGCCGAACTGATCAACAATCTGACCGCGCCCGAAACGATCCACAATCCCGCGAAACAGATCGAGATGATTCTGGAGCGCGGTTACATCGAATACCTGCAAGCCAACTACGAGAACGCTGAAGCTCGCGAAGAAGATTTGCGCCAGTTGGCCAAATTCGCCGAACGGTTTGAAACGACTGACGCATTCTTGAGCGAGCTCGCCTTAATCAATACCGAGAGGTTCGCGCCGCCCAGAGCGCCGACCGGCGAAGACGTGGTGATGGGCGGCGACGGGGATGAACGCCTGACGCTTTCGTCAATCCATCAGGCGAAGGGCCTGGAATGGCGGGTGGTCTTTCTGATCTGGGCCGCCGACGGGCGCTTCCCTTCGGCGCGAAGCCTGCGCGACGCCGAAGGCGAGGAGGAAGAGCGGCGGCTGTTTTACGTGGCGTTGACGCGGGCGAAAGATGAGTTGTACGTCTGTTATCCGCTCATAGAAAATGACCGCGCGCGGCAAACAGTATTGCAGCGCCCGTCACGCTTCATCACCGAAATCCCGCGGGCGCTGTTCGAGATCTGGAGCGTGGACGAAGAAGAGCCGTCGTTGGAGCTAGATGAATCAGACGGACCGAAGTTGATCAATTGAATCCACGAAGTCACACGAAGTCGCGCGAAGGGTCTTCAAAACACTTCGTTTTTCTTCGTGTGGCTTGGTGGATGGATTTGTTTGAAGAGAGGATAAACATGACCGCGACCAAACATGCCGTCTCAGAGATTTTTTCCGACGAGCCTTATCGCATCGCCGGCGTCGAATCGGTTATGACGCCGGCGCTGGCGATCTACCCTGAAATTGTCGACGCGAACATCGAGGCGACCTTACGCGCGATGGGCGGCGACGCCGACCGATGGCGTCCGCACGTCAAAACTTCGAAACTCGGATTTGTCATGCGCCGCCTGGCCGAGCGCGGCGTCACGAGCGTCAAATGCGCCACGACGTTGGAGATGCAAACCGCCGCCGAAGCCGGCGCCGTGGACCTCCTGGTCGCTTATCCGATGGTCGGGGCGAACGCGCGCCGCGTGCGTGAACTCACCCGAGCCATGCCAGGCAAACGCGTCTCGGCCCTGGTCGAAAACGCCGATCAGGTCGAATCGTGGGTCGGGGGCGATATCGGACTGTTCATCGATCTCAACGGCGGGATGGATCGCACGGGCCTCGAACACGATCGCGTCTCGGAGGTCGTGAATCTGGCGCGCGAGATCGAAGAGGCGGGCCTGATTTTTCGCGGGCTGCATTATTACGACGGCCACATGGGCAAGTACGAAGACCTGGCTATGCGCGAGGTGATGGCGCATCAGGGATACGATCAATTGATGCGGATCGTCGAGGCGTTGAACGGGGCGGGCGTCGTGGTCGAAGAAGTGATCACGGCGGGCACGCCGGCTTTCCCCTGCACGCTGTCGTACAAGCCTTTTGACGACGCGCCCTTCGTTCACCGGGCTTCGCCGGGCACGGTGGTGTACGGCGATTTCACGAGCGCCGGACAACTGCCCGCGGATTACGGCTACCGTC
>DATCXQ010000341.1:0-14248 GCA_036565725.1 Blastocatellia bacterium
GGCCGCGGTCGCGGCGGCGACAAGAGTAGTTTGCTGAATGAATTTTCGTCGGTTCATTTTGATGATCCCGTTGGTGTAATTTCAATAGTAAGCGGCGCGAGATGGGCCTTATAGCGCTCGCTCAGCCCTAGCGCGAAATCGGCGACGCGCTAGGGCGCGTCGAGCGTGGTTTATGTCGTGGAGCAGAAAGTCATCGTTCGATTCCAAGCTACCGCTTGGCTCCCGGCATTCCCGGCATTCCCGGAATCTCCGATTTCTTATAGTCCGCCGGCACATTGAAGAGCGAATCGTCCAGCGATTTTCGCTCGATGTTGGTCACTTCCATAAATGCCTTCGACTGGCCGTTTTCGATCTGAGACATCTTGAGCGGGAACGCGCCGCCTTCGATGAATTTGGCGAATTCGGGGTTAGTGTCGAGCTGCGCTTTGATTTTCTCGCGCAGGGCGAGATTTTTGAGCTTGTCGAGAATGCTGTTTGATCCCCCGCCGCCGAAATATCCCAACCCTTTCGCCATGCAGGCGTCCATTTTATCACCGATCAGCCAATGCTCGCAGGTGATGCCGGCGATGGTTTCGGTCTTGCCGGTCGAAGTCACTTTGGGAAAATCGAACGAGGAGTCTTTTCCGGCGCCTTTGGTCATTTCTTCGGCCATTTCGCCCCCGTTCATGGTCAAGTAGGTTTTGGTTTGCGGAAAGAGCATGGTCATCGTGCCGGAAGAGAGATCCATCAATGTAACGCTTGCTTGCATAAGGCGAGCCTCTGCTCTGTCCTGCGGGAAATGCGTTTCAATACGATTGCGGGCTCCCTTGATCGCGTACCGGGTTTCCATCGTCTTGTCGCCTAAGAACATCTTGGACGTGATCTGGCCTTCGAATTCTTTGCCGCCGGGCGCGGAGGACGACGAAGCGGGGGACGACGAAGATGATGTGGAATTCGGGCTTGCCCCACCGCACGCGGCGACAAATGTCGCGGTCAGGATGAGCGCGAGAGAAAGAATCGCCCGGGGCGAATTAGTGAGGGATTTGAATCGAAGCATTTAATATCCTTTCCTGGTACATGGTGGATGAGGAAGCGAAGCGAGCGAAAGTATCCGACGCTCGCTCCGCCTGCGGTAATGGTCACTGCTGAGTAAGAGCCTTAACCTTCAATGGCAATCCGAAAATGTTGATAAATCCGGCGGCGTCCTTTTGATCGTAGCTTGCGCCCATCGTGAACGAAGCGAGGTCGGGGCGATAAAGCGTATTCGGTGATGTGCGCCCCGCGACGATGACGTTGCCTTTGTAGAGTTTCAATCTCACGTCGCCGCTCACGGGCGCCATCAGGCTGTTGACGAAAGCGTCGAGCGCTTCGCGCAGAGGCGTGAACCATTGGCCGAAATAGACCATTTCGGCGTACTTGTGCGCGACGACCTCTTTATAATGCGCCGACTCGCGGTCGAGGCAGAGCGATTCGAGTTCGCGCAACGCCGCGAGCAGCAAAGTCCCGCCCGGAGTCTCATAGACGCCGCGCGATTTCATTCCGACCAGGCGGTTCTCCACCAGGTCGACGCGGCCGCAGCCGTTGCGCCCGCCGATCTCGTTCAATGTCTCGATCAGTGGGACGGGGTCGAGATGCTCGCCGTTGACTTTTATTGGCGCGCCTTTTTCAAAACCGATCTCGACGTATTCCGGTTCGGCGGGCGCTTCTTCGGGCGAGACGGTCAATTCGAACATCGCCTCTTCAGGTTCATTCGCGGGGTCTTCGAGGATTCCCCCTTCGTGCGAGAGGTGCCAGATGTTACGGTCGTGGCTGTAAATTTTCTCGCGGCTGGCCGTGATCGGAATCTGCCGCTCGTTGGCGTAATCGATCGCGTCCTCGCGCGAAACTATGTCCCATTCGCGCCAGGGGGCGATCACCGCCAGTTCAGGCGCAAGGGCTTGGAATGTCAATTCGAAGCGGACCTGGTCGTTACCTTTGCCGGTACATCCGTGTGAGAGCGCGTCGCAGCCGGTCTGCCTGGCGATCTCGACCTGGCGCTTGGCGATGACGGGCCGGGCGAAAGAGGTGCCGAGCAGGTATTTGTGTTCATAGACGGCGCCAGCGCGCAGCGTGGGCCAAATGTATTTGGTGACGAATTCGTGGCGCAGGTCTTCGATGTAGATTTCAGACGCGCCCGTGGCGATGGCCTTCTCTTTCAGGCCGGCCAGCTCTTCGCCCTGCCCGACGTCCGCCGCGATCGCGACGACTTCACAATTATAGTTCTCTTTCAGCCAGGGAATGATGATCGAGGTGTCGAGTCCGCCCGAATAGGCGAGACCGACACGTTTAACGCTGTTGGTCATCTAAGGATTATGCCTCCGGTGATGTTGGGTTGGATTAAAAAGGAGATTATACACGGTGGGGCTGGGCAAGGGTAATCTCCGGCGGTTCGCCGGCGGCGCCAGAGGACGGGGACATCGCATAATAAACATTCAGTAAATCGCGAAATAGACGAGGAGTTCCATTTGCCATTGTTCATTTGTCATTTGATATTGGCCATTGCCGGAGGAGATCTCGAATCAATGCCCAATGTTCATCGGGCGATTTCCGGACCAATGACAAATGAACAATGAACGATGAACGATGAACAATGACAAACGCTCTTCTTTGCCCGATTTCGTGATTTACTGACATCAGCAACCAGCGAACTTCGTCTCCGACTTTTCGCCGGTCAACTGGCGGAGGATGAAACCTTTGGCGAACGCCCAATCGCGTTTAAGCGTCGCGACCGAAATGTCGAGAGCCTCGGCGGCTTCCTTTTCAGTAAACCCGCACAAAAATCGCAGTTCCACAATCTCGCCGGCGCGCCGCGAAATTTGCTCCAGCCGGCTGAGCGCTTCCTCCAGCGCCAGCAGGTCTTCGGGCCGCTGCCAGACGAAGCCCCGCGCCTCGCTAAAAGATAGCTTGGCCAGATGGCCGCCGCGCTTCTCCGCCCTCGCCGCTCGTCCGTAATCAGCCAGGATGCGGCGCATCTGCCGCCACCCTGAAGAAGTGACTACTCCGCCATTTAAAGCAAGGCGGCTTCGTTAGGCACGCTCGCCCTAAGTGGGCCACGTTCCGCCTAACAGGCTCAGTCCGAGCCTCAGGATTTCTAAAGCAGACGCATGATCACGTGGAACCGACAATCCGCAACTCTCACAATAATGCCATCGCTGGCTCAGTGTCTTCGGATTCGGCGCTCCACACACGCATCGCTGCGATGTCCCATTGGCGGGCACTTTCACCAGCTCACGACCAGCCTCCGCCGCTTTGTACGTGAGCTTTGTGATGAAAGACGCCCACCCGGCGTCATTAACAGACTTGGCAAGCATTCCAGCCGCCATGCCCTTTATGTTC
Source organism: Blastocatellia bacterium (assembly GCA_036565725.1). GTDB lineage: Bacteria > Acidobacteriota > Blastocatellia > RBC074 > RBC074 > JAJVID01. The sequence continues at coordinate 3,355 of DATCXQ010000341.1, forward strand.
AATTGTTCAACGGCTATCAGGCCGAAAAGCGCGACCAGCGCTCGCGCCACCTTATGCGCGAAGTCTGCGCGCTGGCTATGCACATGCGCGTGTGCGCGCTGCAAGTCTCGAACTGCTTTTTTTCGGTTATTACTACCGCGTTTACGGCGAGCAACCTTACGCTGCGCTCGTCGAAGTCTGGCTTGGGCTTCTTCGTAGTATCTGGGGTTTTCAATTTCAGTTCCATCCGACAGAGTGGCGAAGGCCGTAAGACCCACATCAAGACCGACTTTTTCGGCCGAAGCAGGCAAAGGTTTCGGCTCACATTCGACGCTGAACACCGCATACCACCTTCCGGCCTCTCGCTTGACGGTGATGGTTTTGATTTTGCCTTCGATTGGCCGATGCAGTTTGATTTTAACGGCGCCTATGCCCTGCAATCTCAATTTGCTGTTGTCGAGCATTTTGCATCCGTCGCCGTAGCTGGGGAAGGTGATGCTGTCATAGCGATTGACGGGGCGGAATCGAGGATAGCCGGGCTTCTGACCATTCTGTATGCGACCAAAGAACGCATTGAAAGCCTTATCAACGCGGCGCAATACGTCCTGACAACAAGAGAAGTTGGCAAGAGCCAAATCGCCCGCGGCGAGGATCTCTTTCAACTGATTGGCCTGGTCGCAATAGTTGATCGATGCGTGAGAGATGCGATAAGCGTCGCGACGCTCTTGAACGGCGGCGTTGTAGAGGCGGCAGGCTTCGGCCAACTGGCCATCCAGCGCGAGAATTTGAACGGCGTTTGGGTAGAGCCTGTATTTGAAGTTCTTCTTGATTACAATCCGGTCAGCCATTGCGGGTCACGCCTCTATCGTGATGTTGCATTGGTCAGGCTCGTCAAAGTGTTCCAGCACTGTGACGAGCCGTTTCTAGTGTGTTACAGGTGTTTCACGAATAAAAGGGATGTTGAGAGAGGATTGGCTCAAAGACTCGCCGATGCGAAATTCCGCTGTTGTGACTATAAGACGACAGTCCCTTTCGCAAAATTTATGGCTTGTCGCCTCCAGATGAGGCGGGTGCTGGCGCATGACGGCAGGCGGTTGATTTCCACCAGCGCCGATTCGGTGAAACTTTGGGACGTGGCCGAGGCGCTGACGCCCGACAGTCTCATTGGCCATCGAGGTAACGTTTTCTCCGTCGCCTTCTCGCCCGACGGGCGCCTGCTCGCCACAGCGAGCGAAGACCGCACGATCAAGATTTGGGAAGTAGCGACGGGCCGTTTGCTCGCCACTCTCGAAGGCCACACGAAGCAGGTCTTCTGCGTCGTTTTTTCGCCGGACGGCAAGCTGATCGCTTCGTCAGGTGATGATCGGACGGCGCGCGTCTGGGATGTGAGCGCGGGAAGGCTGCTTCAGACGCTCACCGGCCACAACCACCAGATTCATTCCGTCGCCTTTTCGCCTGACGGGCGGACGCTGGCGACGGGCAGCGATGACCACACAATCAAACCTGGGATGCTGCCACGGGCCGGGAACTGCGTACACTCGCGAGGCATGGCAGGGAAGTCTGGTCGGTCGCATTCTCGCCCGACGGTCGCACGCTCGCTTCAGGCAGCGTGGACAGGACAATTAAGCTCTGGGATGTCGCGACGGGGCGGGATGTGGCGACGCTCGCGGGACACGCCAACTGGATCTGGTCGGTCAATTTTTCGCGCGATGGCAAGCGGCGGCTCTCGGGCAGCGCGGATAACACTGCGCGGTTGTGGGACCTGACGACAAAACGGACGCTGCTCACTTTCGATGGCCACTCGAACGAAGTCTTTGAAGCCGTCTTCTCGCCCGACGAGAAGCGCATAGCCACGGCCAGCAACGATCACACGATCAAGCTCTGGAACGCCGAGACGGGGCAGGAATTGCTCACGCTCGAAGACCACAAGGATGAGGTCTGGTCGGTCGCGTTTTCGCCTGACGGGCAAACACTGGCGAGTGGAAGTTGGGACCGGACGGCGCGACTGTGGCGGGCGTTCAGCGAGGCCAAAGCGCGGACACGAATCAAGTAGAAGTTGTTCGGCCTGCCGCTCTCGTCAACGGCGCTTCGCATGGATGTTCACATTTTCAGCCCGCTATCGCGGGCTAAGATCAACATACGCGCTTTGTGCAAAAGTTTGGTTAATGGCAAGATCTTGAATCCTACGCTTTTCCACCGCTTCGCCCAGCTTCCTCCAGAAACTTCCCGACAGAAATATTTCCGGAATTGTGAGCTGTTTTGACGGCCGATTGCGCTTTATGAGGTGAACGGGCAACCTGATTATGCCCTGTTCACTGTTCAATTGAACAGAATGCAACTCCCTCAATTCTCGGTTTGAACTGAATGAAAGGACTTAAGGGCAGTGGGGGCTCTAACCCCTTTCGATCTGGCCAAACCGGGAATTGCTGGGCAATCCCAGAGTCCCTGCATACTGCCAAATTCAATATTTTGGCAACGACAGATCAACATTATTCACTCATGCCATAATGCCGCCCCTCAGGCTCTTGATCTTTGTGAAGCCGGCCGTTTTCAAAAAATAAACGGTAGAAAACCCCGAAGCCTGAAGTGAAAACCAATCGGGTCAAGAACCGCACGTGTTGTAATAATTCCCACATAGCGCATGGCTGTCACCCCAGAAGTGGCTGCTGATCAATTAAACAATTGCCCAAGACATACTGCCTAGGCCATCCTCCCCTAGTTCAGAATAGTCTTGGTAGCCATACAAAAGGTTTCCCTCATCGTTTTTGAAAGGAAAATTCCATGAAAAAATTCAGCGCTATTTCGTTTTTCGTCCTGCTAACGGCTTTCAGTTTCGACACGCTGGCGCAGATAAGTAGAGGATCGGGTAGCGGGCGCCCCCGTGCGGTTCCTTCGCATGGCAAATTGATTTGCGTCGGCAGAAGCGCCGAGGGCATGGGGAAAATACTAAAACCTAAAGAGTTCCTCGTCGGTAAATGGGTGCGGGTTCGATCCTTCTCAGAATCTGTTCAAAATCCCGCCGCTCGTTTTACAGGAGAGGTAATCTATCGCGAGTTCAAAGAGAACCAACTGACGGAAATACGCGGAAACAGTGTACAGGCGATCGAGATCGAGTATGAAGACAATCACTGGAGCTATTTCGATTCCATGCTAGGCAAGAGGCGCTGCTTTGCTATTACACAGCAAAGGGGCGGTCAGATATACATTTTGGAGAAAAAGCCAAGAGAGGCGCTTTGCGAGCTTTTTGTGAAAGGCGTTTTGGAGGTGATTCCCGCCGGAGCGGTTCCCGTCAAACTTCAAAACCGCGACCTCCAGACTTTGTCCGGAGGCGCCGGAATATCGGGCGCGACGATGGCGTCGGAAAACATAAACACAGGCCATGGGCGCCCTAAATCTGGTGAGAGGCCTGAATCACCCATAGGCGGCGCTATGGGCGTAATGTTCCCGGGCGTCCCCTCTCTCTGCCCTTCGCTCGGAACGATGTTGAAAGGTCATATGATGGCCGCCGCCGAAAATTTTGGAAAACTGGTACTCGCCTTTGGGGAGCAAAACCAGTATATCGGGGAACTCTCCGACCGACTCGTCAAATCAAGGGAGCTTTACTGGACGCAGTACCCGAATGGCGCTGAACTGAATACCATCGAAAAGGAATATGCCCAGGCGCTTTTTGACAAAGACATTGCGTTCTTGATTGGGAGTTTTTTGCTGTCTCAACACAATCCAGGGAGCGCGAATCTAAATTTCGTAATCAACACAATAATGAAGAGTTCGTCTTATCTGGATTTAGACGGGGGGATTTTTTCAATTGCAGCCCCTCAATTTGAAGAATGGGTCTCGGCTTTCGTGGGCGCTGTCGGACGCACAAATGATCGAGAGGCAGCCCTGGTGGAGACGCTGCCTTTGTTTCTCGAGTACAAGGCCAGACGAGACCTGGCTGAGTTTATACTCGTCAATCCGAATAGCCCGCTTCTGAGGCCAAATTCGGACCCCGCAGCATACGCCAGGTTTTGGCTGGTAGCCACTGGCGGCTCGTACTCACTGGAAGAAGCCGCAGCCTGGGTCTCCAATCTCATAAAGGATGTCGGCGCGGATAAATTGGCGAGGGCTGTGCGGATTGCTCGCAGCCATACCAGTTTGGGACGGGAAGTGACAGGCCCTTGGGAGAGTGGATCGAAGAATTTTTTAGATCATCTCACCGGTCGGAAAGACCATTGGAAAACCCATTTCGGCGGGAGCGTCGGGATGACCGCTGAAGAATCTGTAAAGGCGCTGCAAAGTAGCATACAGAACTACCAGGAACATATTTTTTTTGCTCGGTCCCGATTGGCCCCTTTCAAAGAAGAGCCTGCGGTAGATCAGATTCGCGCCCTCGTGATTCAATTCCTAATAAATGGGGATTCGTCAGCCGCCAAGGACGCCGTCGCTGTATCGAATGCCCTGAGTGAGCGAATTCGTTCCAAGATCGAGTCCGATAGGACGATGCGTTACGATGAATATTCGACGGACATCTTACGATATTTGGACTCTCTCAACGGCCTAGTCAATGGTATTTGGACGCAGTCAGAGACATCGGCGGCCTGGTCCGGCGTGGCGAAGGGCGAGAGTAAGCCCACGGCGAACGCGCCGCAGTTAAAGCGGAATATCGCAACTATACCCACTCCCACATCATACATCGGTCCCAGGTCAGGCCAACTTATTAGCTGCATTCGATCAAGGCTTCAGAGAGGAGACGTGATTTTCGATGGCCTTCCCGAGGGCTCATTGAATCTACGCTACGATACGAGCTCTCTGAAGGTCGAGATGGTTCCAGGTCCTGATGGCTATCAACGGCTCATCTTTCGTTCGGCCGAGCTAAAACCTGTATTTTGCGTTCGAGCAGGCTGGTCTCTTGGTTAGCGACTGTCTTACCGGACCAAAGAACGCATAAATAGAAAGCGGATGACGCGGACGAGCGCGGATCATCGCGGATAAAACCAAAAAGTTCAGCGTCAATCCGCTCTATCCGTGTCATCAGCGTTCTATTAACCCGTGCGCTGATATGAAATCCGCTCTAAGGGGCGGACGACGCTCCATCATCAATGGCAGATCTGCGTGTCGCTTCATATTATGCGCCCGCAGGTCTGCCATTCGCTTTCAATACTTCGTCATCGTGCGATCCACCTGATCGGCCCAGGCCAGGATGCCGCCTTTCAGGTTTTTGATCTTCGTGAACCCCGCCTTCTTCATCGCATCGTAGGCCTTCGCGCTGCGGCCACCCATCTTGCAATGCACGACGATCTCTTCTTCAGGATTGAGTTCGTTGATGCGTCCGGGGAATTGGCCGAGCGGAATCAGACGCGAGCCAAAGCTTTCCAGATTCGCGATTTGCCACTCGTGCGGTTCGCGCACGTCAATGATCGTCACTCGCTGGCCGCTGTCCAATAGCTGCTTGAGCTGAAGCGGAGTGATCTCCCAATCCGAAACCTCGGCCGCCGCAGGTTGCGGAGCGACGCCGCAGAACTGATCGTAATCGATCAACTGTTTGATTGTCGGGTTGTCGCCGCATAGGGGGCATTCAGGATTGCGCCGCAGCTTGAGCTCGCGGAACCTCATTTTCAACGCGTCGAAGAGCAGCAGTCGCCCAATCAGCGGCTCGCCCTCGCCGAGGATAAGCTTGATCGCCTCGGTGGCCTGAATCACGCCGATGACGCCGGGCAAAATGCCCAGCACTCCGCCTTCCGCGCAGGACGGAACCAATCCGGGAGGAGGCGGTTCGGGATACAAGCATCGATAGCACGGCCCGTCGGACTTCGGGTAGAAGACAGAGGCCTGACCTTCAAACCTGAAGATCGAGCCGTAAACATTGGGTTTGCCAAGCAACACGCTGGCGTCATTGGCCAGATACCGCGTCTGAAAATTGTCTGTGCCGTCGATGATAATGTCGTAGTCCTTGACGATGCCGAGCGCGTTCTCCGATCTGAGCGCAATCTCGTAAGTGTCGATCTGCACGTGCGGATTGATGTCGGCCAGACGGTCTTTGGCCGATTGCAGCTTCTTGCGTCCGATGTCTTTAGTGCCATGCAGAATCTGTCGCTGCAGATTGCTGTGATCGACGACATCGAAATCAACCAAACCCAATCGCCCGACGCCCGCCGCGGCCAGATACAAACCCAGCGGCGAACCCAGTCCGCCCGCGCCGATCAAAAGCGCGCTCGCCGCTTTCAGTTTGCGCTGACCTTCCAATCCGACTTCGGGCAGGATCAGGTGGCGGTTGTAGCGGGCCAACTCGTCTTTATTCAACTCAGGCAATTCGGCGCTTCTTCCTTCGAGAGCCTCTTCGACCGCCGGGGTCGAACCGCCCGCTATTGAAGGGACGATGCTGATCTCGTCTTTCTCTTTGATCGCGGTGTCTTCTTTTTGCAGGTAGCGGATGTCTTCGTCGTTGACATAGACGTTGACGAAGCTGCGCAGCTTGCCGTTTGCGTCGAAGAGGTGTTTACGCAGGTCTGGAAATTGCGCGGTCAGTTTATCGAGCGCTTCGCCGACAGTCGTGGCTTCGACCGGCGCCGACGCCTGGGCGCCGGCGTATTGGCGCAAAGCCGTAGGAATTGAAATGGATGGCATGACGTTTTCTCCTCAATGTTCAATAGTCAAAATATCTTCGTCAAATTGCGAACGGTCTTCGCGCACCGTCCAGGCGCGCACTTCTTCGGCTTGGCCGTCCCGCACCGCGACTATCAGGTATGACCATTCGATGAATGGCGCATGTTCCAGGTCGAAACCCGAAGGTATCGCGGGATGATTCGGGTGCGAATGGTAATAGCCCCAGACGCCCAAATCGCGCCTGGCAGCTTCACGTTCGGCTCGCAGGTAATCGCGGGGGTCGAGCTCCACGCGGTTGTGGCGCGAATCCTGACGTATGTTTTCGAGCGGCAATACCTCGCGGATGACCCGTGCGCCGTCCTCGACCACGCCCAACAGCAAACCGCCGCATTCTTCAGGGAAGGTTCGCTCGCCATGGCGTTTGATCTGTTCGAATTGTTCAAGTGTCAGTTTAACGCTCATTCCTCATCCCAGAATTTCTCGCTCAAATATTTGCTTGCGTCGTCGGCCAGGATAGTGACGATCACTCCCTCGTCAATGCCTTCGGCGACCCGCATCGCCGCGACGACGTTCGCCGCGGACGAAATCCCGACGAACCAGCCCTCGCGCCGCGCCAGTCGTTTGACCATCGCGTGCGCCTCCTCCGTGCCGACTTCGACCTCTTCATCCGCGAGCGACGGTTCGTAGATTCCCGGCACGATGGCCGTCTCCATATGCTTCAATCCTTCGAGTCCGTGGAACGGGGAGTCGGGCTGCATCGAGATCAGTTTGACTTCGGGTTTGAGTTCGCGCAACCGGCGGCCCGCCCCGACGAAAGTCCCGCTCGTGCCGAGTCCCGCGACGAAATGAGTGATGCGCCCTCCGGTCTGTTCGAATATCTCGACCCCCGTTGTTTCGTAATGGGCGCGCCAGTTGGCCGGGTTGTTGTACTGGTCGGGGTAGAAATATTTATCGGGGTCGGCGGCCACGATTTCGCGCACGGCCAGGATCGCGCCGTCCGATCCGGCGAGCGGGTCGGTCAGCACAAGCTCCACGCCGTAAGCCTCCAGAATCCGCTTGCGCTCTTCGCTCGCGTTCTTCGGCAGACAGAGTTTGACGCGGTAACCGCGCGCGGCGGCGATCATCGCGTAGGCGATGCCCGTGTTGCCGCTCGTCGCGTCAATGATGGTCTTATCGCGGGTGAGCGCGCCCGAGCGCTCGCCTTCGAGGATCATGTTCAGCGCGGGCCGGTCTTTGACCGAACCTCCCGGATTCGCCCACTCCGCTTTGCCGTAAATTTCGACGCGCGGATTCTCAACCAGATTTGCAAGCTTGATTAGCGGCGTGTTTCCGATGAGGTCGAGCAAAGACGCGGGCGCGCTGTTAGAAGCAACAACAACAGCGCGTGTCAGTGATGGCATAATTATTCATGCTCGCCTTGCGGTTCATCGGTTTTCGGTCAGTAATGAAAGAAATCAATAACTACGCGGGCATCATAAACCACGCGGCGCCATAACTCAATGCCCTATTTTTCCGCCTGGAGGCGGACATAGCTCAGGAGCAGGCCTAAATGTCCGAACCGCGTGAACCAGATCTGTTTACCTTGCCATTTGAACTCGCTCGCGACGGCTCTGACGGCTGCGACCCCGGCTGCGAGTTGCTGGGGAGTAAAGGCGTTTTTCACCGCCCGCAGCTCCGATTCGGCTTTCTGGCGCAAGTCCCGGTCCCGAATGAATGACAGGTTAGGATTGAGAACTTCTTGCGGGGCGCGCGCCACTTTCCTGTCGAACCACTCGATCACTTCGGTCGTCAGCGGAACGAATGGTTGCTGGTCTTCCGGGTAAAGCAACGTCGCCATTGCACAGGGGACGCTGCCCGTCAGGTAAACGCGTTTGCGATTGACCAAGCCGGGCTTGCCATCCCGTTCTCTGCGCAAAGCCTGCCAGAGCGATTCTGCGCTGGCGAGGCCCATCGCGCCGTAAGAAATGCTCATCGTGACGAAATCATAGCTCGGCGGAGCGGACGGCGAATACTTCAGCAACTGGTAGCCGCCTTTTACGCTGTCGATATTGATCTCGATCAGCGCGGAAGAATTGCGGTTATCAATCTGGGTGTCGCCAACTTTACCCAGCCGCGAAATCGTCCCGACAATGCTCAGTTGGACCTCAGTCTCGACGTCGAGGAAGACGAGCGTTTTGCCGGTCGTCTTGCGGATGGCGTTGACCAGGCCTTCCGGATGGTCAGCTCCCAGTCCGCTACTGCCGATGAGGAAGACGCGTTCAGGCGGCGTCTGGAACTGCTGTCTCAATCGGGTCATCAGCTTTAAGACGGTCTGGACGGCTTTCTCGATGGCTTGCGGAGCGAACTGTCCGTTGCCGGCGCGTCCCAGCGCAAGGGAGATAGTCTCCGAATAGACCAGTTTGAGACCAGTCTCTTCTTCGTTTATGGAGACGCTAAGCGCAATCGCCCTGGCCCCTTCAGAGGTGAGTTCGATTCCGGCGTAAATTTCCCCGGATTTGGTTGATGGCGCCGTCTGTCCCATTGCTGGAAAGCTCAGGCAATGAAGGAGGAGGCTTAGTGAAGCGATCGCCTTCAGAATCACACTGGCGTTGAAGGTTATCAGTCTAATCTTTGGATTCATAGTTTGGGCATTTATCTCAATCTATCTTGCGCCGGGAGCGAAGACGAAGGTCAAGACGCTCTTCACTCTGACCGGAGCGCCGTTGAAGATCACTGGTTTGAAAACCCACTTGCGCGCCGCCTCTACGGCTGCGTTTCGCAGCGCGAAGTGGCCATTGATGGCCTCGGCCTCAACTACAAGCCCTCCTTGCGAGATGGTAACCTGCACCACGACTGTCCCGGTGGCGTTAATTAACTTTGCGCTTGGCGGGTAGACCGGTTTGACCATGGTAATGACGCGGTCCTGCAACACACTTTCTGAAACATTCTCCACAGACTGCCGCAAGGACGGCGGCGGTGGTGGCGTCTCTACAGGGATCGAGTCGCCAGTCGTAGTCGGAACGATTGAAGATAGTGGCAACAAATTGTGAAAAGGAGCGGCGATCCGCGACGAATCTGCTTTTATCACTGGCAGATTAACGATTCGATTTTTCGCTTTTGTCGCAGGAGGGCGGTCCGGCGCGCGCAACCTCTCCGGCAGGTCGCTCAACCGGAGGACCTGATAGAACTGTTCATTCTTTTCAATTACTGCGTGGAAAAAAGCCGGCTTCTCGGCCAGCCCTTTTTTGAATGTCCCGATACTGATTGCAACGAAGACCTTGCGCCCGTCTGGCAGGATGGCGTTTACTTCCGCGCATGCGGGCAGGTCTTGCCCCATCTGACCCGGAGCGGCGATCTTTTCACCACACTCAGTCAGTTGCCAGACCACCCCGGCCTTCGGGCCGACGATCTGGCCGAACCAGCTTGCAAAGGGACGGACGGGCAATCCCGCATCGAGGTTGGAAGCGGGCATCTCTTGCGCCGAAGACAACGCCTGCTTCTCGAACGATTCTGTCTGACCAGCCACGGAGCCACAGAGACACAGAGACAAGGATAGGAAGACAAGGAGACAAGGAGACAGGGAGAAGGGGAGAAGGCGGAACGTAGAGGGAGGGAGATTTGATTTCTCCCTCTTCTTATCTCCGCTTCTCCTTGTCCCCTCCTCTCTTCTTCTCTCTGTGTCTCCGTGTCTCTGTGGCATGGCTGTCCTCCTAAAGTAGCGAGTTTCGATTTAGAAGCTGAACTTCGCCGCGAGCTGAAAAATGCGCGGTTCATAGGCCGAGGTGAATCCGGAGAACTGGCTTCCCGGAATCTTCGAATCGCCTCTGACGCGGACATCCGTAATCCCCAACTGATTGAGGAAGAGCGCGCCGGCCACGTTATTCACATCCTTGAAGTTGTTCCGGTTGAAGAGATTGAAAGCGTCGAAGATGAGTTCGAGCGAGAGCGGGTTGTCCGCTTTGAAGCGGATTCGCCGTCCCACCCTAAGATCAACGGCGAAGAACCCCGGCCCGATGCCCGTGTTGCGTCCTACTGCGAACGGGCGGTCGTTATTGACGGTGTCGAGGTTGACGTCATATCCCGTCCGGATGTCGAAGGGGAAGCCGCTGCGCGCCGTCATGATCGGCGACAGGTAAAAATACGGACTTTCGACGATCGCCGCAAGCGATAGCCGATGACGCACGTCAAAGGACGAGAGACTACGATCGGCGCGAGCGTTGGTCGGGTCTTGTGGACCTTGATCGAAGGTGAGGTCGTTTGTGTCGCTGATCGTTTTGCTAAAAGTATAAGACCCGATCACCTGGTAGCGGCGGCTGAAACGTTTGTTCATCGATGCGGTCAAGCCGTGATAGAT
>DATCXQ010000342.1:0-15727 GCA_036565725.1 Blastocatellia bacterium
TCCGCCCGCGACGCGCCGCCTGTCTTCCTCCGTCGCCTCTCGCAGCGCGGTCCCGGTTATAAGGTATTTTGCGGGCGCCGAGAACTTGGACGCGGTCCTCAATTCAATCGTGTAATCACCCGCCGCTTCGGCGATCACCGAAACGTCTTCCATGCCGTACGCGCCGTTGGGACGATCGATCCGCGCGATTTTGCGGGCCGTCGGATCCAGGACTGTTACGATTACGTCGCTGCCTTGCTGAGCGATTGCGACGCCCAGGTATTGGCCGGGGCTGAGCGTGATTCTATACTGCTGTGTTTCTCCCCCGCCGATCATCCTCTCTATGGGCTGCCCCAGTTCCAAACGTAGCAGGTCCTGCCCGGCGTTCGCATGATGCGGCGGAGTAATAAGGGTAGCGAAAATGAGCCAACAGGCCACCCACTTGACCTGTCGGCTGATCCAGGGGGATTGCGTCATTAGCGTTTCGTGATTTCAATAAGGTATTCGTTCAGGTCGTCGCCGCGCTCGACGCGCAATCGATGCGCCGTTCGGGCCGCCCGCCGCAGATCTAGAACGGCGTCAAGCGACTTCCCGTTTCGGCTGCGCGCCCTGGCTCCGGTCAACCGGTTACTGTTCGGATCGACCACGCTGATTTTGTAAAGCCCTGCTTCACTCCCTCGACGTAATCGCAGTTTCAAAAGCGCGCGCAGCGGCGGCAGTTTGATTTTTTTCTCTTCTTCCCGCCGCGAACCGCCGCGGGTGATATCTCCGAGCGCCCTGTACCGGTTGAGGTTCAGGTTGATCGCGAGCAACTCCGCCGGGCGCGGCTTCTCCTGTGTGGGGTCGGGAGGTTGCCCCGCATTTGACGCCGGGGGCACTGGCGTCAGCGGATTTTCCGCTGACGCCACTGGCGCAGGCTGAGAACGTACTTGAATAGATTGCGGCGACTCTGTCTGCCGGCGCTGCTGGTTGAACAGGCTTGCCGCGAGCAAGAGTGACGCGGCCGCGCCGGCCAACAGCGGCAGGCGCCATTTCAAGAGCGCGCGCATCAATTTCGTTCGACGATCCGCTTCCGCCTCGGCGGCGGTTTGCCGGTAATGGTCACGCATCGCAGCGCTGTATCCGTTGAAGCACTCGGAGCAACGGAAAAGGTGCTCGAGTAACTCGTCGCCCGGCGGCCGGTCGGCGCGCGCCGACAAAATCACCTCGGGCGCGGGGCACCCTACTCGCCGTTCGTTTGGAAAGGCGTTCGCAAAATGCTTCTGCGCGGCGAAAATCAACTTCTCTGGGTTGTCTAGGTCTCTCGGCGTTAGCGGATTGTCTTTTTGCGGCGGCGCCAGATTATTGTTAGGTGTGGGGTGGCGCTTCATAAAAGTTATCCGTAAACAAAGCTATATCCTGTTTTTCTGTCCTGCATTTCCTACATTTGAAGATTAGCCCAACAGAAAAATGTAGAACAGAAAAATGTCAAAGACCTTTGTTTACGATGTAATCAAGTCTTCTTTCCTGAAAATTTCCGCTTACAACTTATAGAGGGAATGAAACGACAAAAGGCGCCAGCGCGCGAAAAAAAATTGCGGCGCCGGCGATCGGCCTGAGGGTTTCAGTCGCGGAGCCGGTGGGACAGTTTCTTAATTTCTTTGTGGAATTTGCTGCGGAGAAGTTTGGGACTCGTCTTGTACATTTGCGCGATGTCCTCGAATTGATAACCTAGCACCCGTAACTCGAAGACTTTGCGGGTCCACGAGTCCATCTGCGCCATCACTTCCTCGATAAGAATCTGGTCGTTGAGCGCTTCCGAGATGCGGTGGTAGCCATTCTCCGGCTGTAGTTCAGGCTCCAGCGGTTGGTAGCGGTTCTCTTTTTCCACCTCGTCAGAAATAAAATGTTTGAAAGTGGTCCAGAGATAAGCTTTGAGGTCGCGGATTTGATCGGGCTGTTCCCGGCGCTTGCGCGATACAGTGGCGGCGGCCTTGAGCATCAGCTGCATTCCCGCCGGGCAATCGCGGAGCCTCGAATGAACGAATCCCTCGGCCTGTGGCCACAACTCTCCCGCCGCTCGGTAGACTTCGGGACAAATGACGCCGAATTCGTCAGTGTAACCTTCGTCCAAACTGGGCCAGGAAAGTTGCGTTGAGTCCATAGGGCTAGTAAGTCAAAGAAGGGGAAAAATGCGAACGGCGCGAGTCTATAAGCGTTTGCGCCAATCGTCAACATAATTTGCCCCTGAACGGATTCAATTCAGCCGCGCGTTATACCCCGACTCAAATGTGATCATTAAAGTAGATGGGCTATTTACAAATTCATTACAAAACACAGCGCCGATTCGCAAAACTCCGGCTAGACCACATCACGCCTGACGAATTCCACACAACCAATCACGGCCGCAATCAACCCGCCGACGGCGCCCAGCAGCAGCGCCGTCGTAAATCTCTCCTCCATGAAAACATTCACCGGCAGCAGCCAGGGATAGTACTTGCCCACCCGCGCGCCGGCCGCGAAGATCGCGAAGAAGGTTCCGCCGATGCCGGCGCCGAGCGCTAATGCGAAGCCCGGCCAGCGGACGCTCACCCAGATGTGAATGGCGATGATCAGCCAGGAGGCTAACCAGACGAACGCCGCGTGTTTCAGAATCCAGACAAAGGGAATCGCGCCCGAAGGCAATTCGGGCCGCAAGCGGGTGAACGCCAGACCGACAACCACGGTCATCGCGCATAAGATTAGCGTGCTTGCCGCGGCCAGGGCTTGAGCGATGAGGAACTTCGCGGCGTAGACCACGTGGCGCGGGACGGGCAGGGCGAAGATGTGTTTCCATTGCTTTTCACCGTGCTCGATGCCGTTGATCAGCGCCGTCTCCAGTGTGATGAGCAGCGGCAGCATAAAGACGGCCCAAACGCTCAGCGAGGTCCTGGCTACCATGTCCCACAAGTTGAACTCGGCGCCGGGGCGCGGTTGCTTCCAAGCGATGAAGAATTGCAGCGCCACCACCAGCAACGGCGCGACGAAGATCATTCGAAACGCCAGCGTGCGTTTCAACTTCAGCGTCTCGGCATGCAGGACGCGGATGAGTGACATCATGCGGCCCTCCTTGTCTCGTTTCGGCCGCCGGTCAGCGTCAGGAAGATGTCTTCAAGGGAGGCTTGCGCGAGCGCGATGTGGAAGACTTCCATACCTTGACTGACGAGCAGGCTGTTGATCCGTGCGGCGGCGTCAGGAGTCGCGGCGGAGACTGCCAACAGCCCGTCATCGCGCCTTTGCGCGTCCCAGCCGGCGGCGCCCAGGCAGCGCATCGCCTGTTCAGACTGCTTCACCCCGACGGTCAGATGTTCCCGCCGCCGGGCCTGCAGTTCGGCCAGCGCGCCCTGAAAAAGAAGCCTGCCCTGGTGAATGATGCCGATGTGGCCGGCGATCTGTTCGACTTCGCTAAGCAGGTGGCTGGAGAGGAAGACCGTGGCCCCGAACTCCACGGGCAGGCGGCGGATCAATTCGCGCATCTCGTGAATGCCGGCAGGGTCCAGACCATTGGTCGGTTCGTCCAGGACGAGCAGCCTGGGCTTGTTCAAAAGAGCGAGCGCCAGGCCTAGACGTTGTCGCATACCCGTCGAGTATTCACGGACGCGGCGATCCGCGTCTTGCGCGAGTTTCACGACGCCGAGCGCGTCGTCTATCAGTCCGCGAGGCGCGCCCAGCAGCCGCCGGGTGACCTCTAGGTTTTCGCGCCCGGTCAGATGCGGGTAGAGTGAGGGGCTCTCGACCAGCGCGCCTGCCATCCGAATCAGCGACAGGCGGTCGGCGGCCAGGGGGGCGCCGAACAAACGAACTTCGCCTGCGTCAGGGCGAATCAGTCCCAGCAACATCCGGATCGTGGTGGTCTTACCCGCGCCGTTCGGCCCCAGAAAGCCGTAAACTCCCCCCTCCGGCGCCAGCAGATTCAAATCATCAACGGCAAGCCGCGCCCCAAAGCGCCGCGTCAGACCACAGGTTTCAACCGCGTATTTTTGCATTTTGCCTCCCGTCGCAATAACGCGACGACAGGCATTCCATTAACAGAAGAGGGGGCGATAATTTTGATACGGCGTTTATACCAGTTTTCAAATGTGTGAAGATTGTTAGCCACCGCAGGGCACAGAGAACACAGAGAACAAAATGATTTCTCCGTGTTCTCTGTGCCCTCTGTGGCTATTCATCCATTTGAAAACCGCTGTAATAAAAGAATTTCAGCCGCGAATTTCCCGTATACGCAATTGAAAATCGAAAAGGTAACTCGGAGATCCGCTAAGCAGCGTCGTGGAAAATCACCCCTAAGCAATAGCGCTCGCCTGATCGGATACGGCTGACGCCGTGGCGCATGTTCACGCGATGATCGCCGCGGGCGCCGCGTACGGGCCGGTAGCGGTTCGGGAAGATGATGAATTGGCCGCGTTCGATGGCGATGGCTTCGCCGCGAGTCTGGGCGCGAGGGCGTTGCTCGTTGAGCAGGAATTCGCCGCCCGTGTAATCGCGCCCGAACTGATTCAACACGCACGCCGCCTGTAACGGAAAGGCGACGTCGCCGTACAAATCCTGATGTAGGCAGTTGTAACCGCCCGCTTCGTAGCGCAACAGCAGCGGCGTCGGTCTGGTCTGCTTACGACGGTGACAGACGTCCAGGAATTCCGCAAGCGTCGGCGGAAACCGTTCCGGTTGGTTCATCCGTTCCATCCAGTGATTGGCGATTTGGGCGAGCGGCTGGTAGAAACTCTCGCGCAATTCGGCGACGAGCGGCGGCAGCGGCGCGGCGAAGTATTGATACTCTCCGCGCCCGAAGTTATGCCGCTCCATCACCACCCGGCTGCGGAACGCTCCGGCGTTTGCATAAAGGCTGATCAATTCATCGCATTCGGCGGGCGAGAGCAGCGGGGCGCTGAGCGCGTAGCCTTCTTCATCCAGTCGCGTGGCGAGTCGCTGCCAATCGCAGGCCGTGACCCGCTGTCGCGGGGTTTTCAGTTGAGAAACCGCTTCGGTCATTCGTCTACCAACCTTTGCGCTCGCGCAACCCGGTGATGTGGGCGGTGTGATGAACGCCGTGCCAGGCGTACAACTGGATCGCTTTGTCAATCGTCATCACTCCGCGCTGTGGATGGCTGAAACACTTGGCAAAGTCGGACTCACGAAGTGAATCGAGGAGGATGATCCAGCGTTCGTGTAAGGCTTCGAGGAGCTTCAATGATAATTCGACCGGCGCTTCGCGCCCGTCAATCGTGTCCGCCCACAACGTCTCTTCGTAAGTTTTGATCGGCGGATTGTCTTCGGTCAGGGCCAGCTTGAAGCGTACGAAGCCATTTATGTGCGCGTCGGCCAGATGATGCGCTACTTGTCGAAGCGTCCAGCCGCCCTCTCGGTAATGCGTGTCGAGCTGATCGTCGCTCAACCCGGTCAGCGCGACGCGCAGGTTCGCGGGCGCCTGCGCCATTTCGGCGATCCATCTCCGCCGTTTTTCATCA
This sequence comes from Blastocatellia bacterium, assembly GCA_036565725.1. Classification (GTDB taxonomy): domain Bacteria; phylum Acidobacteriota; class Blastocatellia; order RBC074; family RBC074; genus JAJVID01. Next base: position 5,463 of record DATCXQ010000342.1, read on the forward strand.
GTGACGGCGGGATCAATCAAAAAGACTCCGACCGGGAATCGGACCTTTTCTGCGGCGTTCGTCAAAGACATCAATACCTCCTCAGGTGAAGATTGGGAGTGGGGAGTGGGGAATCGGGAATGGGGAACAAGGAATCTATTTCCCATTCCCCACTTCCTACTCCCCATTCCCCACTCCCGATGTTTTCATTGTTTCGCCGCTCGTTTGAGCGACGCGGACTTCTCTTTTTCCAGCAACCGGCGTTTGCGCTCGACGCCCCAGCGATAGCCGCCGAGTTCGCCGTTTTCGCGAACGACGCGATGGCAGGGCGTGACGAGGGCCGCCGGATTGGTCGCGCAGGCGCGGGCGACGGCGCGGGTGGCGGAAGGGCGCCCTATGCGTCGGGCTACCTCGCCGTACGAAGCCGTCTGGCCGTAGGGAATGCGGCGCAACTCCTCCCAGACCCTTTTCTGAAAGGCCGTCCCCTGCACGTCGAGCGGCAAGTCGGGGTGCGGCTCCTGGCCCGCCAGATGCGCGAGTAGCGCGCGGACTTGAGTCTGTAGCCGCTTCTCGTCACGCTCGATTTCAGCTTGCGGGAATTCGGCGCGCAGGCCGCCGGTCAAATCTTCGCCCTCGTCGCCGAGCGTCACGGAACAAATACCTTTGTCGGTCACCGCGACGAGCAGCAATCCGAGCGGGCATTCGGCGACAGTGTAATTGATCTTCATTCCTTTTCCTCCTTTACGGTACGTGGCGGGCGTCATGCCCAATTGCGCGGCGGCTTTTTCGTAAAGCCGGCTGCTGGAGCCGTAGCCCGCTTCATACATCGCTTCGGTCACGCTCCGGCCGGCCTTGACGCGAGTTTTAAAAAGGTCGGCGCGGCGGGCCTCGGCGTACTGGCGCGGCGTGATGCCCATCAGTTTTTTAAAGAGCCGCTGCAGGTGGAACTGGCTCAGTTTCACCCGCTCGCTCAGCCCTGCGATGTTCAACGGCTCTTCCAGATGCTGGTCGATCAGGCGGCAAAGGCTTTGCGTCAGTTCGGCCTGCGGGTCGCGGACGGCCGCTTCGTCGGGGCGGCAACGCAGGCAGGCGCGAAAGCCCGCTTGCCGCGCGGCCTCCGGCAACGCGAAGAAGAGGACGTTTTCACGCTTCGGCTGCCGCGAGGCGCACGACGGGCGGCAATAGACGCCGGTCGTGCGCACGCCGTAATAAAACAGCCCGTCGTAGTCCGCGTCGCGCGTCCGTATGGCTTGCCAAAATCTTTCTTCGGCAGGCGCAGCCGCCTTGTTTACGATTCTGATGCTCGATGTATTTGCCATATCTCTTGCCTCCGAGCGTGATCTTAGCCGGACCCTGCGCCCGCGATCTATCCGTATTATGCTGCGCAATTCCCGGCCATGCCCGGCAGCCGCCGCGTCACGATCGGCGCGACTTGACACAGGCGTTTGTTTCGTAGATGTTGGCTTCAGCATACCCGGAGGAGATTCTTTATGATGAAACGAACACTGAGCGCTGTAATTTTCGCCGCGCTGCTGTTGTCGGTCAGCGGCTACCGCGAATGTTACAGGCCGACTGGTCGCGACGGGTTGCCGAAGCATATCAAGACGCTGGCCATCCCGCCATTCCAGAACCCCAGTCTGCGATACAAAGTCGAACAGCGATTCACCTCCGCAGTGGTCGACGAGGCGATCCGCCGCGCGCGTTCGCTCAACGTCGTTTCCTCGCCCGAAGGCGCGGACGCGGTGATGATCGGCACGATTAAATATTTCAGCTTCCAACCAAAGCTGCTCGATGACCTGGGGCGAGCCAGGTTGTTCGAAATCACCATCTACCTCGCGGTGACTGTGCGCGATCAGACGAAAAATAAGATTATCTTCGATAATCAGAACTACGTCTTTCGCGGCGAATACGAGATCCCCGGCGACCCGAAGACGTTCTTCAATGAAGAAGGGGCGGCGAGCGACCGCCTCGCGCGCGAATTCGCGAGGGGCGTGATCTCGACCATCCTCGAAGGGTTTTGATTTTGACCTTGATGAAGAGGCCATCGCTACAAATTATCCAATCGCTATCAGGCATTACGGCCTCCTTTTCAGCAATGGCTTTGCTGGCCTTGACCGGATGGGCGATTTCTGGCCCGCGAATTGGCTATTCCGGCGTTGACGATTCTGGGGAGATCTGGATGGCTTGCGGATCTCTTTACTCTGATCCCAAATGGCCTCTCTATTTCCTTCTGCTTTTCGGCCTTCCGGCGCTATTTATGCTGTCGGCGATCTACGTTTTTCGTTATTGCTCGCGACATCTCGACGGAACGCTTGGCCAGCCGGATCCTCGGGTTGATCCAAAGAATGAAGAAACCAACGTCCGCTGACGCCGTCAAATCCCAATCCGAATTCCACCGCAATCTTCAGAGCGGCCGGATAGCGCTGCTCTACCTGTTTGAAGGCTCGGAGAGGTATCTGCGCGATCAGGCGTTGAATAAGTTGCTCGAAGTCGGGGTAGATGCGGCGGCGCGCGATTTCAATTTCTCCAGAATCTCGGTCGCGCAGGGGAACCTCGACGACGCTCTGGCGATGGCGCGGCAGTTCCCGATGATCTCGGCCCGGCGTGTGGTCGTCGTCACGGGCTTCGAGGCGATCAGCGACGACAAACAACTCGACGCCTTGAAGGATTATCTGCGCGCGCCCTCCGAGACGACCGCGCTGGTCTTCGTCAGCGACGCGCTAGACAACCGGCGCAACATCGCGACAATGCTGCGGAAGGCATGCGATGTCGTCAGCTTCGACCCGCTGGACGAGCGTGATGCCGCTCCGCAGTGGATTCGCGATTACGTCGGGCGCTCCGACCGCTTTATCGAACCGCAGGCGGCGGCTTACCTGGTTGGAATGGTCGGAGTCAGCCTGACAAGGCTCTCGGCCGAACTCGACAAGCTGATCAATTACGCTGGAGAGAAAGGGCGAATAGGGAAGCCGGAGATCGATGAACTGGTTCTCAATTCGCGCCAGCATTCGAATTTCGAGTTGACCGACGCGATCCTCGACGGCGACCGTCGCCGCGCGCTGAAGCTTCTCGACCGCATCTACGCGAACGCGTCCGAACGACCCGAGACGCTGTCGTTGATGATTCTCGGCGCGATCGCCAGCAACTACCGCAAGATGCTGGCGGCGAAGGAATTGATGAGCCGCAACGCGCCGAACGCCGAAGTGGCGAAGGCCGTCGGAATGCCCCCTTTCATCGTCACGAGGTTCAACGAACGCGTGCGGAAGATCAGCGCCGAGAGGATATTGCGCGGGATCGCACGGATCGCCGAGACCGACGTCGCGCTCAAAACGTCACTCGCCACGCCGCGCCTGCAAATCGAAGTGTTGATCTGCGAACTCTGCCCGCGCTGACTGGAGACAGAGAGACGGGGCGACGGGGCGACTGGGCGAAAATTCCCCCCGGTCCCCCCGTCGCCCCGTTGCCCCGTCTCTCTTTACTTTAGAGCGGCTGACGGCCGGCGAATCCCGCGTCCAGGTCGTGCCACCATTCGATGCTTTCCTCGCCGCGCCGCCAGCACAGGTAGACGATTTTCCCCTCCTGTTCGCTCGGGAAGTCGAGTAATCCCTGATCGAAGTCTTTGATTTCGACTCCGAGGCTGAGAATCTCCTGCGTCGAGGCGATGAAGTTCGCGAGCGCGTCCGAATATTGAAAGCCGCGCGCGACGCCGCCTCCTCCCGGACTCTCGCTCGCGCGTTTGGCTTCGGGGGCCATCCGGCGGAGCGTCGCGCGGGCCCGGTCGACGCCCGCTAGCAGTCGTTTGACTTCCGGCAGCAGCGCGTTCGCTTCATTGAGAGTAAAAAGTTTCATCGCATTTCGACGTGGAAAGTTGTCTGGAAAACAATTTGATTGATGTGACGGCCAATTAAAGCAAGCGGAGTATCGAAAAGCAAACATCTGAGGCGGCGTCGAAGACAGGTTTTCTTGCCTGCGAGGCCGGCAAGGGGTACCATATCGCCGCCCTCTTGATTCCCGACGCTATTCGAAGGAGGTAACGAGATGCTGAAGAGGTATTGCCTGTCTGTTTTTCTATTCACCCTGATCGGCCTCGCGATCAGCCCGGCGAGTTTCGCGCAGGAGCAGGGCGTCGAGTCGATCATTCCCGAAGGGACCGAGATTCAGCTCGCATTGCTTGACCCGGTCAGCTCGAAACTTAGCGAACCCGGTGACGAAATCAGAGCGGTGGTGCGGCGCGACGTGTTCGTCGACGGCCGCAGGCTGTTGAGAGAAGGCACGGAAGTGATTGGGCGGGTCACGCTGGCTAAACCGGCGGGGCGGCCTCTCAAAGGCGGCCAGCTCCACATCACCTTCGACCGCATCCGCCTGGAGGGATCTGAGCAGAAAATCGCGGCCCTCCTGAAATCGGCCTCCGATTTCACGCGCGACGAAAAAGTGAAGTCCGACGGAGAAGGGACGTTGAAGCAAGGCGCGAGCGGCGGCGATGTTTTAAATAACGTCCTCAAGGCCAGCGCTCTCGGTCAGGCAGGCGTGACAATCGCGCTGCTGGGTGGACTGGCGAGTTCCGATGGGACTCGCATCCCCAGTGGGGCGGCCATCGGGGGGCTGGCGGGGATGGGCGCAAGCATGGCCGCCGGAGTACTTCTTACCAAAGGCAAAGAGGTGAGACTGGATCAAAGCGCGGTGATCAGATTGAAGCTGGTCAAGCCGGTGTCCATCGAGTAGGCGGCGATACGACTGCGACATATGCCATATTTCATATGCCATATTTCATATGGCATATGAAATATGTATGAAAGTATGTTCCTCTCTGCCCCATGCGTTACGTCAACAACCCTCCCAACCCCTGGCTCAGCGCTCGGCACGAATGGATCGGCGAACCGCCCGAAGCCAAACTCGAAGTCTTTGAAGAGACGGCCACGCGTTCGATCATCACCAGCAATAACAGTCCAGACATCCCGTTCGATTATTCGGTCAACTGCTATCGCGGTTGCCCGCACGCCTGCACCTACTGTTTCTCGCGGCCCACTCATGAATACCTCGGCTTCGGCGCGGGGACCGATTTCGAGCGAAAGATCGTCGCCAAGGTTCGCGCGCCGGAACTGCTGCGCGGGGAGTTCATGAAGAAGGGCTGGAAGGGCGACGTACTGGTCTTTTCGTTCACTTCCGATCCGTACATCCCGCTCGAAGCCAATTACCAGCTCACGCGCAAATGCCTGGAAGTCTGCCTGGAATTCCGCAACCCGGTCAGCCTGATCACGAAATCGGCTCTGATCCGCCGCGATCTGGAATTGATCAAACAACTCTCCGTCGAAGCCAGCGCGATGGTTCATTTCACCATCCCGTTTCTCGACCACGACGTGAACCGCGCTCTGGAGCCGTTCGCCCCGTTCCCCGAACACCGGTTCGCCGCGATGAAAGCCTTAGCCGACGCCGGCGTGGAGGTCGGCCTGGGCATCGCTCCGGTGGTTCCCGGGTTGAACGAACATGCGATACCGGAATTGCTGGAACGCGCGCGCGACGCCGGAGCCAAATCGGCGTTCATCACCCTTCTGCGTCTGCCCGGCAATGTCGAGCCCTACTTCCTCGAACGCTTGCAGGAGAAAATGCCGCTGCGCGCCAAGAAAGTCATCAGCCGAATCCGCGAGGTGAAGGGCGGCGTGTTGAACAAGAGCGCATTTCATGAGCGAATGCGCGGCGAAGGGCCGTACTGGGAGATGATCAAAAAGACGTTCGAGATTCACACCCGCCGGCTAGGGCTGAATCAGGACAAATACGAAATGAAGGAGCGCCGGCGGACTTTCCGCCGCCCGTCGGCGCAGGGAGATTTGTTCGACCTGTGACGCGGCTACGGCATCTTCTCCTAAGAAAATCATCCACAAAGCCACACAAAGGATCACGAAGATGAAATCAATCCTTAGTGTCTCTTCGTGTGACTTTGTGGATGAGATTTTCATTGTTTCAGGGCGTCTTCACGACCCGAATGAATCCTTGGATAATTGATGGATGTTGCGAATGATCACGGTCGAAACCGGCTATGCGCCAATTCCGCCGTTCTTGTTCACAGGCGACCCGGTTGGCGGTCAGCGCGGAGTCAACTATACTTGGGGCCGAAGTTATTTCCCTCGCATCACCCCCGGTCAACAAAAATTCCCCAACGACAATTCGGAGAATGAACGCATGCGTTACCACGCGTTGGCCTGTGATTACGACGGCACGCTGGCCCATAACGGGCGGGTGAGTGATGAAACTGTGTCTGCGCTCGAACGGCTGCGCGGCTCGGGCCGGCGCTTGATTTTGGTGACTGGCAGGGAACTCGACGACTTGCGACAAAACTTCCCGCGGCTGGATCTGTTCGAGAGGGTGGTCGCCGAAAACGGCGCGCTGCTCCATTGCCCTAAAGAGCGCAAGGAGAAGCTGCTCGCCGAGCCGCCGCGGGAGGATTTCGTGAGACTGCTCGTGGAACGCGGCGTGGGGCCGATCTCGGTCGGGCATTCCATCGTCGCCACCTGGGAGCCGCACGAGACGAAGGTGCTGGAAACCATCCGCGATCTGGGCCTGGAACTTCAGGTGATCTTCAACAAGGGCGCGGTCATGGTTTTGCCATCGGGCGTGAACAAGGCGACGGGCCTCAAGGCCGCGCTTGATGAATTGGGACTCTCGCCTCACAACGCCGTCGGCGTCGGCGACGCCGAGAACGATCACGCCTTTTTCAGCCTCTGCGAATGCTCGGTGGCGGTGGCCAACGCGCTGTCGTCGGTCAAGGAGCAGGCCGACTGGGTGACGCGGGGCGACCACGGCGCGGGCGTGATCGAGCTTTGCGAGGCGCTGCTCCGCGACGACCTGCGCGAGATCGAGCCCAGACTTCAGCGCCACAGCATACTGCTCGGCGTGCGCGAAAACGGCGAAGAGGTCAGATTGCAGCCCTACGGAGTCAACATTTTGATCGCGGGACCTTCGGGCGTCGGGAAATCGACTCTGGCCGGCGGCTTCCTCGAGCGCCTTGCTGAAAGGGGCTATCAATTCTGCATCATTGACCCCGAAGGCGATTACTCGAATTTCGAGGGAGCGATCGTCCTCGGCGAAAACCGCCGCGCGCCGAATGTGGATGAGGTCCTAGAACTGCTCAACCAGCCTTCGCAAAACGTCGTCGTCAACCTTCTCGGAATCGCGCTCGATCACCGCCCGCCTTTCTTCGCCGGATTGCTGCCGCGGCTGCAGGAACTGCGCGCCACGCGTGGCCGCCCCCATTGGACCGTCGTCGACGAAGCGCATCACCTGCTACATTCAGAGTGGGACCCTGCGGAGTTGACCGTGCCGCAGGCTATGCGCGGGACGTTGATGATCACGGTACACCCGGAGAGCATCTCGCCCGCCGCGCTGTCTGTGGTCGATCTGGTCATCGCCGTCGGCGAGGCGCCGGAGCGCACGCTGGCCAACTTCGCTCAGGCGATCGGCCAGCCGCCGCCCGCGCTCCCGCCGACCGAATTGCAAACGGGCGAGGCCGTCGCCTGGTTCCGCCGCACGGCCGAACCGCCTTTCTGGTTTCGCAGCGAACCGCAGAAAGGCGAACGCCAGCGCCACCACCGCAAATACGCCGAGGGTGAGCTGGGTCCGGATCTCAGCTTCTATTTCCGCGGACCCGAAGGCAAACTCAACTTGCGCGCGCAAAACCTCCACATCTTCATGCAACTGGCCGACGGCGTGGACGACGAGACATGGCTGTATCACCTGCGCAATGGCGATTTCTCCGAATGGTTTCACTCGATAATCAAAGACGGCGAGCTGGCCGATGAAGCCGCGCAGATCGAACAGAACCCGGGCCTCTCGGCCAGGGAGAGCCGCGACGCCATCCGCATGGCCATCGAGAGTCGTTACTCCGCGCCGCCGTCGGGACCGTTTTCCCAGGTAGGATCTCCCAATCAATCGTCATAAGGCGCCCTTTATTTTGTTCCCGCTACGGACAAAGTGGACACCAGTGGGGGAATTTCAAGGCTCTCCCGCAATCTCGGTGATGAAGGACGGATACTCATCTTTGATCTGGTCAATAGGACTGACTTCATTGGATTTATGACCTTGAATCTCGCTCATCCAACATCATTCCACTCAAGAATTATCGAGTGGCGCCACAATGCCCTGTGACCATAGTCTACGCGCGCGCGGCGGACACGGCGAAAGAAATCGCCCGGCTGAAATGGTGGGTAAACTGCGATGACTCAAACATCACAATTCAAAATCATTCCCGACAACAACGAACTTGACCAGATCGAGCGCGACCTGCGCTTTCCAACGCTCGGCGTCGAGAATCCCTCGACGCTCACGCGGGAGCAGATCGCGTCGTTCAACCGCGACGGTTTTCTCAAAAGCGTTCACATTTTCAATGAAGGCGCCATCGCCGCGCATCGTCGCTACTTCGACGGCCTGCTCGAACGAGTCGTTGCCGCAGGGGGCGACAGTTATTCGATCAGCACGGCGCATTTGAAATATCCGGAGGTTTATGACCTGCTTGCGCATCCGCGCATCGTCGCCGTCGTCAAAGACCTGCTGGGCGAGGACGTAATCGGGTGGGGCTCGCACTATTTCTGCAAGATGCCGCGCGACGGCAAACGTGTGAGCTGGCATCAGGATGCGAGCTACTGGCCCTTGACGCCGTCGAAGACCGTCACCGTGTGGCTGGCGATTGACGACGCCGATACGGAAAACGCCTGCATGCGCTTCATCCCCGGATCGCACCTGTACGGGGGCCTGACCTGGCGTTTGAGCGAGGACGACGAAGGCAATGTGCTCAATCAAACCATCGCTGATGTCGAACGGTTCGGCGCTCCGGTCGATGATGTTTTGCGGGCCGGGGAGATTTCGATCCACAGCGACCTGACGCTGCACGGGTCTGAAGCGAACGATTCGGACCGAAGGCGATGTGGATTGACTTTGCGTTATTGCGCGGCGGACGTGCGGGCGTATCTGGGGTGGAATGCGAAAGGGGTCGTAGTGGGCGGCGCGGACGCCGATGGACATTGGGCGAACGCGGCGAGGCCGATTCCCATTGAGCAAAGGTAGAGTCGTCGTGACTTGAACGCGGGTAAGAGGCGAGGGGCGATGAACCGCAAAGTTCATCGCCCCTCGCTCCTTCATCAATCGATAGTCAGATCGCCTTGGGTTAGAACTTCAGCTTCAGCGCGAACTGGATCACGCGCGCGGCCTCACCTGTCTGGATGATGGTCTGCGTGGTGGGCGGGGCGACCGCCGCGCAACAGGTCTGGCCAAAGAGCGTCGAAATGATGCTCGGGCTGCCCGTTGACGCGTCGCGCGGATTATCGAAGTTGGTATGATTGAACGCGTTGAACATTTCCATGCGGAAATCTAGCTTGAAGCGTTCGGTCAATTGGAACGACTTGGTTATGCCGAGATCCAGGTTCCAGTAGCTCTGCGCGGTGAAGATGTTGCGGCCCGCGCCGTCCGACCCCGGGGCGGGGATCGCGAACGCGGTGTTGTCGGCGAAGATCACGGGCCCGGCGACTCCGGCTTTATTCTGCAACTTCGCCTCCACCGGTTTGACGACATCGGCGCGCGAGACGTGCGAGAAGTTCGCCGTTCGGACGCCGCTGGTGACGCTGAATGGCTCGCCGGTCATGAACGTGTAGATGCCGTTGAGAGTCCAACCGCCGATCACCGTGTTCACGACGCGGTTTCCGGCGTCCAGCCGCCTGCCTTTGCCGACCGGAAGCTCCCAAACGCCGCTGGACGTGAAGGCGTGCGTGCGGTCGAAGTCCGAACGCGAGCGCTCGCCGAGCCAGTTGCGAATGTTGGTAGGCGTGCGCGAGTTGGTTGTGGTCAGGCCGCCGCCCGACGACGCGCCGACCGGGTCGACCGACTGGTTGTCGATCGACTTGCCGAACGTATAAGCGGCCCCGAACAGGAAGCCCTTCTCGAACCGCTTGCGCAGCGTGAACTGCGCCGCGTGGTAGTACGAATCGCCGCCCGCGTCGATGTACGTGATCACGCCGAACTGCTGATTCGGGCGCAGCTTCAGCGCGAGCGTCGCCTGCTCGACGCGCCCGGCGAAGTTGCCCGCGCCGTTCTGCTGCAGATCGGTGATGGTCGTGCTGGAGTTGACGAAACTCGGGGCCAACAGAGTGTTCGCGCCGGTGTTCGTAAGACTGTAATTAACGATCCCCAGTCGCCTGCCGCCGCTGCACGGAGGTTGGCCGACGGCAGTATTGCGCTGGCTGACGCCGTCCGGGTTGCAGTTCGTGGCGACATTGAGGTTGTGCTGCATGTTCATGAATTCGTTC
>DATCXQ010000346.1:0-7304 GCA_036565725.1 Blastocatellia bacterium
GGGCCAGCCTTTTCGCTTCCCGCCCTACCGCCGCGACCTTGCCGTTATTGGTGTCGAAGGCGATCACCGACGGCTCATTGACCACCAGGCCTCTCCCCGGCAGGTAGACGCGCGTATTGGCGGCCCCGAGATCGATCGCCAGGTCTTCAATCAGAGTCAGGTTAAGCTCTTGAAATAACGATCTGGAGAAGCGCTCAAACTTTCCTTTCCAACCACGGTTTTTCATAGACCGCGCTCCATAGGTCCCTTTACGTTTGGCGGCCACTAACTATCGCGCCGCCTTTGGGACCGAAGATACAATCTTCTCATCACCTGTTCGCCCTCTCGTTTGTCTTTGGGAATCGCAATCTACGTGCCGCCTCATTAGCGTCACGCGCCCGGAGGAAAGTAGAGGATCGAGGATTGAGGATTGGGGGTTGAGGGTCGTATAAATCGAGAATCGTCTCACAAGCGGCGTTGCGATCCACTATCCTCGATCCTCGATCTTCTATCTTCAATTCTCGGAGTAGAGTTTTTTGAGGGTCAAGTCTATCAAATTCATCATGCGCGCCCATGTCTCGTCAAAGGCGCTCGACACGAGCGCTTCGTCCACCCGATCGAGCCACGCGTCGTAGTCGCAATCGCCCTGGCGGTTCATCAAACGCTCGGCTGCGGCGACGAAGTCGTCTGTCGTATCGGCGATCTTGACCAGGCCCCGCCGCCCGTAGACAAGCTCCACGTCGCGTATCGAAGTGGAGACCATGGGGACTCCGGCCGCCAGATATTCCGATGTCTCTACAGGAGCGATTAGCCTCGTCGATTCACCGCGGGAGAACGGCGCCACCGCGACATCCCAGCCGGAGAAATATGCGGGCAGGTCCTTGTAGATTCTGTCGCCGAGATAATGAATGTTCGGACGGCGCGGCAATTCGGACGGGGCGATCTCAACGACGGGGCCGATCATCACGATCTGCCAATCCGCCCTCGCCTCGGCGATCGCGGCAAGCAACTCCAGGTCCAGGCGCTCATCGATCACGCCGGAGAACCCCAGGCGCGGCCGCCCGATGCGAGCCTGGTCTACAGGCTCCGCGATCTCGCGCCTGGCATTGCGGAAATGCTCAAGATCAACTCTGTCCGGGAGAGGATGGACGTTGTGATGAAACCGGCGTTTCGCTTCGTCGAGGCCATGCCTGCTGGTGAAGACCACGTCGGCGAGCCTGAGCAATTCGGCTTCGCGCCGTTTCGCGGAGCCTAAGGCCGACAGTTCATCCATACAATCATAGACCACAAGAAGCGGATCGAGACGCCAGGTGAAGGCCAACGCCGTCGGCGTGTAGTACCAGAGGATGTAGTCACAGACCTCGTATTCCAGGAAAAGTTCATCGAGCAGAAGCGCTTGTTCTGTCGCGGGCGCTTCGGCGTCATCCGATCCCTCGCACAAATGCGGCGTCACGACGAACACTCCGCAATCGCTCCGTCTGATGTCCAGCCCCGGAACCGTAGCGCCGAAGACGGGCTCCTCCACGAAGAAAATGCGCCGTTCGCGGGCCGACCGGCTCATCAGGCGTTGCGCTCTCTGTCCCGCGAAATCCCATTGCAGGAGCGACAGGCAAACTATTTCCGGAGGATCATCGACCGCCCCTCCTAAGAAAGGGACGTAGTTCATTTCAGCGCTGTCGCCTGTGACCATGGCGTTCTTCATATTTAGATTTGAGCAATGAATATGCCAGTGTTTTTAAGCGCCGCTTGCGACCGCAGGCTCGCCGCCGTGGCCGCGCCGTTATTATGTAAATATTCAAGAAGCGTTCATGACCGAAGATTTAATGTAGCGAACGTATGTTAGATGAACGTTCTGAAGCGATATGGAGTGAATGAGGGCCGTGCGAGTTAATCAAGACAATGGCTATTTTGAACTGGCTCGACAGTTGCAAACTTCTAGATCAGCCTGAATCTTATTTGTGAGAGGAATAATTAGGAATTATGGCCCCGAATAATCTACTCGACCGATTAGTCACATTTGAACCCACACCCTTCCCCGTCATCAGCGTTTATCTGAACACACAGGCCGATCAGAACGGGCGCGACAATTTCGACGCGTTCGTGCGTCGCGAATTAAAGGCGCGGGCGAAGAGGTGGACTATGCGCACGCCCGAACGCGAGAGTTTCGACCGCGACGCTGAGCGGATCAACGAATATTTGCGCGACGAGTTGCGACCTTCTTCGAACGGGGCGGCGATCTTCGCCTGCTCGGCGGAACGCGATTTCTTTGAAGCCGTTCAGTTCGACGCGCCGATCGAGGAAAATCACCTCTACACTTCTTATCAACCGAGCGTCTATTCTCTGGCGCGCTTCATCGACCACTATCCGCCTTACATCGCGCTCGTCGCCGACACCAGCGTCGCGCATTTGTACGTTTTCGGCGCCGGTGAGGAAATTGAACAGCGCGACGTCGTTAGCCCCAACGTCCACCGGACGATGATCGGCGGCTGGTCGCAGGCCCGTTTTCAGAGGCGTATCGACAACATCCGCATGCGTCACGCGAAAGACGTGGTCGAGGAACTCGACCGCGTAACGCGAGACGAGCGCATCGGGCGGATCGTGCTCGCGGGAGACGAAGTGATTATTCCGATGTTGCGCGAACAACTCCCGCAGCGCCTGCAGGAGATGGTGATCTCGACGCTTCGTCTGGACGTCGCCACGCCCGAATACGAAGTGATGAAGGCCAGCTTCGAGGCGGTGCGCGCCCACGACGCCTGGAAAGACGCCGAGAAGGTTGAGAAATTGTTTGATAAATACCTGGGCGGTGGCTTCGCCGTGACCGGCGCGCGCGACACGCTGGTCGCGCTGACGCTGGGCCAGGTCGAAGAGATGTTCATCAGCGCGTCGGAACAAGACGTGCGCGACGATCTTACGGGGAAGGACGCGGAACTCATTCCAGGCCTTCCCGAAGACGTCGAAGGGAATGGCTGGGCGCGCAGCGCGGCGATCGCGGATGAGTTGGTGGCGCGCGCGCGCCAGACCGACGCCGGCGTGACATTCATCGAAGACGCCGCAAGATTGGCCGCGTGCGGCGGAGCGGGCGCCAAGCTCCGGTTCCGCCTTTGAAACCCGTAGTCCCGCCTTTAGGCGGAAGCATTTGGGATTGCGGACTGGATCTGCGATCGGCGCTTCCGTCTAAAGGCGCGACTACGAACAATTTCCCGAGGAGTTCAGCATGTCGCGTTGCGACGCCCTGAAAGAATGTAATCGCGCCACGTAATAACGACTAAAATTGTTACCACGTGGCGCTTTTCCGAGGAGTCATTATGAGCAAGAAGAACAACGTCAACCCCGATTATTATAAAACTGCCGGACGGGAGCGCCCGGGAGAAGACATCGTTCACGACGCTTACAAGCGCTGGTATACGCAATCGAGGACAGCCGCCGACGCGCATCCCAGGAATTTCATCCCCGGCGCCAAGGACGAAGTACTCGCTTACGAGCAGATTCATTCAGAACCCGAGCGGCCAATCGTCGAGGCCCATCGCAAAGAGGGCGGAAAATAACCACGAAGGGCCGATCAAAGGCTCATCTGACGCCGCTCAATTGAGGAGTAAGCGAAGCGCTCGCGAAACAGTCGTGCGGCCGGTCTTGTAAGCAAAGCCCCGGTTGGTAACCGTTTTGATAGTAGCCGCGCACGGTCTCTACTAGCATGTCGAAGTCCACGGGCTTGGATATGATCAGATCGGGAAGGTGGTTGAAATCCAGCCGCTCTTCAACGTATTCGGGAGGGTAGGCCGTGACCAAAACGACCGGTATGTCGGGTGTCCCGCTCACCTTGAGGCGCTCCACCAATTCAGCGCCGTCCATATCGGGCATGCCGAAATCGGTGATGATTACGAAGGGTTGGCAATCTTGTGAAAGTCTCAAACCTTCTTCCGCATTGTCGGCCGTCAGCACGCAATACCCTTCGGGAGCGAGAACCTCTTTAATCAATTCGGCCTGGTCTTGATCGTCATCAATAACCACGGCATAAACATTCCATTGTTTTTTCATACATCGGGCGATCTCCTCCGGGCTATCGAACTCGTAGAGTTCTTTCCATATCTTCACGCTGCTCTTCTCCGCAAATTTCGGCTCGCAGCGCGGTGGGTGGCGCCCATACGCATGCTCCTCTCTTCCCAACCTCCTATCGGAATTTGTTTGTTAAAGTCAGGACGAATTTTAAAGAGCAAGCCACGGGTTATTTATTTCTAGGTGGCAGAACTAAACATTGCAACTGCCATTCCCAGACGGCTGCGTATTGACGGCTCTAGGAGCTTTCGAGCCGTAAATCCGCGCTTGAAATACAACTCGCATTGAGAATGACGCGAGGCGCCGACCTGGCGTCGACAAGCATCGACCACAAACGGCAAGTCTTTCGACTTCAGAAGATGTTCGTATCGGAGACAACCAATGTATTGTCATATCTGAGAATGTGTCTTTGTACGTGGCGAAACGATTCGATTTTATACGCGTTTGAGCGCATTTTATTTGGCGCCAATGTTGCTAAGTCATTGCTAAGCGACATCGCCTGTAGCAGCTTTGACAAGCGTTGAGTCGAACCGAAAGAAGCGACGTCGCATTCAGAGGAATTGAGAATTGATAACCGTCGCTCACGCCGCCTCGTAGCGCTGTCCAACTCGGCGCTGTGACATGGCGGCGGGTTGAGAGGGACGCTACGGCAGGATCAGAAGCCCCATGGGACGGGCGATGGATTGAGGTGGGTCAGGTCGAGGGGGATAGAATTCTGATCATATAATGCTCCGAAGGCGGCGTGGCGACGCGTAAAGTATTCTTTCCTGGCGACAGGGAAGAACGAGGCAGGCATTGACCTTTGTCGGGATGGGTTGATGCCTGCTTATTTATTTTACGTTTGTCATTTGTCATCGCCTGAGGCGATGACAAATGACAAACGTAAAATTCGACGCGGCGCTGTAGAGCCAGAGGTCATGCCGGACATAATGTTGGAAACCATGACTGAAAAATGCGCGCACAAGACCTGCTCTTGTCCTGCTCGGGCGGACACGGGATATTGCGGCGGTTATTGCATGGCCGCGAGCAAGGACCCCGACGCAGGCTTTGCGTGCGGGTGCGGGCATCCCGAATGCAAGCCCGGCGACATACCGATGCCGACCCAATCCTCATAAATGATCAGGCGCTTCCTTGCCGATAAATAATCAGATCACTTCACTGCTGGCGACGCTTTTATCGACGGGTTTGAAATCGCTCTCCATCATGTGTTTGAACTGGGCCAGGTCTTCGGTGATCTGTTGCTCGGGGTTTTCGCCGAAGAGGGTCGCGATGAAGGCGCCGAGCCACCCGCCCGGCGGGGCGTATTCAAGGGAGACTCGCACCTCGGTCTCGTGCTCGGCGAAGTGAAGGAACCGCACCGAGCCCGCGTTGGCGACGGTCGCGCCTTCGAGTGAACGCCAGGCGATCATTTCGTTCTCTTGATCGTGCGTGACCTCGGCGTCCCATTCGACCTTGGTCCCCACCGGCGCTTTGGCTACCCAATGCGAGCGCGTCGGGCTGAGCACTCGCACCTCCTCCAGATGATTCATGATTCGAGGCAGGTTCCTGAAGTTCCGCCAAAAATGATACAGGTCGGCGCGATCCCTGTTGATGATGACGCTCTTTTCCACCCTGATGCCGTTGATTTCAGCCACGGCCTCGTTCGCTTTAGCGTGTTGTCGGTTCGGCGCCTCATTCATGCGCGCGCCAGTTGAGTTGGTCGAGATTGCCATACATCATCCTCATCATTTTCTGCCTTACATTTTTCTTTCCTGACCGTGGTGATCGGGATTTCAAACCGGCAACTGGTATGCCGCGCTCTTCTCAGAGAATCAACCACGACGATACGAAGAATATGAAGAAAGATCAAAAAAAGCCTTCGCGCTCTTCGTTTCTTCGTGGTTGATTTTCATTTTTCTAAGCGTCGCTCATTGTGACATGAAAGTCTCCGATCGATTCGACAATCGCCAAAGCGTTTGCGCGATCTCGACTCGGATCTCTCGGCCCTGGCACGTCAGTTGTCAGATGCGCAAATAGAGAAATTGAGTAAGACGAGCGGGTCCACATTTTAGGGAGTTTTATGAAGGGTTCGATCTTCTATCCTGAGACGAATGGTCATCCGCCGCCGACGTCCGAGGTCGAGATACACACGCCGGAGGGCGTGATCAAAGGCCTGCTGCACAAAGCCGAAGGCGCGCGGGGCGCGATATTGATGGTGGGTGACGCGGGCGGCGGATTGAACGGGCCGGCTGGCCTTTACGAGCCGCTTGCCGAACGATTGCAGAAGGCCGGGATCACGGCGTTGCGTATCGATTACCGTGAGCCGGACGACCTGCGTGAGTCTATTTATGACGCGCTGGCCGGAATAGAGGCCGTGCGCCAGCAGGGAGCGGAGCGTGTCGCGTTGCTCGGATGGTCTTTCGGCGGCCCCGTAGTCATCACCGCCGGAGTCGCAAGCGACCTTGTCGTCGGCGTCGCGACCATCGCTTGCCAGAATTTCGGGGCCGAGATGGCGGCTGATTTGTCGCCGAAGAGCCTTTTGATTATGCACGGCACGGGCGACCTGGAAATGCCGGACCGTTATTCGCGCGAGCTGTACGCCAGCGCGCGCCAACCCAAGGAGTTGGTGTTGTACTCCGGAGGCGATCACGATCTTGCGCAACACACCGGACTGGCGCTCGATAAACTTTACGCCTGGAGCAAGGGGTTATTGCTCGCCTCGGCCCGGGCCAGCGGGCATTGAATGAGGAGCGTTATGAATAGGGCTAATAGGACATTTGAGACCTACAGTTCCTATCAGTCCTATAAGTCCTGTTTTGGAGGATGAGCGATGCGGAATCAAGATGACGTTCATTCGGAATTGTTGGAAATTCAGTCGCGGATTTCCGCCGGCGACGCCGTCCTCGACGGCGACCTGGTGGTCCCGAGCGGCGCGAGCGGCATCGCGGTATTCGCGCACGGCAGCGGGAGCAGCCGCCACAGCCCGCGCAACAAGAGCGTGGCGCGCGTTATTCGCGAGGCCGGCGTCGGCTCGCTGCTGTTCGACCTGCTCACGCGAGAGGAAGAGTCGGTGGACGTTTTTACTCGCCATCTCCGCTTCGACATCGAGCTGCTGACCCGGAGATTGATCGAGGCGACGCGGTGGCTCGCCAGTCAGGAGGAGACGCGGAATTTGCGGGTCGGATATTTCGGATCCAGCACAGGCGCGGCGGCGGCATTAATGGCCGCGGCCAGATTAGGCGATGAGATCGGCGCGGTCGTTTCGCGCGGCGGGCGGCCGGACCTGGCCGGCG
>DATCXQ010000372.1:0-9997 GCA_036565725.1 Blastocatellia bacterium
AGCCGACTAAAGTCGGTACTCTGAACGCCGTGATTAGATGGTTCGAGTCTCATCCAGGACTTTCATCCTCGCGATACTCGATAAGCAAGCGCGGCGTCATTTTTACGTGTGGTTGCCCGTGGTAAATCGGGTGGGCGATAATCGCCGCGCCCACAAGAGGCGCGCCCCTTGCGCCCGATCCGGTGAAAGAGAGTCTAATCAAAGAAAGTCAATGAGCATAAGACGCATTGATCTCTGGGTTCTGTTGATCTGTTGTTCGCTGCCGTTTGCCGGCTGCGCCACGCGCGAATTCGTCGCCGAGGCCGACGCGGGGAAAAAGAAGGTCGGCATCGTTTTCGACATCGGCGGCAAGGACGACCGTTCGTTTAACGCCGCCGCTAACACGGGCGTAGTGCGCGCGAAAAAAGATTTCCCGATCATCCTGCGCGACGTCGAGCCTGGCGACCCGACTTCGATCGAGCCGGCGCTGCGGGTTTTCGCGCAATACGGCTACAGCCTCATTACCGGCGTGGGATTCGCCCAGGGGCCGATCCTGAGAGAAGTGGCGAAGGATTACCCTCAGCTACATTTCGTGCTGATTGACTCTGTGGCCGATTCGCCGAACGTAGCCAGCCTGGTGTTCAAAGAGCACGAAGGGTCGTTTCTGGTCGGGATGATTGCGGCTTACGCCTCGAAAACCAGCGCGGTCGGCTTCGTCGGCGGGATGGACATCCCGCTGATCCACAGGTTCAAGACCGGGTACGAGGAGGGCGCGCGTTACGTCAATCCGAACATCAGGGTCTTGCACAATTACGTCGGCATCACCGACGCGGCCTGGAACAACCCGGGCAAGGGGCGCGAACTGGCCAACGCGCAGTACGAGCAGGGCGCGGACGTGATCTTCCAGGCAGCCGGCAATTCGGGGTTGGGCGTCTTCGACGCCGCCGAGGCTTACGACAAATTCGCCATCGGGGTAGACGCCAACCAGAACTGGGTCAAGCCCGGCCACATCCTGACCAGCATGCTCAAACGGATCGACAACGCCGTTTACAGCATCGTCAAAGACGAGGTCGAGGGGAAATTCAAGGGCGGCGTGCATGTTTACGGCCTGGAGAATGAAGGCATCGGCTACGCGATTGACGATTACAACAGACATCTGATTCCAGCTCTTGTGATTGAAAAGGTCGAACAGGCTCGTCTCGACATCATTGCCGGTAAGATCAAAGTGACCGATGCAATGGCGAAGTGAAGCGACAGGGCGACGGGGCGACGGGGTGAGAAAATCCCGGTCGGACTGAAAAATATGACAGAGTAGGCGCCCCAATGGAAAAGATCAAAAGTTACAAAGATCTTCGCGTTTATCAGACTGCTATTGAAGCGGCTATGTCGATCTTTACTCTGACGAAATATTTCCCGCCCGAGGAAAAATACTCGATGGTTGACCAGATGCGTCGCTCGTCTCGCTCTGTTTGCGCCAATATCGCTGAAGCCTGGCGCAAACGGCGATATCCCGCACATTTTGTCAGCAAGTTGAGCGATTCGGAAAGTGAAACGGAAGAGACAAGGGTTTGGATCGAACTCGCGCATCGTTGTGGCTATCTGAAGAAGGAGAGGGCTGATGAACTTGATGACTGTTATGACAAGATCCTCGGACAGCTTGTTCTGATGATTAACTCTCCGGAGAAATGGACTCTTTAACCTGAAGACCGAAATTGAAAAATTGGCGGCGCGGCCAGACGATTGCGAAATTTTCGCCCAGTCTCCCAGTCGCCCCGTCTCCCAGTCGCAGCTATGAACATTATTGAAATGCGGGGGATCACCAAGCGCTTCGGCGCGGTGACCGCGAACAAAGGCGTCAACCTCTCGATCCCAGCCAATACTATTCACGCCATTGTCGGCGAAAACGGCGCGGGCAAGTCGACTATCATGAAGATCCTCTACGGCTTCTACACCGCCGACGAGGGCGAGATCCGGATCGAGGGCGCGCAGCGAGAGATCAAGACGCCGCATGACGCCATAGCGCTCGGCCTGGGGATGGTGCATCAACACTTCATGCTCGCGCCGCCGATGACCGCGCTCGAAAACATCGTGCTCGGCGCCGAGCCGGGCTGCGCCTTGAAGATCGATTTCAAGAGGGCCGAAGAGCGGGTCAACAAGCTTTCGAAGGATTTCGGATTCGACATCGATCCGCGCAGGCGCGTCGAAGAGCTTTCGGTCGGGCAGCAGCAACGCGTCGAGGTGTTGAAAGCGCTCTATCGCGGCGCGCGTATCCTGATTCTGGACGAGCCGACTGCGGTGTTGACTCCTCAGGAGGTCGAAGAGTTTTTCAAAATACTCCGTTCGATGCGCGAGCAGGGTGGGACGGTCATCATCATCACGCACAAGCTGAGCGAAGTACTGTCGCTTTCCGACAACGTCACGGTGATGCGCGACGGACAGGTGGTGGGCGAAAGGAAGACGAAAGAGACGAACCCGGCCGAACTCGCGCGGTTGATGGTCGGACGCGACGTGTTGCTGCGGGTCGAAAAGGGCGCAGCCTCGCCGCGCGACGTCACGCTCGCCGTGAGGAATCTTAGTTACGGGTCGAAACTGGACGACGTTTCGTTCGATGTACGCGCGGGCGAGATCGTGGGGATTGCGGGAGTCGAGGGCAACGGGCAGACCGAATTAATCGAGGTTCTGGCCGGGCTGCGCCGGGCTTCGGGCGGCAGCGCGACGTTGGAGGGGCGCGAGATCAGCAAGCTCTCGGCCCGCGCCGTCAGAGAGCTGGGCGTCGCGCACATCCCCGAAGACCGTCACGCGCGCGGCCTGCTGCTGGATTTCAACCTGGCCGGCAACGCCATCCTCGGCGTCCACTACCGCAAGCCTGCCGTCACCACCTTCGGATTGATTGACGACCATGCCGTGGTCGAAAAGGCTTCGCGGCTGATCCGCGATTTCGATGTGCGCCCGCCGAATCCGGCGGCGGAGGCTCGCGCCCTTTCGGGCGGCAATCAGCAGAAACTGATCGTCGGGCGCGAATTCGATCTGAAGCCGAAATTGCTGCTGGTCGCGCAGCCGACGCGCGGCGTCGACATCGGCGCCGTCGAATTTATCCATCGCAAACTGATCGAATTGCGCGACGCGGGCGCCGCCGTTTTGCTGGTCTCGGCCGAACTCGAAGAAGTCCTCTCTCTCGCCGACCGCGCGATCGTGATGTATGGAGGAAAGATCGTCGGAGAATTCGATCCGCAGCGGGCCGAACAGGAAGAGATCGGGTTGATGATGACCTGCGGGAGGCAGTCCGGGGAGCGGTAGCGCATCGTACCGTCAGTAAATCACGAAATGAGCCAAAGAAGAGGATTGGTCATTGTTCATCGCTCATTGTTCATTTGTCATTGGTCCGGACCTCGCCCGATGAACATCGGGCATTGATTCGAGATCTCCTCCGTCAATGCCAAATATCAAATGACAAATGATCAATGACAAATGGAACTCTTCGTCTATTTCGCGATTTACTGACCGTACCGGGCGTCACATCAGCCAATAGCGGGGCAGACTTCAGTCTGTCCATGACGTGATTTGTGGTCGGACAGACTAAAGTCCGTCCCGCTCCGATTTAAAGCAGCTACATTGAGACAATGGTGTCCGCCAATCTCTCGACCGCAGTAACCAGGAATTTGCCCGCCTCGTTATATTTTCCCGCCGCCGCAAGCCGCTCGGCGTTGAGCGCGGCTTCGGTTGCGTAAGCGAGCTTCAGATACTGCACCTGCAAGCGAGGGTTGGCCTGGAATTTACTCGCCAGGTCCTCCAGCCCGATCCGCACGTCCTTAATTTTGGCTATCAGCTTGTCTTTGCTCTCTTTGATTCTTGCCTGGGTTTCAGGCGACGCCAGATTGCTTTTCGCCTGTTCATCCGCAACCTCAAGACCGTTGACGACCTTGCCGTAAATGTAGATGAAATTCGAGACGTTTCTGATCTGCGTGACCACCTCAGACGCCTCCGCGCGCGTGTCGGGCGTGGGAGTCGGTGTCGGCCTCACGCCCCGCGTGGGCCTTTTCTGCTGCTGCTTCGGTTGTTGCTTCTGCCGCGTGAGGGAATACGCCTGCGTCGCGGCGCCGAGCGCGATCAAAACTATTAGGGTAAAAATCGAAACGCGTTTCAAAAGAGACTCCTCCAAGGCGTTTTCAAACGGCGGCGCCGCTCATTCTATCGGGCGCGGCCTCAACCATTTGATCCGGAATTAGAAGGGGAGGCGTTTTTTTAGCATTGCTGACGCTCTTCCCGCAAGCATGCGCAACCAGAATATTAGCTTCCGCGTATGAGCCTGTGGTCGCGAGACGAACATTCGCGGCGCCTAGCACTCCTGATCGTGATTAATCGTGAATAGGATTTATAGGGCTTATAGGACTTATGGGAGGACTTATTTCCTATAGGTCCCATATGCCCTATAACTCCTATTTCGTGCTGTCTCGGGGGATTTTCGTAGGAGGAAAACAAAATGGCACATCGTCGTTATAAGTGGGTTATGGCCCCGATCGCTACGGTCCTGATCTTCTGTCTGGCCGTCAGCGCGCAAGTCGCCCAGGTCGAAAAACCAGACCCGGAGATGATGAAGAAGATTCGTGAAGAAGGCATGCAACATTCGCAGGTGATGGAGACGTTGAGCTGGCTGACGGACGTTCACGGCCCTCGCCTGACAAATTCGCCTCAATACAACAGGGCATGCGAATGGGCTAAGGGCAGGCTGACCGAGTGGGGTTTGCAGAACGCGAGCCTCGAAGCCTGGGGGCCGTTCGGGCGCGGATGGTCGCTGGAAGGGTTCACCGCCAACATCGTCAAACCCGATTTCATTCCGCTCATCGCGTATCCAAAGGCCTGGTCGCCGAGCACCAACGGCGTTGTGCGCGGTCAGGTCGTCTACCTCGACGCCAAGACGCCGGAAGATTTGGAAAAATACAAAGGCAAACTGAAAGGCGCGATAGTCCTGGTCGCTCCGCCCCGCGAGGTGCAGGCCCATTTCAAGCCTGAAGGAACGCGGGCGACTGACGAAGAATTGTTGGCGATGGCGAATGCTGAGCTGCCCACGTCCGGCGGCGGCGGCTTCCGCCGGGGCGGCGGCAATCCCGAACAGCGCGCGGCGTTGGAGCTGATGAGCAAGAAATGGCAGATGGTTTATGACGAAGGCGCCGCCGTCGCGCTCGATATGGGGCGCGGCGACGGGGGAACGATCTTCGTCCAATCGGTTACGATGCCCGCGCCCGCTGACGCCCCCCTCGACCGCCGCCCCAGGCCATGGACGACCGACGTAAAGCTGATTCCACAGGCGTCGCTCGCCGCCGAGCACTACAACCGCATCGTGCGAATGTTGAACAAAGGCGTCCCGGTCGAACTCGAAGTTCAGATCGCCGCGAAGTTCCAGGATCAGGATTTGATGGGCCACAACGTCATCGCCGAAATCCCCGGCTCAGATCTGAAGGACGAGATCGTGATGGTCGGGGGCCACTTCGATTCGTGGCATTCGGGAACCGGCGCCACGGACAACGGCGCCGGGTCGGCTGTGGCGATGGAGGTCGTGCGAATCCTTCAGGCTATCGGCGTCAAGCCGCGCAGGACGATCCGCATCGGACTGTGGGGCGGCGAGGAGGAGGGGCTGATCGGCTCGCGCGCCCATGTCGAGAAACATTACGGCTCGCGCCAGGCTTCGGAGCCTGCGGCGGGGCCGCAGCGACAACAGGGGCCGATCACGCTCAAACCGGCCCAAGGGAAGTTCTCGGCTTATTTCAACCTCGACAACGGCACGGGCAAGATTCGCGGCGTTTATTTGCAGGGCAACGAGGCCGTGCGCCCGATCTTCCGCGCCTGGCTCGAGCCGTTCCGCGATCTGGGAGCGTCCACGCTGACCAGCAGAAACACCGGCGGCACCGATCACCTCTCGTTCGACGCGGTCGGTTTGCCCGGCTTCCAGTTCATCCAGGACGAGATCGAATACAGCACGCGCACCCACCACTCGAACATGGACGTCTACGACCGCATCCAGGCCGAAGACATGAAGCAGGCGTCAGTGATCATCGCCGCGTTCGTTTATAACGCCGCTATGCGCGACGAGAAACTGCCGCGCAAACCGCTGCCCCCGAACGCGGTGAAGCCGGCAGAGCCGGTCGCCGTCGCCCCGCAGCCAGTGGCGCAGGACGGCAAACAGCCCGCAAAAGCGACCAAGGAAAAAGCGAAGAAGCAAAAATGAATCGGCGGCGTTCCAGGGCTGAAAAAGGTTGAACTGAAGCGGTGAAAGAGCGAGACTATGCGTCTCACTCTTTCACCGTTCCCCTTTTTAAGCGGTCGAACCGCTTCTGCGCTAAATTAAACCAAGTTACAAGGGCACAAATGAATTGCCACAGATGCGCCGCAGACACAGAGAAAAGGCCAAAAAGGTCAAGAGAAGCGCCTTATTTCCCTTCACTTTCTCTGTGGTTCTGCGGCGCCTCTGCGGCATTGGAGGAAGAAGATAAGCAATGGCTATCACTCTGCGCCAGGCGTTGGCCGTGGGCGCGTACATCTTTAAACAAAAACTGAAAGGCAATAAACGTTATCCTCTGGTTTTAATGCTGGAGCCGCTTTTCCGCTGCAATCTGGCCTGCGTAGGCTGCGGGAAGATTCAATACCCAGGCGACATTCTGAAGAAGAACATGCCGCCGGAAGACGCTTTTCGCGCGGCGGAAGAATGCGGGGCGCCGGTCGTCGTGATCGCGGGCGGCGAGCCGCTGATGCACCCGGAAATCGATGTGATCGCGAAAGGGATGATCGCGCGCAAAAAGTTCGTTTATCTCTGCACCAACGCCATCCTGCTCGAAAAGAATCTCGACAGGTTCGCGCCGTCGCCTTACCTGACGTTTAACGTCCACCTCGACGGCCTGCGCGAAACCCACGACAAATGCGTCGACCGCGAAGGCACGTTCGACAAGGCGGTCAGCGCGATCAAGGCGGCCAAGGCGCGCGGCTTCCGCGTCAACACCAACACGACGGTCTTCGACGGCGAAAACCCGAAAGAGTTTCACCAGATGTTCGACACGGTGATGGATCTGGGCGTGGACGGGATGACGATCTCGCCGGGTTACAGTTACGCCTGGGCGCCCGATCAGGATCACTTTCTCAAGCGCGAGCAAACCAAAAAGCTTTTCAAAGAGATTCTCGGCCCGCTGCGGACTCCGCGCGGCAAACGGTGGCAGTTCAACCAATCGGTCTTCTTCCTGAAATTCCTGATGGGCGAGGTCGATTACGAATGCACGCCGTGGGGCAACCCGAATTACAACGTTTTTGGCTGGCAGAAGCCATGCTACCTGCTCAACGATGGCTACGCGAAGTCGTTCAAGGAACTTATCGAGACGACCGAGTGGGAGAAGTACGGCCACAAGAGCGGCAACCCCCGCTGCCGCGATTGCATGGTCCATTGCGGCTACGAACCCACGGCGGTGATCGACGCGACGAGCAGTTTAAAGAATATGCTGATCTCGATCCGCGGCTTATCCTGAGGGAATGCAGGGATGGGGTGACAAGGCGACGGGGCGACGGGGCGAGGGGGCGAATGGGATGGAAAGCGCTGACTCCCTTCTCCAATTCGCCCCGTCGCCCCGTCCCTCTTCAATCGGCGTAGACTGCGGCCTTTTTGTCCGAAACTGCCGCCGCTTTGTTTTTGAAGAGCAGGACGAACAGGGCCAGGATCGCCGCGGCGAAAATGGCTGGCTTTGCCCATAGCGGCTTCCATTCGATGGATTTCAATTCCGCCGTTCGCAGCGCAGTCTGCTGCTCCGCGTTTGCGCCATCGCGAATGGTTTTTACGGCCTGAGACAATTCCTCCTGAATCTTAGCTTTTCCCTCATCGGGACTGCTCTCCAAGCGCGTTTCGATCGCCCGGACGCTTTCGGCCTTGTCTGGGAAGACCTGTGCGATCCACACGGACGCCTTAGGCGTGTGCTTCGCCTCGATCCGCCCCGCCACCTGCGCGCCGACGGCCATTCCCAAGCCGAGGGTGAAGAGCACGAGCATGCCCTGAGCCTGCGCGCGAATCTGTCGTGGCGCGGCCTGGTCGGTGTAAATCTGCCCGGTCACAAAGAAGAAGTCGTAGCAGATGCCATGCAGCACGATGCCTCCGATGATCATCCAGCGGATTTCATCGGGCGCGCCCAGCGAGAAGAGCGCGTAACGGGTGACCCACGCGAGCATACCCACGGCCAGCATCCATTTCACGCCCAGCCGCGCGAAGAAGAACGGCATCACCAGCATGAAGAAAATCTCCGACATCTGGCCGTATGACATAGTCTGGCCGATCGGCAGACCGGTCATTTCAACGATGCGGCTGGTGATCTGGTAGTAGAACGCCAGCGGTATGCAGATCAGCATAGATGAAAGCATGAAGATCAGATAGTTGCGGTCTTTGAAGAGCACGAAAGCGTCGAGGCCGAGTACCTGCCGCGCCGTGACCTTGCCCTCCTTGACCGGCGGCGTGTGCGGCAGCGTGAAACTGTAGAGGCCGAGCAGGAGCGAGGCCCCGGCCGTCAGGTAAAACATCTCGACGCCCTTTTCCCATCCGAACATGGTCAGCGCAAGCCCCGCCGCAATCCAGCCGATGGTGCCCAGCACGCGGATGCCGGGAAAATCCTTCTCGGGATTCGACATGTTTTTCATCGCCAGCGTATTGGCCAGAGCAAGCGTGGGAAAATAAGTGAGCTGGTAACCGAAGAAGACGATGTTGATCGAGTCGGGCGACGGGTTCTGCGCCTTCATCATCGTCGTGGCGAAGAGCATTATCGCCGCGCCCAGAATGTGCATTACGCCGAACACGCGTTGCGCCGGGAAGAATCGATCGGCGATCATTCCGACGAAAAAGGGCGAAATCATTCCGGCGATCGGCCCGACCGCGTAAGTCCAGCCGAAGTCTGTGGCGGTGAAGCCGATTGTGCCCAGGTAATTCGGCCCCGTCACGTACCACGCGCCCCAGACGAAGAACTGGACGAACATCATCAGTGATAGTTGCAGGCGGAGTGTTAGATTCATGTCGTGTCTCGCTTTGCCTATTGAGTTGTGACTTTCGTTAAATCAGACCACGCAAGATTGGTACAGTACCGCGCGCGTAGGGGCTGGTATTCCCCGCCCGCATTCGTGATCGAGGCGATTGGGCGGGGGATACCCACCCCTACGCGCAAAACTGCAAGATGGCGCAGATTCTACAAGAGATCGCCCGATTTAGGCGAGCGCGCAAACCTTAAAAATCTTGCCATCCGGGCGCCAATTGGGTAAAAGCAAGGCTGCGATTACATTGGACACCAATGCATTCACTGAAGATATGTCTGACAAAAAACATTTCATTGGAATCGATCTGGGCGGGACGAATATCAAAGCCGCCCTGGTGAACACTGAGACGGGCGAGATTGCGGCGACGCGTTCGACGCCCACGCGCGCGCGCGAGGGGCACGACGCGGTGATCGCGCAGATGGCCGAGTCGGCTGAAGAGATCATCGTCGCCAGCAAGCTGTCTAAGGCTGATGTCGGCGGCGTCGGCATCGGCATTCCCGGCGCGCTCGACCTCGCCCGTGGGATGACGGTTTTTCTGCCAAATCTGCCGGGCAACTGGCGAAACGTGATGGTGCGCGACCAATTGACGCGGCTGACCGGGTTGTCAGTCGCGATACTCAACGACGCTCGCTCGATGACGCTCGGCGAATGGAAGTTCGGCGCGGGTCGCGGCGTCGACACCGCGTGTTACACGCTCGGAACGGGAATAGGCGGTGGGCTGGTCATCAACGGAAAACTACACCTCGGAATCAACGGCTCGGCTGGGGAATTGGGCCACGTCAGCGTCGACCTGAACGGGCCGAGGTGCGGTTGCGGCAGTTTCGGCTGCATCGAGGCTTACGCTTCAGGCCCGGCGATCGCCGCGATGGGCATGAAGGCCGTAGTGCAGGGGCGCAACACGGTCATCGCCGAGATGTGCGAGAACGACCTCAACCGCATCACGCCGGAATTGATCTGCGAGGCGGCCAGG
>DATCXQ010000389.1:0-36881 GCA_036565725.1 Blastocatellia bacterium
TGGCCACTCTGCAACGGCGAGGTCATTCCAGGCTCTCCGACCGTAAAAACCATCGTCGAATTTTCGCACCGATTGTCGAGCGGGCTGGCGTTGCTGCTGGTCGTTGGCGCGCTCGTTTGGGCTTTCCTCGCCTGGGCTTTCTGCGCCCACTCCCCAAAACGTCCCAGGATACGCTATGCCGCGTCCGCGATGTTTTTCATGTCGATGGAGGCGGCGATTGGCGCCGGCCTGGTGCTTTTCGAGATGGTCGCCGAGAACAAATCCATCGCGCGGGCGCTGTGGATGTCGGCGCACCTGGTCAACACCTTTCTGTTGGTGGGAACGCTGACGCTTATGGCCTGGGCTGCGACGACGGGCGGGAGATTAAATGTTCGAGGGCAAGGTTCGATCAATTGGGTGTTAGCCGCCGCAATTGTGGCGACTTTGATTCTTGGCGTGAGCGGCGCCGTGTCTGCGCTGGGGGCGACGCTCTTTCCGGTCACCTCTCTGGCCGAAGGGTTGAAACAGGACCTGTCGCCGACCGCCCATGTTCTGATCCGATTACGATTCTTTCACCCGCTTATTGCAATCGGAGTAAGTGGGCTTTTGATATTGACCGCATACTCCGCCCGCTCGCGCCAACCATGGAATGACGTCAAGAGGTGGTCTACCACCTTGATCGCGCTTGTGTTCGTACAACTCGGAGCGGGCGCGGTCAATCTGCTGCTGCACGCGCCTATCTGGTTGCAGCTTTTACACTTATTACTTTCCGACTTGGTCTGGATTGCGCTGGTGTTGCTCGGCTGCGCCGCCCTTCAACCATCCGCGCGTCAGCCTTCCGCAGGATTCGCGCTGAATCAAGACGCGCAGCGCTGGGATGGCGGCGCAGTACCGCGCGCGTAAGCAATCGGCCGTTTCATTGGTCAACCGCTTGCTTACGCGCGCGGTACTGTAGCAGTTCATAGTCACTGGAACCGCACCCCATGCAACTCTATCGTGATATCCTTTACATCGTTTTCGGTAATTTTTTTAGGGGCGTCGACTTTTAGCACTATATTCATCGACTCGCCAGGCTTGAGCGGTTCTTTTCGGATGCGCGGAATCGGCAGCTTGACGGCATGCGCGATGACCTTGTCTTCGAAGTCGAGCATTTTTCCGACCACTTCGACGCCGGTCAACTCCCGGTCGCCTCGGTTGGTCAGCGTCGCTCGCGCTTCAAGCTGCCACATACCGATCATATTGGGATAAACCATCTTCCCCTCGGGATCGACTTCCACCGTGACTTTATCCTTGTAAGCGTCGAATTCCTGCGAGCCGGCCCGAGCCATATTTTCAATTTCTCTGTCTCTGGTCGACTTGGTCATCGCCAGCGCAATGATCAATATCACCAACATTAGAGCCGCGATTGCGCCCACGACCAGAAGCCCGCGCGAGCGATCCTTTTCGGCGCCGGCGCCGTTATTGTTGTCGTTCTCGTTCTCATTCTCGAACACAGTCAATTCAGTGTCACTATTCATCTAAAACCTCGATGGATACTCCATCCATAGCCAGTAGGCTTGGATGGAGAGGAAATTGAGACCGCATGCGGTTGACTCGTCGTGTATAATGCCTCTGAGCAAAGGCACTCCCGTTGGGAGAGAACAGTTTCTGCTCTTTGAGGACCGGCGATTGGGGGTTGTGGCTGGAAAACTTCAGCCATGTAAAATCTCCGAAGTTGCTTGATAGTCCGCATATCAAGTACTGGACGCTATCGCTTCCGGGTATAGCCCGGAGGCTGATGGGCCGCAACCGGATTCGCCTGAATCCAAGAGTCAACCGGCCCGAAGCAGTCCGCTGTTCTCGGAAGACAGCTTCCGGCAGCCGTGAATACGAAACTTGGAACTGCAAGCTCCATCTCCAGCGCGCTAGCGTTTAGATGGAGTGGTTGACAAATTGAAATCCCGAGTTGAGTTTCTGGCTTGAAGGTCTCGCACAAAATCATTCCCCGCTGACCATCATTCGGTCGATCTTGACCGTCGGCGCAGCCACGCGGCCACGGAACCGCAGGTCGTCGCCTATCATCTCGATTCCGCGCAGCATGTCGCGGAAATTGCCGGCGATGGTGACCTCCTCGACCGGGAAGGCCAGCTTGCCGTCTTCTATCCACCAGCCGGAAGCGCCGCGCGAGAAATCGCCGGTGACCGCGTTGAAGCCGAAGCCGATCATCTCGGTCACGTAAAAACCGTTTTTAACCGAAGCGATAATCTCTTCCGCCTGATAGACTCCGGGAGCGATGAAAAAGTTGCCGAAACCGACTGTCGGCGCGCCCGTCGAAGCGCGCGCTGCGTTCGCCGTCGAGCGCAATCCGAGTTTGCGCGCGGTGTAAGTGTTGAGCAGATAGTTTTTCAAAACCCCGTTCTCGACGACCGCCGTTCGCCGCGTGGCCAAACCTTCGCCGTCGAAGGGGCGCGACCCTACCCGGCATCGCATACTGCCGTCGTCGATGACCGTCAACCTGGGGGCGGCGATAGTCTCGCCGAGGCGGCCCACCAGGAAAGACGCGCGCCGAAAGATCGAATAACCGTCGACCGCCACGAAAAAATCGCCTAACAACTCTTCCGCCGCGCTCGATTCGAAAACGACCGGCGCTACACGGGTCGTGACTTTGCGCGCGTTAAGCTTTCGCAAAGCCCGCCTCGCGGCTTCCCGCCCTAACGCCTCGGGCGAATCAAGCGACGCGAGCGCGCATTGGAGGTCTCCCCAGGAGGCGACCTGCATCTGACCGCCGTGTTTTGCAATCGGCGCAACCGTCAAGGCGCAAGTCGTACCCCGGTATTCGCCCGCGAATCCTGCGCTAGTAACCAGGATGGTGTTGCTCGCTGCCGTCGAACAGGTCGAGCCTTCGGAATTCGTGATGCGCGCGTCCGCGCCGCGCGCGGCCTCCTCGGCGGAGCGAGCCATTTCGATTTTGCGCTCGGTAGTCAATTCGCCTATGTCCGGGTCATACAGGCCGAGATCGGCGACCTCAAGCGCCAGTTCGTCGCCCAAGGGGAGCGCCGCCGCCTCGTCTATAGAAGTCAGTTTAGCCATTTCGACGGCGGAAGAGATTAGTTCGTCAATCGCCTGAGGGCTCGTGTCGGAAGTGGAGCTTGACGCTTGGCGGCCTTGATAAAGCACGCGCAGCCATATGCCGCGCGAGGCCGCTTCCTGCAATTTTTCGACCTCCCCAAGCCTGACCTCGACTTGGAATTCCGTAGACTCGACGCCGACTGCTTCGGCGTCGGTCGCGCCGCGTTTGATCGCTTTATTGACGATGTCGGAGAGCAGATCGGTTGTGATCACTTTGTGCCTCCGACGGTCATCTCTGAAATTTTGATCGTCGGCAGGCCGACGCCGACCGGGACGGATTGCCCGTCCTTGCCGCAAGTGCCCACGCCTTCGTCGAGCGCGAGATCGTTGGCCACCGCCGTGACCTTGGTTAAAGCGTCGGGGCCGTTGCCGATAAGCGTCGCCCCTTTGACCGGGGCGGTGACCTTGCCGTCCTCGATCAGGTAGGCCTCGGTCGCGCTGAAGACGAATTTGCCGTTGGTGATGTCGACCTGGCCGCCGCCGAATTGCACGGCGTACAGGCCGCGCTTGACCGAGCGAATTATCTCGTCGGGCGCGCTCGCGCCGTTAAGCAGGTAGGTGTTGGTCATTCGCGGCATGGGCATGCGGCGGTAGCTCTCGCGCCGCCCGTTGCCTGTCAAACTCGCCCCGGTCAGACGCGAGCTCAGCTTGTCCTGCAAGTAGCCGCGCAGGACGCCGTTTTCGATCAGCACAGTTTGGGAAGTCGGATTGCCTTCGTCGTCGATGTTGAGCGAGCCTCGCCGGTTCGGTATCGCGCCGTCGTCCACCACGGTGCAGAGTTCGCTCGCCACCTTCTGACCGATTAGCCCCGAGAAGGCGGACATACCTTTGCGGTTGAAATCGGCTTCGAGACCATGCCCGACCGCCTCATGCAGCAGCACTCCGGGCCAGCCAGGCCCGAGCACCACCTCCATCGAGCCGGCGGGCGCGTCCTGGGCTTCCAGTTGAACAATCGCCTGGCGCGCGGCCTCGTTGGCGTAATGGTCGAGCAGACGGTCGCTGAAGAAATCCATCCCGATGCGCCCGCCCCCGCCCGAGACGCCGTATTGCAAGTTGCCGTCGTCGTCGGCGATGCACATCACGCGCATTCGCGCCAGCGGCTGCGCGTCGCCGACAAGGCTGCCTTCGGAGGTGGCGATCAGGACCAACTTGAATTCGTCCGCGAGGCTCACCTGCGCTTCGCGGATTCGCCGGTCGAAGGCGCGCGAAGTTCTGTCAATTCGGTTGAGCAGTTCAATCTTGTGGGGTAGCGGCTCGTCGTCGATCAATTGCGTGACCGGATAAAGATCGCGCGCGGGATTCGATCGTGAGACCTTGACCGGGCCGGCGCCGGACCCGCTCTGGGCGATGTGCGCGGCGGTCAAGGCGGCCTTGCGTATCGCGGCGACGTCAATCTCGTCGCAGTAGGCGTAGCCCATCTTTTCCCCCGAGATCACTCGCACACCGACACCCAGTCGGGCCGCGCGATTGGCCGATTTGATGATCTGTTCTTCGAGGTTTAGAGAGTTGAGCGTCGCGTATTCGAAGTACAGGTCGGCGTAATCGCCGCCCCTCGACAACGCGACGCCGAGAAGAGCTTCAATGTTTGAAATAGAGATGTTGAATTTCCCAGTAAAAAACTCAATCGGTTCGATCATAGTCATGCCTGCGCTTTCACATTCGTTCGCCGAGATGCAACGCGGCGACGCCGCCGGTCAGATTATGGTAGCGCACGTTCGTATACCCGACCTCGCGCATCATCCCGGCCAACCGCTTCTGGTCGGGAAACGCGCGCACCGACGCGGGCAGATAGCGATACGCGCCGTCGGAGCCTGAAACGAGAGAACCAAGGTGGGGAAGAATGTTATGAAAGTAAAACTCAAAAGCCTGGCGGAAGACTGGGATCACGGGGCGCGAAAATTCCAACGCCGCCGCGCATCCGCCCGGTTTGAGCACGCGCAAAATCTCCGCCAACCCGCCCTCGACGTGTTCCAGGTTTCGTAAACCGAAAGCGATGGTCACGACGTCGAAGCTGCAATCAGCGAAGGGCAACCGCAGCGCGTCCCCCTCGGCGAGGAGGGCGCGCCGGACCTGTTTGGCCCTGATCTTTTCATTCCCGATGACGAGCATCGGATGACAGAAGTCGCAGCCGATGACGCGGGAGTGTTTTTCCAACTCGAGCGTCAGGTCGGCTGTTCCGCAACACAAATCTAGAGCGAGCGCGTCCGGACGCGATAGCGCGCCCTTCAGCTTTTTGACGGTGAAACGCCGCCAGAGTCTGTCGAAGTTGACCGAGAGCAAGTGGTTGAGCCTGTCGTAGCTTGGGGCGATCTCCGCGAACATCGCGCGCACCGCCCCGGTTTTGCCGGGCGCGTTCAACTCCGGGCTGGGGGGGGCGACGCGCGATGAGTCGATCTCGATCCGTTCAACAGGTGAAGTCATGGGGTCGATTTAAAATTTTCGCCGACCCGCCCCAGCGCCACAACGGTCATCGCGTTGGCGTCGAAGAGGCGCTTGGCGACGCGCTGTACGTCGGCGGCGGTGATCTTTTCGATATTCTCTTTGACGGTCAGGGGATAAGTTTTCGACGACTTGAAGACCTCGATTTCGCGCAGATAGTCTTCGACCGAACGCGCGGCGTGCTCTTCCGCCAGGGCCGATTTCGCAGCCGCGATCTCTTCGGCCGATGCGGCGGCTGTGGCGAGCGACGCGAAACTATCGGTCGCCTTGCGCGAAAACGCAGACGCCTGATCTGCGGGGATTGACGCCGAGAAGTAGAACGGCCCAGACAAGACGCGTCGCAGCGATTGGGCCGTGAAGCTTCCGCCGACCGACTCAGCCTCGCGTTTCAGCCTCGCGTTCAAAATCCGAGCCATCGCTTCGGCGACTAGAAAATCCGGGTCGGCGCTTCTGAATCCGATCATCCCTGCGCGCAACTCGACGTTCGGCGCGTCGGGGACCTCGACTTTGACCAATTTCAACTCGACGGTCTGCGCCGGCTGCTTGAAAGTGGACGGGACGGATTGCCCCTTCGCCCACCCGCCGAAGAAGGCCTTAAACGGCCTCATCCCGCGGTCATGCGTGATGTTTCCGACCACGATGATTGAAACGTTGTTAGCAATGTAAAAGCGCTTGAGAAAATCATAAACGTCTGCCTGTTTGATTCCGGACACTGAACCTTCGCCTCCCTCTATGTTGTGGCCGTAAGGATGATCGCCGTAGACTGCTTTGAGGAAGGCTTCGTCTGCTTTTTCAGCCGGGGTCAGGTTGACGGATTTGACTTTCTCCAGACGCTCCTGGCTAGCGCGTTTGAAGGCGTCGGGGCGGACGTTTTCGACGACCAGCAGTCGCGCCAGAATTTCAAGGACGGCGTCGAAATTGCTCGCCGGAGTTTCGATGTGAAACCATGTGGTGTCCCAGTTCACCCCCCATTCGACCCTGGCCTGCAGCGATTCGACCTCTTCTTTCAATTGCGGATTGACGGCGAGCAGCGTCTCCTGGGTGAGAGCCGCCAGACCGGTCTTGCCGGCCAGATCGAACATGGCGCCGGCCCGAATGACAATGTCGCATTTCACATTTGCGTCGCCGGCTCGTTCAAGCGTGATGATCTGCAACCCGTTGAGCAGGCTGTCGCGTCGTACGTCGCTGTACGGCGTCGGCGGAATGACCACGGGGACTGGCGGATTCTTGTCCTTGTCCTTGTCCTTCTTTTGCGCGGCGGCGGGCGGAGCCATGACGCCGATCAGCAGAAGACCGCAAGAGGCGAGTGAGAGTAATTTCGAGAATCGCATAATCGTGATTTCCTGGGAGTGAAATTGGAAAAGAGAGTGTATCTGCGCGCCGGATGAGCGTCAACCAAGCCGTCTAGGATCGAAGATCGGCCGCCCTCGGCGACCTTCGATCCCCGATCCTCGACCCTCAGGTCATTGCCGCCTTTGCTTAGGATCGAGCAATTCACGCAGGCCGTCTCCGACGAAGTTGAACGCCATGACCGTGAGCATTACCGCCAGTCCGGGAAAGATGAGCAGGTGTGGCGCGACGCGGAGGAAACTGCGCGCGTCATTTAGCATCACTCCCCAACTCGGCGCGGGGGGCGGCACGCCGAGGCCTAGAAAACTCAGGCTCGCTTCCGCGAGGACGGCGCCCGCCATCCCCAGGCTCGCCTGCACGATCATCGGCTGGATCGCGTTCGGTAGAATATGGAGAACGATGATTCGCATGTCGCTTGCGCCAAGCGCCCGCGCCGCCGTGGCGAAATCGAATTCACGGACTTTGAGCGCCTGCCCGCGCATCAATCGCGCGTATCCCACCCAGCCGATCACCGAGAGAGCGAGGATCAGGTTGTTCAGACCGGGCCCGAGAAAAGCGACCATCGCGATGGCCAACAGAATGCTCGGGAAGGGAAGAAATACGTTGAAAAGGAAGCCGGAGAGCAAGCGATCCACCCATCCGCCGTAATAACCCGATATCGCGCCGATGATCGTTCCGATTACGGTAGAGATCAAGACCACCGACACGCCTACCCGCATCGAAATCCGCGCGCCATAAATCACCCGCGACAGGACGTCTCGTCCCAGGTCGTCCCGCCCGAAGAAGTATTCGCGCGTGGGCTTCAATCGCTCTTCGGTCGGCAGACCGCTCTCGAGCCGAGTTTGTTCGCGCGGGTCGTAAGGCGCGAGCTGTGGGGCGAAGAGCGCGAGGAAGAAGAAGACTGAAATAATGACCAAGCCGACTTTGCCTAGACGATTCATAAAACTATTCGACCTTGATTCTGGGATCGAGCAGCCGGTACGCGAAATCCGTGAGAAGATTGGCGACAATGTAAGTGAGCGCGATCATAAGGATGCAGCCTTGAACCATCGGATAATCGCGCGAGTTGATGGCTTCAACGGTCAGGCGCCCGATCCCCGGCCAACTGAAGATCACTTCGGTGATTATGGCCCCGGCCAGCAGCACGCCGAATTGCAATCCGATCACCGTGACGACTGGGATCAACCCGTTTTTCAGGACGTGCTTGTAAATCACCTGCCGCTCGTTCAACCCTTTCGCGCGAGCCGTCCTCACGTAATCTTCGCCCAACTCCTCTATTACGCTCGAACGAACCATGCGGGTCAGGAACGCCGCCAGCGGCGCGCCCATCGTGATCGCCGGCAGGATCAGATACTCCAGCCCGAAATTGCCCGAGACGGGGAGGAGATTGAGCTTGATAGCGAACAGGTAGACCATTAATGGCCCGAGCACGAAGCCGGGCGCGCTGATGCCGAGCAACGCCACGACAGACGCGATGTTGTCCATTGCCTTGCCCTGGTTCCTTCCCGCCGTGACGCCGAGCGGTATGGCGATTAGAATCGCGAAGGCGAGTCCGGCCAGGGCCAGCTTGATGGTCGCCGGATAGCGTCTGAGGATTTTTTCGAGGACGTGGTCAGACGGATTGATCAAACTTATGCCCAGGTCGCCTTGCAGAACCCCGCGCCAGTAGTTGAGGTATTGCCGGGAGAGCGTCTGGTCCATACCGAGCTTATGCTTTAACTCGTTGACTTGCTGTTCGGTCGCGTTGTCGCCGAGCGCGTTCCTCACCGGATCGCCGGGAACGATGTGAATCAACAGAAAAACGAGTGTGACTACAGCCCATACTACTGGCGCTACGAATAATAAGCGCTTTGCCAGGGCGGTGATGACGTTTCGCATGGGCCTAATAATAGCAGAGATTTGCTATCTATGGCTTTGTGTAACCCCTTGTCCCCAATAGTTGACACTGGTATGCCAAAATGCCACACCCCAGGCGCCGAGCCCGGTAAATATTTCAATCTGCCTTTGAATGCTCTGATTACGCTTTGGAATCGCCTTTCGGACACCTAGTAGGCAATTAGATCAGTATTCCTTTGCAAGAGGATTGATTATCCTACGTTCCGTCGTGGGATCGTTCACACATCTTAAAGTAATACACAGATAGTGGGCCCGAAGCAACTTATGGCATTCATGTTGCGTCTGAACGCGCATTACAGGAGGAAGAGGTTAGGAAATTTACCGAATCGACTTTGAAAAGATTTGAAAAGAGAGGAACGGACGACAATGATCAAAAAGACTGGCGATTTAGCTCTGACGGCGGGAACTGAAGAAGTGATCGCCGTAAACAACGCCAAGAGTAATGATCTGGCGATTGAAGACAAGGCCGTGTCCGTTGAGCATCCCGACTTACAGGAGAAGGTCAATTTAGTAATCCATGGATGGCTGACCGATATGTGGCTGTTGACTACCGGTGAGCATGTTGACGCTGACTCAACTCCCCACAAGAAGCATAACGGACGTCCTCTGGCCATAGTCTGCGACGGCCAGATGAAACTGATGGAATCGAAACCAAGCGCGCTTAACGCTTTACGAGCAGTCGGCATTGAAATGTCGTAAGGCCGCCTGCGAGAACTTTTACTCGGTTTTTAGGGATTGAGTGCGATAAGCATACTCAATCCCTTTTTTCATCACTTATTCTTCCTCGACCGTATGATGCGTAACACTTCTCCAGTGTGAATCGGGGTCGCCTTGTTGAGCACCGTGTGTTGAATCGTGATCAGCAATTGATCGTCCCGGCCCCGGAAGCGCCCGGTCAATGGATGATTGCCGGTTTGCACAACCACTCCTTCCCGCACCATGTTCCAAAATTGCTTCTGCGTTATCCAATATTCCTTGCCGTCGTTGCATATGATCAGGGCAGTTTTTTTGACTTTCATATTCGTCCGACCGTAAGAGAATTTTTGAGAGTCGCCAGTGTTTAATCCGTTTTGACCAAAAGTGATCAGGAAGCGCCATCCACAAGTAAGGCATTTTGTCACGACGACGAGCGCACGGCAAGGATCGAAGATTGAAGATTGAGAATAGTGGCGTCGGGGGAAAGACGCCACTATATCTTCGATCTTCAATCCTCGGCATTCGATACTTTGCGTAGATCAATGTAAGGCTCGATCTCGCGCATCATTGAGGAGAATTCTTCAAACCTCAGCGACTGCGGCCCGTCCGACCAGGCCTCTTCGGGGCGGGGATGGACTTCGGCCATCAAACCGTCGGCGCCGACCGCGACGGCGGCCTTCGCCAGGGGACGAACCAGACTTCGTTTACCTGTGGCGTGGCTGGGATCGATGACCACGGGCAGGTGGGTCAATTCATTCAGCAGCGGGACGGCCGCGATGTCCAGAGTGTTGCGCGTGGCCGTTTCAAATGTGCGAATGCCGCGCTCGCATAACATCACATTCGGGTTGCCGTGCGTCACGATGTATTCCGCCGATAGCAGGAATTCTTTGATGGTCGCAGAAAGTCCGCGCTTCAACATGACAGGCTTCGAGACCTCGCCCAGTTTCTTGAGCAGCGCGAAATTTTGCATGTTGCGCGCGCCAATCTGCAGAATGTCGGCGTATTCCGCCACCAGTTCGACGTCCTCCGTATCTAGAACCTCGGTGATGACTTTCAAACCCGTGCGCTTGCGGGCCTCGGCCAGGAGCTTCAGCCCTTCTTCGGCGAGTCCCTGGAAATCATAGGGCGAAGTGCGAGGCTTGTAGGCTCCGCCGCGAAGAATCCTGGCGCCCGAGGCCGCCACGGCCTCGGCTGTCGACATCAATTGTTCATGGCCTTCAACCGAACACGGCCCCGCCATTACGACGAAGCCACCGTCGCCGATGCTTACGTCTCCGACCTTGATCACGCTCTTTTGCTTCTTAACTTCACAACTTACGAGTTTAAAAGGTTGCAGGATCGGAAAGGCGTCTTCGACTCCGTCGGCTGATTTCAGGTGCTCGATATGCTCTTTTTTGTCGCCGGGGCCGATGGCGGCTATGACGGTTCTCTCCGTTCCGCGAATCACATGCGGAGAGTAGCCGAACTCGCGAATGCGGTCGCAGATGTGCCCGATCTGACTCTCAGTCGCTCCAGCTTGCATTGCTACAATCATTGTTGATCTCCTCGAAGGGACTTATGGGACTTATGGGACTTATATGGCCTCATAATAAGTCCCATAAGTCCTATTCAGCCTGTTTATAACTCCCTAAAACTTTGACGCTCGTGGCGAATTCCCGCAGGTGCGCCAGCGCGTTGCTGACGCGAGGTTCGGTCTGGGCGCCGATGAAATCCAGGTAGAAACTGTATTCCCACGGGCGACCGATCAGCGGCCGCGATTCGATCTTCAGTAAATCGATGTCGCGCAGAGCGAACACAGCCATCGCGCGGTAAAGCGACCCCGTGCGATTTTCGAGCGAGAATACGATCGAGGTCTTGTCGGCGTCGGGCGGCGTCTGGGCGCAAGCGTCTTCCAGCGCGAGCAGCAAAAATCGAGTAAAGTTCGCCTGGTCGTCTTCAATGCCGGGAACCAGAATCCTGGCGCCGTAAACTTCGGCCGCCGCCACGCTGGCGATCGCCGCCGCCCCGGCCTCATGGCTCTCCATAATCATCTTGACGCTGCCCGCAGTGTCGTAAGCGGCGACCGGCCGCATCTCGGGACGCCCGCTTAGAAACCTCCTGCACTGCCCCAAGGCTACGGGGTGCGAATAGACGCGCTTCACATCTTCGATCTTCGTTCCCGGCGCGACGATCAGATTGTGAATGATCCGAAGGTTGGTTTCACCCACGATCCTCAGACTGTGTTTTAGCAGCAGGTCGTAGTTTTGGTGAACCGAACCGAAAAGCGAATTTTCGATCGGCGCCAGGCAGTAGTTGCTCGAACCGTCTTCGACCTCGGCGAACATCTTCTCGAACGTTTCGCATGGGATAAGCTCGACCTCGTGGCCGAGCAGTTTGCGCGCCGCCTCGCCGCTGAACGCCCCAGGTTCGCCCTGAAACGTGACGCGCGGATTCTTTGCTTCATTCGTTTCCATTGTTTCAATCATCCAATACAACCCCCTTAACAGCGCCGCGCGCGGCTGCGCGGCTAAATCAAAAGGCCCCTCATCCTATTTGAATGAGGGGCCTTTTTTCAGGCTTTTCGTTCGCTCCCGTTCAAGCCAACGAACTTATGACCCCTCTCCGGCGGCTAAAGTACAAATAGTACCTGAAGCTAAAGCCAAATTTAAAAGAGAAGGGCAGGCTCGATTTGCGCGCGCTTCGCGCCGATCGGGCGCAAGTTCGAGTTTTGGTGAGCCTGTCTAGCATAAGTTTTTACTCCGCCATGCGGAAATATTGTAGAAAATTCGATAAACAGGATTTATGACGTAGGCATTATCAGCAAGGCCCTCTTATGAGTCAAGAAGAACAGTTCAATTGATCGCTTTACCATCTTCAAGCGAAGCGGTGGGAGTGATGAAATGAAGGTTGAGGTAGGCCTTCAACTCCGCCGCCCATTCGCGCATGCCCTGGTAATCGATCTCCTGTTCCGTTTTCATATCCCCGGCCATGCCGACGGCGTCCAGACCCAATTCATTGGCTATGTAGAGAGCGCGGGACAAATGAAAACCCTGCGAAACCAGGACCGCCCGCTTGAGGCCGAAAACCTCTTTCGCTCGCAGGCATGTCTCGTAAGTCGAGCGACCCGAAGTGTCGACGATCACGTCTTTCGGCGCGACAGCGTGACTGATTAGATAATCGTACATCGCCTTCGGTTCGTTGTAACTCCGATGCCGGGCGTCGCCGGAGACGAGGATGCGGTCCACTTTGTGAGCGCCGTAAAGCTCAATCGCAGTATTGACGCGGTCTGCGAGGATCGGCGAGAGATCGCCGTTGCCGTAAACGCTCGCGCCGAATACAACAGCCACGCGCGGCGCCGGCCAGTCGCGCGTGGCTAAACTGCGCATATCGGTCAGGATCCGGTCGTCATACCCGTGAACCTCGCCATGCACGTAAAGCAGGCTCAGGGCGGTGATCAGGAGCACGACGATTAACCATTGATAGCGATTCATTGACGCCAAGGCCCCCAAAAAAATCTTCCGGGCGACAATTTCTCAAGAGCACGCGTTATCAAACAATTTCAGGGGCGAGGCTGTCAAGCGCGCGCCCTCGCCTTGAAGTCTGGCTTGTGATATAGTCCCGCGCTTCGCAATCGCGCGACGGGACTTATGGGATTCATAGGTCTTATGAATCCCATAAGTCCCATCGCGCGATGTCCCAAGAAATTTTTGAGGAGCACAGATCATTTATGGCCAAGAAATGTCAGGTGACCGGCAAGAAACCGATGTTCGGTAACAATGTCTCGCACGCCAACAATAAAACAAAACGCCGCTTCGATCCGAACTTGCAGTGGCATCGTTTCTGGGTCCCGAGCGAAGGCCGCTGGGTGCGGTTACGCGTGACGCCTCGCGGCATCAAGACCATCGATAAGCGCGGCATCGAGAGAGTTCTCTCGGACATGCGCGCCCGCGGCGAGAAGGTATAACAGCGTCGCTTGCTTACGCGCGCGGCGTTTCTATTTGTGAAATGATTCGCCGCATCCTCGACACCAGGGCGAGGAGGCGCGCGTCGTCGATGGGTTCTCCCGCCAGAGTCATCTCCGCATCGCTCAGCGTCTGACGCAACTCAATCTCAGAAATGGCGAGTCGTCGCCGTCGCGCCCCGGCTACGATCTCGTCCCTGGACGCGCGCGACGAAAGGCCGAGCCTGCGGCAAAGGCCGGCTTTGAATCGCGGGTAGATGTTTTCCAGCGCCAACTCGCGCGCCTGGGCCGCCTGCTGCAAGTTGGCCATTGAGCCGACGAATTCCAGCGGGGAGTGGCGCGGGACCTGGGGCAAGGGCAGCGGTCTGGCGAAACGCCGGCTATAGGTGTAGACGATCAGCAGGCTCAAGCCGAGCCCCTGCAGAAGCAGCCATGGCGCGGGAGTGCCGCGAAAGTAATTGACTAGCGGATTGCCTCCTTCGTAATAGCCATGGTGGAATTCGTCGAAGAAAATCCTCCGATCCGGCGAGCCCATCGAGCGCAGCATGTTCATCGCCAGCGTCAGATTCCCTCCACGCGCTATGCCGTTATTGGCTACCACGAACGGGTCGGAAAGAAAGATGACGCGCCCTTCCCCATATGTGAAGTCCGCGAGCGCAGCGCCGTCTTTATCACCCAGATGAATCACCGGGGCGTAGAGGGCCGGGGCCGAATATTCTTCTGGGCTGGGCGCTGTTTCCACCACGCCTGTCCGGGCTGCCTTCGCCCTATCTTGGGGATGAAAAATCATTCGCGTCGCGAAGTCGGAGAGCGCCAGGCCGCGAAGCCCACGGGTCAGTTCGGTCGGCTGCGCGATCAACTCGTCGCTCTCTCGATCAATGAATTGCTCGGGCGTCTCGTAATGGACTGGCAATTGCGTGGGCGCTTTCGCGCGGATAGCCGGGTCTCCGAACTGGTCAAATGGAGATCGGCTTATGATCAACGCCCTTCCGCCAGTCGATATCCAAACTTGCAGAGCGAAGGCCTCCTCTTCAGAGATCTTCTGGCCTGATTGGAACGGGCCGATGATGACCAGTATCGAATCTTCGGCCTCGGCGTCCAGCGATGAATAATGCTTTCTCCAACGCGCCACAGGCGTCCCGGATTCTTCGAGCAATTGATAGATGGCGCGAGTACCGGTCTGGCCGGAATTGTATGTGGAGCGATTCGGCGCAAACTCATTCTCGGTGGGCCGGTCGAATTCGATGGCGCCCGCCGCGCTCAATCCGATGAGGACCGCGATTACGATGAATATAGTAACGGCGCCAGCAAAATAACGACGCATGGAGTTTATTTAACAGCCTCCTGGTAGAGCGTGACGAAGTTCCGGAACTCCTCTTCCGTGGCGCGCTCCTGTCCGTACCAGGCGCGTTCGAAGGCGAGGGTCATGACGGAGAACGTGGGATATATCAGCCGCTCCGAGCGCATCGCGTCGAGGTAATCGCGATTGGTCTTCGAGCGGCCCAGGCGCAATTTGCCGCGTTGGTCGAGGTCGCAAAGCAGGGCGATATACGCCCGGCGGATCGCCTTACGGTACTCGCCCTGCCGCGCCAACTCGGAGGCCATTGCGAACAGATCGGCGGCGGTGGCGTCTTCCGGTATCTCCTCGCCCAGCGCCTCACGCGTCTTGACCTCTTCCGCCGGCTTTCGGCGCGCCTGAAACCGTCGCGCGAGTTTTGCCGCCCCGAAAATCAGGGCCACCGTCACAATCAAAATGCTCAGCGCCCGCAAAAATATGATCAGTCCCTCGCCGCCCGACTGTGGCGAGCGCGCTGAAGGACTGCCGAACAATATTCTCAGCAGTCGAAGAATGAATTCCTTTATTTGCCTGATCCAACGCGCTATCGTCGATTCACGCTTTTCCTCGGGCTGGTATTCGGGGCGGGCGAGAATGCCGTCGAGCCTGGCCCGTTGATCCTGCGGCGCCCCAGCTTCCGCCCTTCGAGCCGATTTTACGCTTTGTCGAAGTCTGGCCAAGCGGGCTGAGATTTCGCCCAACATCCGAAGACGACCTTCGGCGGCGCCTTCTGCGTTCTTTACCGCTTTATCCGCGGCTTCATGCAACCAGGCGTTGTCGATGTGGATGATGGAGCCATTGAAATCGACCTCTTCGCGCGCGGGAAGCAGTCGCTTGACCTCGTTCATAATAGTCCCCGACTCTGAGGCGGCGCTGTTTCCCTCGATCGCCTTTTTCACCATTTGCTCCGCCCGGTCGAGCCGATTCGCGTAATCGTCGACGGTCGAGCGCCCCTGGGCGGACACGCGCAGGGCGCATAGAGAGACGAGAACCGCGATTGCGAAATAGAATTGATTCGTCCGTGAGCGCATTTGAA
This sequence comes from Blastocatellia bacterium, assembly GCA_036565725.1. GTDB lineage: Bacteria > Acidobacteriota > Blastocatellia > RBC074 > RBC074 > JAJVID01. Next base: position 15,781 of record DATCXQ010000389.1, read on the forward strand.
TTTGAAGCGACGCGGCGCAGGGGGCGTCAGCGGCCCGAGAATAGATTAAGAGGTCACTCGATCGGAGCTCGGGTCGCTGACGCCCTCTGCGCCTCGCCAATGACCAAATGCCGATCCGCATTTACTGCAGAAACGATTCTCAACATTTGTTTCGGTCCCGCACCAATCGCAGATCATTCGAGAGACTTCCGGCGCTAACTGCGGGTCATGCGCCGGAGCCGCATTGATCGGCATGGGGCTGTAATCATCGAGTCCGAGGATGGAGTGCGCAAATGAGCCGCGTTGTTGAGGCGCGGGCGTCCACTCGGGCGCCGCCCGCTGAGGCGCAGGAGGGTAGAGAGGCTGCGGGGCCGGCGGCTGCGCGAGCGTTCGATTGGCCACCAGCTCGACGTCGAAGCCTTCTTTGCGAACGCGGCTGTCCAGGTAAAGCAGCGTACATCCGATCATGAAAATCGGCATGAGCAGAATCTCGCTCAACTGCGTAACCGTTTGCCAGGCTATGTTGTACCAAGGAGACTGTTCGGCGCCGAACGGATTGACCCAATCGGAGACATAGCCTAAAGGGAGAAACAGCAGTAGCAGCACGGACCAGCCAACGTAAAACCAAAAAAGGATGAGCGCGGCGATGCGGCGGAGTTGCCCGGCGGCGAGCGAAAAACTGCGGCCTATCGAACTAAAAACCCCTTTACCTTCGACCATTAGAATCTGCGGCACGTAAACAACGCGGCCGTAAATCAACAGGAAGGAGACGGCGAACGCCGCTGCGATCACGACGAGGAAGATGAAGGTGGCGGCGCCTTGCATCCATTCCGGCGTCCCCTGCATGATTGTCGCCATCATTAACAGGAAAAACATCCCGACAGTGACGACGACAAAATACGCGATCATCATCGCGCCCATTATCAGCAATCCGATCATTAAGGTGGCGCCGACGAGCGGCCAGAGGCGTTCCCAGGCCGCGCGATAGACATCCCGAGCCAGTATCGGCTTGCCCTCGAAGAAATGCGCCACCAGCGAGCGCGACGACCCGCCCAAGACGGCGTAGAAGGCCGCCTTGCCGATGGCCCATAGCAGAAAGCCGCTCAGGACCAGCAAAACGGTGATTACGATCCTTTCGTCGCCTCTCGACATAGTGGCGTTGCGCCAGCCGATTGACATAAGAATCGAGCCCGCGTAGGCGACCAGGCTGGGCGCGAGCACGATTCGCAACAGCGCCAGAAAATTACGCCCGTAGAGCCTGACCGCGCGGTCGATAATGTCGCCCGCAGACATAGGGGCGAGTGTGAATGAGTCGAATGAATTCATGCCGAATGCTCCGATTCCAGACCGAGCGCATCTTACGCTATTTTACGCACGCTTGAAAAACAGTAACGCCAGGGTATAAAAATGCCGATGCGCCACTTGTTCAACCGATTTTTCACCGGAGTCCTTCATGCCGGTCGCGGCGCCCTGAAAGAATGAATACCGCGGCGCGCGCTGTTCACGACAAGGCGGCGCCTTGTCGTCGCTTCCGGCAGGGGACGACTCACGAAGCCCCCGACAATCTACTGGCTTGTCGAACATTTTCGGAGAATATGCCAAATGAAAAAAGTAACTGACACCGTCTTCGCTTCACTTCTCGTTCTCGCGATTTCAATTCAGAGCCCGGCGGGCCAGCCGTCCAAAGCCGAGGAGCGCGAACGCGCTCAGAAGGCCGCAGCCGCCTTCCAGGAGATTATGGGGGCGCCCGATCAGGGAATTCCGCAGGAACTGCTCGACCGGGCGCAATGCGTCGCCGTTTTTCCTTCGGTCAAAAAAGGCGGCTTCATCGTCGGTGGGCAATACGGCAAAGGCTTGATCAGTTGCCGCCGGGCGCAAGGCTCGTGGGGGTCACCCGCCTACTTCACCATCGGGGGCGGCAGCTTTGGGCTGCAGATCGGCGGACAGGCTGTAGACCTCGTCCTGCTGGTCATGAACAAATCGGGCGTCGAAGGCTTGCTGCAAGACAAATTCGAGATCGGCGCTGGGGCCGCCGTCTCGGCCGGGCCGGTCGGACGCAACGCGCACGTGTCGACAGACGTCCTGCTCAAATCCCAAATCATTTCCTATTCGCGCAGCCGTGGGCTTTTCGGCGGGTTGGAACTGAAGGGCGCCGTGATTACGCAGGACAAGTCGGCCAACAAGGACATTTACGAACAGGAAATTTCCGCGCGCGAAATCATCGTTGACGGCAAGGTCCGCACGCCGACCACGATCAGAATCTTCCCCAGCGCGTTGCGCAAATTCTCCCCCAAAGGGATCTCAAACTAAGAGGATCAAGTATAGAGAGAGTCGAAGATGGAGGATGGAGCATTGAAGATGGAAGATTGAGGATCGAGGATCGCCTTGTAACACGACCTTCGATCCTCAATCCTTAATGCTTCACATTACTTGTCTTCGGTTCCGGAATTTCGGTTCCGGCGGAAGCGGCGGGAGTTGTTACCTTGTCTTTGAAGAAGCGTGGGCAGATGTCCGCATAGATTCTGCCGGCAATCTCGGCGGCGCGGCGCCCAGCTTCGGTAGAGCCGCTCGTGATGACCGTCACGACGACCCTCGGATCATCGACGCTCGAAAACGAAGTGAATAGCCCGAGCCTGTCGCGGGCGCCGGTGCAAGTGCCGGTCTTGCCCGCCACCTGACCGAGCGGGTTATAGGCGAGCTTGGCGGTGCCGTAAGTGACCGCGCCCATCATTCCGGCGAGCAATCTAGTGCGGTCTTCGGGGGACATCACTATTTTGCGCTTCAATTCGGGGATGAAAGTCTGGGCTTCCTCGGCGTTGCGCAGGACGCGCGGCGTGTAGAGTTCGCCGCCGTTGGCTATCGCGCTGGTGAAGGCCGCGAGCTGAATCGCGGTCACCCCGAATCCATCGCCGTGGCTGGACATATGTCCGGTCTCCTGTTCACCCTCGTCAGGAAGGAAGCCGTCGCTTTCGCCCTTGTAGTTGATTCCGGTCCTCGATCCGAATCCGAAATCCATGGCGTATTTCATTACGCGCTCGTAGCCCAACGTTCGTCCCAAGACTTGGAAGACCGGATTGTTCGATCGGGCCAGCGCGTCGGTAAGGTTCATGCCCCATCGGCTCGAAACCTGGACCTCCTGGTCTGGGTCGAAGACGCCTTCGTGCAGCGCGGCCAATCCGACGATTATCTTGACGGTCGAGCATGGTTTGACCGGCGAGCCGAGCGCCATTCGCTGGTTGACCACGGTGAAGATGCGGCCGTTGTTCGGGTCCATCACGACCACCGTCCCAGAACGCCCCTGCAGAGCCTTCACAGCCACGGCTCGGATTTCCGTGTCTTCTCCACTGGCGTCATCTTTCAGCAGGTTGCTGGTCGCGATGTTGCGGAGCGCGGCGTCGCGCGCCCGAATCGCCCTAAGGCGGGCCAGGTAACGAGAGCGCGCGCGGCGGCGGCTCGAAGACGCCAGCGCCCGGCGTCCGGACCGCGTCAATTTACCGCGCTTACTCAGCGAGCTGACTTGCGACCGGCGCCGCGAACTCCCTCTGGCTGCGAGCTTGCCGGAGCGGACTGAGGATTTACCGCGCTTGACGGCTACTTTGGACGAAGCCCTGCCCTTTTTAATGGGCGCGGCTTTCTTCACCGATGACTTTTTACGTTGTTGGGCATGCGCGGCGCCGCCAACAGAGGTTCCCACGAAAATTGTGAGGATAATAAAGAACGAAAGCGTCATTAAGACGCGATGTCGCTTCCTCATATCTTCAATCCCTTTATCCCTTTCCCGGCGCAGAATTTATTTTTCTGGCGCTGTCTTGATAAGGTTTGTAAGCGGCATCAACCAAATTTTTTAATGGGCGTATGGGGCGACTAGCAACGATTGCGTCAGTAGCGCCAGAGCCTGTCCCAAGACCTCCATAGATTTTTGGGGGTGTTTGGAGCTTGATAAATCATCGGCCCGCTTACGCGCGACGCCGGGGGTTGACGCACGGGCGGGAGTCTAGCAAAACTCTCCCGCCGTAACAACTGGCAATGGGACAGACTTTCAGTTCTTAGCGTGGGATAGACTTTAGTCTGCCCGTACCCGATTTGTGTTATGCTTAGTTGTAATTCCCGCAGAGTTTCATAATATTTTGACGCGAGGCTTTAAACGTGCGCGAGTTGTGGTCTCAGACAGTATGGCCTTGGCATTTTGTCGGCCTTAGAGACGTGATCGACATCATCATAGTCGCCATCCTGATTTATGAATTGCTCAGGCTGGTGCATGGGACTCGCGCCGTCCAGATGGCAGTCGGTTTGGGGCTGATCGGATTTCTGTATGAGCTTTCGAGCTGGCTGGGGCTTTCTACGGTCCAGTGGGTTTTGCGCAACGCCGTGCTCTATCTCGGTTTCGCAGTCATCGTCCTTTTTCAGCACGAAATACGCGCAGCGCTGACGCACCTGGGCGCCAACATCCGCATCCCCGGCGCAGGCCGTGAACGGGGCCGTAACCCGTTCGGGCAGGAATGGTATGACGAAGTGGTGCTCGCCTCGACCACGCTGGCTTCGGAAAAGACGGGGGCGCTGATGGTCTTCGAGCGTGACGTCGGGTTGAAGACCTACATCGAGAGCGGCATCAGGCTCGACGCCAAGGTCAATTATGACCTGCTGGTGACCATCTTCAACACGCATACGCCGCTGCACGACGGGGCGGTGATCATCAGCAACAATCGCGTCGCGGCGGCCTGCTGCTTTTTGCCGCTTACGCAGAACCCGTTGATTTCGCGCGAACTCGGCACGCGCCACCGCGCAGCGATCGGCGTTACGGAAGACAGCGACGCCTTCGTCGTGGTTGTCTCGGAAGAGACCGGCGTAATCTCGTTTGCGAAAGAAGGAAGGCTGAAGAGGAACCTTGACGGGCCGAAGTTGCGCAGTCTGATTCAACAGGCCATGGAGCCTTGGCGCAGTGACGCCGAGTCTGAGGAACTCGAAGCCGAAGAGCGGGAGCGCGAACGCGAGATCGACGCCCTGGTCGGATCCCGCAGGCGCGAGGCCGCCCACGCCTCCTCCGGAGAGAGCGTCAAAGAGGGAACCTCGGCATGAACAGACTGTCCCCCGCGCGACTCTTTCACCGATTGCGCCACGCGCGCGTCGAAAACAAAGGGCTGAAGGCGCTCTCGCTATTGCTGGCTATTCTGCTTTTCATAGTTTCGCGGCAACCGGTCATCGATCTGCGGCTGGTCGGTGTGCCGATCGAATACCGCGGCCTGAGTCCCGGCGTCAAAATCGTCGGCGCCGCCGAACAGGCGGTGAGTGTGCGCCTGAGCGGCCCGCGCGACATTGTCCGGTCTCTGAGCCCTAACCAACTGCTGGTCATCGCCGACCTGAGCGGCAAGGAGCCCGGCGAAAGAGTCGTTCAACTGAAGATGGATGAAGGCTTCCTGCCCGATAATGTGAAGGTCATGCAGATCGAACCGGCGAGCATAAGAATAAAACTCGAGCCGAATTTGACGAAACGCCTGAGGGTCGAGGCTCAGTTGAGTGGAAAGGTCGCGGAAGGCCGGGAAATTTACGGCGTCGAGCTTTATCCCAGTGAGGTTGAAATCGAAGGCCCTCAATCCGTCGTCAGTAAAATGGAGCGCGTCTTGACGGAAAAGGTCAGTCTGGACGGGCGCGACGCCGATTTTCAAACGTCCGTCGAAGTCGAAATCCCGCAAGATTCACGAGTTAAAACTTCGGGCCGGATCGAACTCTCGGCCAAAATCGGCGAAGAGCGCCTGCTGCGGCGCTTCGCCGCCACGCCCGTCGAGTGGATCGACAAGAGCGCGGCCGGGTCTTTATTGACGAAGACAGTCGGGCTCGAAGTCTTCGGGCCGAAATCATTGATCGAGTCCTTGCGCGCGGATGACCTGCGCGTCGAAGTCAAAACGGCCGGCCTTCCTCCAAGCGTGACCAGTCTTACTCCCCAAGTCCAACTCCCCGCAAGTATCGAAATCAGAAACATCATACCGAGAGAGGTGAAGGTGAAAAGATAATATGGCTGAACTCTTTGGCACGGATGGCATTCGAGGCGTGGCCGGCCAATACCCGCTCGACCGGCGCACGATCGAGCGGATCGCTTATTCGCTGGCGATTGAATTAACAAGGCGCTCAGGCCACGCCCCGCGCCTCGTCATCGGGCGCGACACACGCGAATCAGGGGAATGGATCGAAGCGGCCCTCGCGCGAGGCCTCCAGGCTGCGCGCGCCGGCGCGCGCTTCGCCGGCGTGATCACGACGCCGGGCGTCGCTTATCTGACGCGGACGCTCGGCGCGGACGCGGGGCTGGTCATTTCGGCCTCACACAATTCGTACGAGGACAACGGAATCAAAGTCTTCTCCCCGTCAGGAAGGAAGCTCGATGACGAGGCGGAACAGGCGATCGAGCGGAGCCTGGGAGCGCAGGCATCCCTGCCTGCGTGGGCTCCGGCAACGACCGACTTGCCGAAGCAAGCAGGCAGGGATGCCTGCGCTCCCAGGGAGTTTTCTGATGATAAGATCGAAACAGACGCAAGTCTCGTGGAAAAATATCTGGCGTTCCTGCGCGGTGAGGTCGGAGCCGGGGTGAGCCTGAAGGGCTTGAGGATTGTGATTGATTGCGCCAACGGGGCCGCTTATGAGATTGCGCCTAAATTGTTCACCGCGCTCGGCGCCGATCTGGTTGTGATCAACGCCGACCCGAACGGAAAAAACATCAATCTCGACTGCGGCTCGCTTCATCCCGAGAAGTTGCGATGGACCGTGATCGAACAGAAAGCCGACCTGGGCCTGGCTTTCGACGGCGACGCCGACCGGTTGCTGATGGTCGATGAGCGCGGCGATCTGGTGGACGGCGATCAGGTGTTGTTCATCATGGCCGATTACATGGCATCTAAGGGGCGTCTCAGCGGTGGCAGAGTGGTCGCGACTGTGATGAGCAATCTCGGGCTTGAGCTGGCCCTGGCTGATAGGGGCGTTACGCTGGCGCGGACCGCCGTGGGCGATAAGTACGTGCTGGATGAACTGCTCAAAGGCGGCGGCAGCCTCGGCGGCGAGCAATCAGGCCACATCATCTTTCCCGAAATCAGCCTGGCCGGCGACGGGATGATCACTGCCCTCGAAGTTCTGCGCGCCGTCGCCGAACGAAACATAGCCCTCAGCGCCCTGGCGGCCGCCTACACGCGGTACCCGCAAGTGACCGTCAACGTGCGCGTCTCGCGCAAACCGCCTTTCGACGCCGTCCCGCCCATCCTGGAGGCGATCAACATGATTGAAAGGGAGATGGCGGGCAGAGGCCGCCTGATAGTGCGTTATTCCGGCACCGAGAACCTGGCGCGCGTGATGATCGAAGGGCAGGACGAAGCTACGATTCGCATTCAGGCAGAGTCAATCGCTCAGGTCATCACCGCGCAGATCGGATAAGAGGGAAAGACGGGGGGATGGGGCGACAAGGCGACGGGGCGACGGAGAAAGGGAGCTTTCTGTTCTTCCATCGCCTCGTCGCCCTGTCGCCCCGTCCCCCCGTCCTCTGTCCTTAAGCCGCGTTCGCCAGCGCCGCGTCTGACAAGATTCTCTCTGCCCAGAGGTATTTCATCGCTGGTTGGTTGATCGAGACGCTGTCGCCGTTGCGGCCTTTGAGCATTGAAATCTTAGATCCCATCTCGCGCGCGTAAGAGCTTAACTGCCCGCGATGGTGAACCGTGTGGTCGTGCAGAAAGGTTAGATAGACAACCGCCGGGTATCTGAAGACGCCGTAAAACGACAGGTAGTTGGTCAGCTTCTTGACGTTCAGCTTTCTGATCGATTCGAGGCTCTTGTCGAAACGTTCTTCGTAATACTCGGCCATCTGGGACATGCTTTCGGGCGGCGATTCCATGTCGTCGTCGTCCCGCAAAAACGAGCCGCTGGCGATGCCACTCAGGAGTTGAAGCTCGGTGCTGACGATGTGCCACGCCAACTCGCGCGCGGATCGCGAGTTGGGATTCGGGCGGTAATCACAATGGTAATCGGGTATTGATCTGAGGACGCGCAGCGTGACGATGTGCGCCTCTTCGACCCTGTTGAGAAGAAAGTCGCGGAGAAAAGACGCTTGTTCTGAAGTCATAATTACACCTCCTATTCGGTTTTTGTATTTATGTGTTTATTGGCGGTAGGCGCGCAGCATTTCGACTATTTGTTCAACCATGTTGTCAGGCACGCCGATCGTTGACAGATCAACCGCGCCCAGAATCGTTTTGACCATCCCGTCGGCGTGCCGCTCTATGCTATTTGCGCTCTCTATGATTTCCGGGGCGCCCAGCGCTGAGGACAGCCTCCTGATCTTGCGGGTGGCGGCGATGATTTCAAAAACGGCGAACGGGTTAACGCCCGCTGTGTCTGCGAAGCCGCTCGCCGACGATCGAGATGAACGTTTCATGATCGTACTCCTTCATAATTCGCCAGGCGTCATCGCTGAGATGGCCGGCGTATCTGCTCTTCTTTATCCTTTTGCCCTTGTCGTCGTCCCATTCGGTCCAGCAACGCCACAGGTTCAAACCGGCGTCCGAACGCCGCCACTCACAACCGCGCGGGGTCGGCGGCCAGTCCAGGGAGATTTGCTTCTTGTTGAGTTTCTTGAGACCAGGGCGTCGGGACTTGCCTGGGATTGCTGATTGCTTTTTGGGGGGAACGGATTTTTTGAGTTCTTTGGGGCCTGGATGGTGGGACTCACGATTCCCCCTCCGTCCCATCGTCTCTCTCGACTTTAGACCGTGATTGGTTTCGGCTTCTTTCTCCTTCGCGTTCGTTTCGCCATCACCGCTTCCGATGACCGCCATGAATGGCGCTTTCGAACCTCCGCCATCCACCCTCGCATCCGGCCTCGCCTCAATCTCACTCGCGGAGCCCAACGAGTCTCCGGGCAGGTCTTCAGGCCAGTGATCGTCCAGGTCTTCGCCGTTGGGGTCGCTCGCGCGAACGGAGACCGTAAAATCAGCTTCTTCAACAACCGGCCCGATGACCGGGGCGCCGCCCGCGACCATGCGTAATCTGGGTTTGACACGATCCGCTTCCGCCGGGCGGATGAAGGCGTCGGAATTATCTTCGTCTGTGTATGTTCTCTGCGCCGCTGAGCCTGCCGCGCTCAATGGCGCGTTGGTTTGTGAGGGTGCGCGGGATGCGCCCTCGCTCAGCGGCTCTGCCCTTTTGGGTCGTTTGGCGATAGGGCTTGCACGTAGCCTATGGCGTTGGCGTGAGCGTGACGGGGCAGTTGTGGGTAAGCCGATCCTATGATCTGATCTGCCAGCCGGTCCGCCTCATAATCTGCGCGTTCCGCCATTGCGGCCCGTATCTTGTCGCTCTCCAACCCTTCGGTCTTCGCCTCCAGTATCTTTTCTTGCTGTTTGCCCATATATCGAAGCTCGAGACGAATCAGCCGAATCACCGGGTCGGCAAGGGTAATGAACAGGACTATCAATAACACCGCGATGAAGACCGTTACCGCCCCCCAATCTATCCACTCCATTTGAAACGGATGTAACTCGATGCCCTTTACCATCATGAAATGAGTGACCAGGTTGATCAGCATCACGACTACCAGAAAGCCCATTCCCGCCAGAGAGACCAATCGCTCCATGCCGGATGAAAACGCGCGCGTGAATCCGTATACCAACCACACGAACGCTCCTTCGACAACGACCACCGCAAAGAGCGCCAGCGCCTGTTGAAAGATGAACGGCATGTCCCCGAAGCCGCTGCGATAGATCATATACGACGACACACAAGAGAGAGCCGTGATGCATATCAGAATCACCGCCCCGCCGATGATCACGTTCTTACGGGCCCGATTGTATTTGAATGCGTCCTGTACGCTACCCATATTACCCCCTAGATTTACTTCGTTTTTTTATCGGCGCCGCGCGCTTGTTCTTGCGATGCAACCGCGCAGCCGTTCGCGCGGCGCCATTCTTTGAAAATAGACAGGCTACGCCCTGCCCTTGAATAAAAAGAGCGTTATCAGTGGTGGCGCAGACCGAAAGCCTGTCCACCCTCAATTCATGCTACGGACAGAGTAAAGTCTGCCCCAATGATTTTCTCCTCGCCGCAGCCCGGTCGCCGAACCGAAAAGGCGGGAACCACTGACCCCGACGCGGGTAGTCGGGATCAGTGGAATAACGCCAGTGGCTGAGATCGTGGTTCAAGTGGCTCAGGCGAGAAAACGAATTTTCAGATAATCAATTCAAAAGGGGCCCAAGGCGCTAAAAAGGTTGCGCGCGAACGGATTTTCTGAGAAAGTTCGCGCTGACTTGAATCCCTGACGGACTCTTCAAAATCTGACAACGGGGAATCAGTGATCGCGCCTCGACAGATGAACGCCATCCTCCGAAATAAATCGGAGATCATCGTGAATTGCCGCTCGTTTCATCTGTGAAACACGAATGTACATCAATACTATGCCCATTGCAAGAGGTTTTTTGCCGCCTCTGGCAAAATTTTTTGCGTGGCGTTGCGTATATAAAACGATGCGGTTTGGCGTCGCGTGGCGCTGAAGGAGCTTACGTCGGGGCTGAGTTTGGTTCCCCTAGAGCGGGGGTGTTAGGATCACACTAGTTGCCCTGCCCGTTCCTTTCGCATTGTAAAAAGGTTTTGATGTATTGCGCGAATAAGCGCGCATAAAGGAGGGAGCGCGGAAATTTACCTTTAAATAATAACAGCGAAATAATAACAGCGAGGGCGAATGACTCAGGACAACAAATTCCAAAACAAGCTGGTGCAGATCAAACCGGTCAAGAGATCGGAAGAGCCATCCGAGGACGGCTCTCAAATCACAATCGAACTGCCGGCGCTTTCCGAGCGGGAAATTTATCGAAAAAAAGCTTACATAGGCTTCCGCAAAATAATCGGTTTCTTTTATACAAGGCATTCATACGGCGCAGTGCGGCGCTGGATATTGGCGAAAATTTTACCGGACAGGATTCTCTACCGCTGGAAACCTTACCAACGTGGCGGCTGCAACCGCTGCGGCCTGTGCTGCAAGATAGTCTTCCGCTGTCCTTTCTTTTACGAGGACGAGAACACGACGGCCTGTTTGATCTACACCTCGCCCAAACACGCCCCTCCGCCGTGCGTCGTATATCCGATAGATCCGATCGATCTGGCCGAAGTCCAGCGCGAGGTCTCCCCCGCGCCCTGCCCGTTTTATTTTGAAGGGCAGCCGGAGCACCCCACGACGTGGGGAGCGATCAAGGCTGAGATTCGCGCGGAGTTCGGGAAGCGCGTCGACAAGCTGAAAGAGGCGTTTGATTTCTGAATGCCGCCAGGAGAGCCATTCTAGTCAAAGAAAGAGGGGGAGTGGATTCGTCCACTCCCCCTCTTGATTTTAGTCTCTGATAAGACGCCGATTAAAAGTCAAGGCGTCCGCCAATTTGAACGACGCGCGGATCAAACGTACTTGTGACACGTCCGAACGTTGCGCTGTTGATGCTCTGAAACTGGCCAGAGAAGAAGTTGGTGTGGTTTAAGGCGTTAAACCCTTCCAGGCGAAGTTGGAACTTGATGCCCTCCTTGATCTGGAAGTTCTTTGCCAGAGTCGCATCAAGATTGACAAACAACGGCCCGTTGATGAAAGCGCGCTCCAAACCACTGGTTTGTCCCGGCGCGTTGTTGAAGAAGACCTGACCATTGAATGGAGTTGTGCCGAAGCCTTCCGCCGCGCGGCCAGTCGTATTGATTACCGAAGGGTTGATGTAATAGATACCCGCCGGCAATCCTTGGGGGTTGTTTGCCTCCAACTTAAAGACGCCAACCAAATCTTTGACCTGATCTTTGTCCAGCGAAGTGAGGGCGGTTTGACGGCCAGAACGCCCCCCGCGGTTGAAAGTGCCACGAGGATCGATGATCGAGATCGGCGCGCCGGAACTGATTGTCAGAATCGGGCTGATTTGCCAGCCGCCGATGATAGCGTTAACCACGCCTTTTGAGCCGCTGAAGAATGTGCGTCCATTGCCGAATGGCAGTTCATAGACCGAATTCAGCTTAATGGTATGCGTCTGGTCGTAATCGGCGCGCGAATATTCCAGCTCCGGTCTGGCGTTATCGAGGAACGGCTCGACCAATCCCTGTGAAGTGCCGATACCGTTAGTTAACGTCTTCTGAAAGGTGTAATTCGTCTGTATGGACAAGCCTTTGGTGAACCGGCGACGGAATTCCATCTGCAACGAGTTGTAGCGGTATTTCGCGCCGTTGGTGAAGAGGTTGGCTACGCCAGTGCCTGGGTTAGGCAGGAACCTCACCGTACCAGTCTGAGCCAGGTTGATGTAATTTAGCGCCAAATCCGCTGCCGTTCCGTTAATCAACTGATTGCGGTTCCCGGCATTCGCCAACGATCCGCCGCTAACGAGATTCGGGAATACTGTCAGCGCTTGGCATCCGGCGTTCTGCGCCGTTGTGCAGGCCGCATTGCCAGTCAACAAGAGATTGGCGCGCGCACGGTTAAAGTCGGCCAGGAAGCCGTTGTTGACGATATCAATTTGATTGAAGTCAATGCTGCGCCAGAGATTGTCGGCGCGTCCGCCGACGTAACGAATTTCGACGGCGTTCGCGCCAAATTCGCGCTGGATGCCGAAGTTATACTCATGCACTTTCGGCGTTTGAATGCCAGGATTAATCGCGAAAGCGGTGCCGAAGTTGGAGAACGCCGCGCTGTTGTTCTGCGCGAAAGTTCGAGGAACAATGGGATTGCCCGGGGAGTTGATTGCCGGCAGCGCATTCAATCTGGCGTTGAGAGCCGAGTTGCCTGTCGCCGGATTGAGGGCATTGATAGTAGTGGTGCCGAGCCCGACGTTACCAACGGCGGCGTTGTTGAGCGCCGTGATCATCTGATCGTTTAGGTAGCTCTGGCGATAACCGCCGCGCAACACGGAAGTACCACCTTCGCCGAAAACGAATTTGCCGAATTTACCCCAATTCCTCGGCGCCCAGGCGACGCTGATAATTGGGGCGAAGTTGTTCTTGTCGGTCTTGTAGAATTGATTTTCTGCGCCCGCGTTGCCGCCGATGAAATTATAGGTGCCGTTCGGATCGAGAATCGCTTGAACCGGGTCAACGCCATTCGGGATCACCACTTCCAACGCCAAGCCGTTGTTCTGCTTCAACCCGGTATAGAGCTCATAGCGCAAGCCCAGATTGAGCGTCAGTGATGGAAGCGCTCTAAACTGATCCTGAATATAAAGCGAATGATTTCCGTAGCGGAAATCCTGGATGCGTCTGATCGGTTGGAAGCCTGAAGTCTTGGTTTCAACGTTAAACGCTTGAGAGCCTTGACCGACGATACCGCCGAGCAGCCCCAGCAATGAGTTCGCCGTAGCCAACTGATTTGCGGAGATCCCTCCGTCGAATTGAGTGGCGAGCAAATTGGGTGTGTTGGCGTTCGTTCCCAAGTTGTACGTCGCAACAATGCCGGCGTCGTTGTAGGCATCGACTTCCTGGAACTGCAACTGTCCGCCGAAGCGCAAGCCATGATTGCCAATTGTCAGATCGGCGTTGTCCTGGAAGTTGTAGTACCGCGTGAAACGTCCCTGATCCTGGAAAGTGACTACAGGATTGCTGATCGATGGAACGCCGACATAGAATCCGGGAGCGGGATTTGTGTTATCAAAGGGCACCTCGCTACGGAACGAGCCGCCGCGAATCTCGTTGCTAAATCGCCCGGTTGGCGTCCAGCGATAAGCCGCCACCAGGAATTTATTGGTTGAAGACTGAATCACCGCCGGAGTCGCGCCGAATCCTTGGTTTCCATCCACATCCGGCCGCAAGTTGTTCTCTCTGTTGTAATCGTAAATAACATTGACGCTGTGTCGTTCACTGATATCGACATCGAAGCGCGTCGTATAGACGTTGCGACTGGAATTCGAAGGCTGATTGAAGCTCAACCCGGTGGTGTTCAACTGATCGCCGATGTCCGTGCGGTTACCGGCCGTGGGCAAGGCGGAAAGAACGTTCTGGGAGACAAAGGGATCAATACCTGGAAATCCAGCCAATGTGAGTAGATTGGCGGTGCGAGTGGCGCCAGCGTTGTCACGATAGGTGAAAATGCCTTGACGCGCGTTGGGCAATAAGATGGTGCGATCGCGAAGCGAGGAAGTACGAGTCCTCAGCCCTTCGTAACCGAAGAAAAAGTAAGCCTTGTCATTCAACAAAGACGGGCCGCCCTGGCCAAAGCGCGGGAGCGGCACTGGGCCGAGCAGCTTTCCGCCGAAGTTATTGCGGTTGAGGAATGAAATCGGAATACTGCTGCGATTGCTGAAGAAGTCGTTGGCGGCGTAGGCCGTGTTGCGGTTGAATTCGAAGGCCGAACCATGGAAATTCTTCTCGCCACGTGGCGTCACCTGACGGATCTGTGCGCCGCCATTCTGGTCAGCGCCCGCGTTAGATGTCGTGATCGTGAACTCACTCGTGTTATCAACGGAAGAGCGATTCGGCGAAAAATCCGTCGCGTTGGAGCGGATGAAGCCGTCCTGGACGTTCAAACCGTCGCGAGTGATGTTTGTGAACGAAGTGCGAAGGCCGTTGATCGAAGTTTGCTGCGCTCCGTTTTGAGAAACGCCGGCCTGCAAAGCGATCAGGTTAAGCGGATTGCGTCCGTTGAGCGGCAATTCGAGAATCTGCTTGCTGCTGACTGTATTGCTCAACTCGCCAGTCGTCGCGTTCAGCACGTCGGTCCCGGCCGTTACCGTGACTGCCTCTGCAACTTGGCCGACTTCCAGGGCCACGGCCAGTGAATATTCGCGCCCGATGTCAATCTTGACGCTCGTCACGGTAAAAGTCTTAAAGCCATTTACTGCGACTTTAACAGTGTAAGTGCCGACTTCAAGTTGCGCCACAGTGAATGTTCCATCGCCCGCCGTGACGATGGATCTTTCCTTACCAGTCTTATCGTCGGTGATGATCACATTGGCGCCTGCCATTACGCCGTCGGAACTGGTGACGGTTCCAACCAATCGCCCTGTGCTCGTTTGCGCTACAGCCGAGGCCAAGCTCACACAGAGTAAAAAGGAAAGTGACAATGCTTTTTTCATGATTTTCTCCTGTAAAGAAATTTCCTTACTTGATAACTAAACTCGCCGGTGGATCTCCTCAGTAATCCTCCTATTTCACCATTTTGAAATTGGGCTGATTTTTGGTGATAGGTGTGGAGGATGTAGACATAGGCAATGTTTATGCCAATATAAATCTTGAATAGATCTTGTTGATCTTGTTGCGCTTAATATTCGGCTCCAAGGATTTTGGATGCGCATCTTTCCATAATTTTGCATGAGATTTAGATTTATGGAAGTCTATGAGGCTGGGATATGGTCATTCAGCAAAACGATCAACTATATAAATATAAGCCCGGACACCAGATGATAACCGCGGGTAGCTTCATCAGGGATCTTGACAAAGCCGTCGATCATTTTCAATTACCATTGACAATCATAGTCGAGAAAAGTTGGGAAGCGATCCGATCCATGGACTGAGCGCCTGATCGCGGCGCCTGATCGAGATGGATGGTAGACAAGGATTAAAGAGGCAGAAGGTCGCGTTATACGCCCCAAGGGAGATAGCGGGAGCGCTGCAGTTTGCGGCGCTCCCGGATTGGTAAAGCGGTTAGAAGTTGAACCGTAGGACGATCTGAACCAACCGCCCGCCAGGATCATTGGTGTTGGACGGATCCCGGTAGGCTTCCGTCACCTGCATGAAGTCCGCGTTGGAGAAGGTTGTCGTCGCAGTGGTGGAAGGATTGAAGAAGTTGATGTTGTTGAATGCGTTCAGGAACTCGGCTCGCAGCTCGAAGTTATATTGCTCCTTGATCTTGATCTGTTTCTTGAGGCTCAGATCGAAGCGGACGAACTTCGGCCCGGTGACGAAAATGTTCTGCGGGGCGCACTGGCCGCTGAAAGCCTGAATGCAACTCAGGTCGTTGGCTGGCGCGAGGTAGCGTCCCGTCGGCGCGCCTCGGTCGCTGTAACCGGTTGCCGAAGTGGCGCTGACGTTGAAGGCGCGAATCGTGTTGTCGATGATGTCCTGCGGCAGGACGTAGACTATTCTTTTCGCATCGTCAAACCGCAGCTTGAACGCGTCGCCCAACTCCTTCATTGTCATGCCGACCAATCTCGTGTTTCCGAAGTCGAACACCTGGCCGCTCTGCACGCGCCCCGAGCCGTAGAATTCCCAGCCGCCGACCAGTCGGTCGAGCAAGCCACCGGCGTTGCCCAGGAGCGCCTTGCCGCGCCCAATGGGAAGTTCGTAACCCCAATTGACCTTGAAGGCGTGTTGCAGCGTAATGTCATCGAGCGCGTTGACGCGCGGCGCGCGGAACGATACGCGCTGTGAGCCGAAGGCTTTGGCGAATTGGTAATTAGCCTGGACCAAAAATCCTTTCGACATACGCCTGCGCAAATCGACCTGCAAAGCGTCGTAGCGGGAGTAGCCACCATTGCCGGTGAAGTTAGCGCCGCCTTGCAGTCCCGGATTGACGATGAAGAAGTTGGCAGGCAAGCCCGCATCTAGCGCATTTTTCCGGCGTATGGGGTCGGCGTAGAGTCCCGTGGCCGTCCCCGATGTGCTGGCCGACGCCGGGGCAAAAGGATTCGGATTTTTCGCCGCCAGCGGATTGACGAAGCCGGCGTTCGCAAACAGCGACGATGTGTAACTGCCCGGCAGATTGGGGTCAGGTTTGATTCCGTTCGGCGTGCCTTGGAAGTATGCCAGGTAAATCGGCAACGGCGACTGGCCAGGCAATCCCCTGTAAGCGAAACTGCAAGCAGGCTGCCCCTGTTGCCCGCAGTTCGGGTTGGTGGCCTTGAAAATCGCCAGGTTATTCTGGGCACTCTTAAACTCATTGAGGAAGCCATTCTCAACGATGTTCACCTCGTTGAGATTGTAGGTCGTCCAACCGCGCAGATTGCGCGCGCCGACATATCGGGCTTCGATGACCGTGTCTTTGTCCAACTCGCGCTGGAAGCCGATCGACCAGGATTGCGAGTAGGGTATCTTGATGTTCGGGTCGTAGACGTTGACCGAATTCGTAATTTCTCCGCTGAGCGGATAAGTTGGCGTGGCCGCAAACGGCGGCGGTCCGAGAAGACTCTTGTCGCGAAACAGAAGAGGCAATGCGCCCAGGTTGCCGAGCGCGACGCTGCGATTGGTGGTGATAGAGACGCCCGGATTTGACGAAGCCAGACCTCGGAAATCGCCAATGCCCTGGCGGTTGTAGGCTATAGAATAGCCTGCGCGTACGACGGTCTGGCCGTCGCCGACGATCTGTTTCAACCAGCCATACTTTGAGCCGATGCGCCAGGCGACGCCGAGGCTCGGCGCGAAGTTTGAGTAGTCGGTGTTGTAGACCCCGGTTCCTTCCTTCACCTGGATGAATTGCGTCGGGCGTCCGGTCATCACGCCGGGTTTGAAGAGATTGCCCGGCCCCGAGACGCCCCAGATGTCGTCAAGAGAGGAGGTCGTGTAGCTGCTGTTGTCCGAGGTGAAGGGACCTTGTACCTCCCAGCGCAAGCCGTAATTGAGCGTGAGATTCTGAGTCACGCGCCACGAATCCTGAGCGAACAATCCGAACTCCTTCTGGTGCGAACGCTCGAAGGCGTTGCCGAGATAAACGAACTGTCCAGTCTCCTCGTCGAGCCTGGCGTTGGCGTTGATCGCCGTGACGCGGCCGGTGAGGATGGCGTAAAGGTTGCGGGCGTTGGTCAAATCGGCGTTGGAGGCCCCCAGGAAATTGGTCGTGTTGAAAATGGCGTTCGCCGGGTCATTGGTGTCCACGCCGAAGTTGATGGTCGGAGTCAGCGTCAGAGCGTTGAACGTGAGTTTTGTGTCAATGATCAGGCCTCCGAAGGCGAGGCTGTGCGAGCCGCGCGTCCACGTCAGCGTGTCGCTGAATTGACGGAACAAAGGATTGCGACGGCTGGGAGCGTTGACAGGCGTCGGTCCATTGATGCCAAAGACCGCGATTCCGGTGGCGCCATTCCCCGGCGCGCCGCCGAGATTGAAGCCGTCCTGATTGGCCACCGGGCCCGTGAAGTCGCCACGGCTAGCGCCCGGATTAAAACGTGAAGGCCCTCCCGAAAGACCTGTGCGAGCTTCGTTGACTAAAGCCGGCGAGAGAGTCGAACGTACTGCCAGAGAGCCGGAATAGCGGTCGGCGGGCTGCTGCCCCTGATTCGGGAAGCCGGGGAAGGCAGGCTCCACGTTATTAAGGAAGTCTGGCGCGCCCCTGCCCTGTTGATAAGTCCACGAAAGCTCCACTCGATGCTTATCCGTAACGTTGACATCGAAGCGCACCGTCGGGCGCCTGGTGAGTGTGCTGCCCGAGGGATTGTAAGTGAACCGCTGCAGGTTCGGATCGGTCAGGTTTGTAATGCCTCCGGCGCCGCTCGTCGCATTGCGGATGTCGGCAAGCAACTTGCCGATCGTAGGATCGGCAGTCGAGATATGACCATTGTTCGCCGCCAGATCAAGCACGTTCACTTGACGAGCGTTAGCGCCCGTGCCGTAGCGGAAGAAGCCTGATTGCGCCAGCGGATGGAGAATCGTGCGCTGACGGACGACCGAAGTGGGTTGGCGGAACTCCTCATAGTTGACGAAGAAGAACGCCCGGTTCCGCCCGTTGAAGAGACCCGGAACCAAGACCGGACCCCCGACGCGCCCGCCGAATTGGTTGAACAGGTTCGCGGCGCGCGGCGCGCGGCAATCCGGGCTCCAAGGTACCATCGTGGCCGGGTTGAATGATGAGCTGCTAGGGTCGCCGCAGTTCTTGGCGGCCTGCACGTTATATGAAGTGTCGCGGTTGGTGAACCAGTAGGCGGAGTTGAGCGCCGTGTTGCGGTGATACTCGTAGAGGCTGCCGTGGAATTCGTTGCCGCCCGAGCGCGTGACGAATTTTACCTGCACCGCGCCCATCGCGCCGCCCACCGCTTCCGGATTTGACGTCGAGACGGTGACTTCTTCAATCGTGTCGAGCGACGGAGCTACGCGCACGAAGAGGCCGTCAGTGGTCTTGTTGAAGTTGTCCTGCACGTTGATGCCGTCCAGCGTGATGTCTATCGCGCTCTCGGGCAAGCCGTTGATGGTCGAATTGCGAACGTCGCGCGGCGTGTTCACTCCCACCATCGTCGAGACGAAATTGACTGGGTTTCGCGTGACGAGCGGCAGGTTGATGATCTGGTTGCTGTTCAGCGTCGTCGAGACGTTAGCGGTCTGCGTCTGCACTATCTCGCTGCCTCCCTGCACAACCACGGTCTCGTTTGCTTGGCCGACTTCGAGGGTCACGTTGACCGTCGCCGGCGTACCGGCGTCAATCTCGATGTCCTGCACGGTGGCGCTTTTGAAACCCGAAGCCGTCACAACTACGACGTATTTGCCAGCGCCGAGTGACGGTACGTTGTAAGTCCCTTGGTTCGAAGTGATTGTCTTGAACTCGCTTCCCGAAGCGGGGCTCTTCACCGTGACCGTCGCGCCCGCCACCACCGCCCCGGTGGGGTCGGTGACTGCGCCCGAAAGCGAAGAGGTCACTTGGCCGAAAGCCGTGGCGCTTGTCACCGCCACAAAAACGATAATAGCGAATGCGCTAGCTATTTTGCGTATCATTGATGATCTACCTCCCTGGCTGCGTTTAAAAGAAATGAAAACTTGGAGAGGCGAATCTTTGAATATCGCCTCTCCCCGAAGTTTTAAGATTGAAGCTAGAAGTTGAACCGCGCGACGATCTGAATCATCCGACCGCCCGGATCCTGAGTGTTGTTCACGTCCCTATAGGCCGTCGACACCTCGCCGCAAGTGTCGCTGCTTGAGGCGCAGGTGACGCCGAAAAAGTTGATGTGGTTGAAGGCGTTCAATATCTCGCCGCGCAGCTCGAAGTTGAGGCGCTCGTTGATCTTGACCCTCTTGACCGCGCTCATGTCGAAACGGGCGAACATCGGGCCGTTGACAATAAGAGCTTGGGGGGCGCAGTCGCCGCTCATCACCTGGATGCAATTCCCGCTATTGGCCGGCGCGATGTAGCGGCCTGTGGGTGGGCCGAGATCGCCAAAGCCGGTGGCCGAAGTCGCGCTCGTGCTGAAGGCTCGCCGGGTGTTATCAATAATGTCCTGCGGCAAGTAGTAGGCTATCCCGGCGGCGTCATCAAAGCGCAGCTTGGCGGCCTTCCGCAATTCTTTCTCTGTCATGCCGACCAGCCTAACGTTGCCGAAGTTCAGATAATTACCGCTCTGGATGCGGGCCGTGCCGTGGAACTCCCATCCGCCGATAAGTCGGTCGAGCGCCCCCCCGGCGCCGCCGAACAGCGATTTGCCGCGTCCGATCGGCAGCTCGTAAACCCAGTTGGCCTTAAAGGCATGTTCCAGAGTGTCGCCAAGAGAATTGACCGCCGGCGCGCGAAATGAGATTCGCGACCTGTTGAAGCTTCTGGCGAAGGTGTAATTGGATTGTATCAGCAACCCTTTTGAGAGGCGGCGGCGCAACTCCACCTGCAGCCCGTCATATCGGGAGTAGCCGCCGTTGCCGGTAAAATTGGCGCCGCCCAGCAACCCCGGATTCGCCAGGAAAAAGTTGGGAGCCAGGCCCGCAGCTATTGCGTTGGCGCGGCGCCCAGGATCGGCATACAGGCCCGTACCAGTCCCTGAGGTGCTGGCTGACGCAGGGGCGTAAGGATTCGGGTTATTTGCGGCCAGCGGATTGACAAAGCCGGTGTTCGCAAACGACCCCGAGGTGTAGCTGCTCGCCAGATTGGGGTCTGGTTTGATCCCGTTCGGCGCGCCGCTGAAGTAAGCCAGGTAAATGGGCAAGGGGGAAGTGCCGGTTCCGGGGCCGAAGTAGCGGAAGTTATTCCCGCGCCCGGCCGCGATATTGGCCTGCAAGTTGCCTTGCGCCCGCTTGAACTCATCGAAGAATCCGTTCTCAACGATATTCACTTCGTTGATATTGTAGGTGACCCATTGCTGGAGATTGACGTTGTGAACGTACCTTACCTCCAGGGCCATATCTTTAGATATCTCGCGCTGGAGGCCCAGGCTCCAGGATTGTGTGTAAGGCACCCTGATCTTGGGATCGAAGACACTGACCGAGCCCGTAATCGCGACGTAAGGGAAGTCTGTTAGTGGATAAGCAGG
>DATCXQ010000401.1:0-4291 GCA_036565725.1 Blastocatellia bacterium
ACGCAGGTCTGCCCCTACCGTACACGCAATTGCGAACAGCTATAAGAATTGGTACAACACCGCGCGCGTAAGCAAGCGGTTGATCTTGCGCATAACCGCTTGCTTACGCGCGCGGCGCTGTGTCAGGCTGTGTCTTGCTGACCACAAAGTCGCCGATGACGAGATCATCAAGGCCCGAAGTGTAAAAGGTCTGGACGGCGTCTTTCGGCGAGCACACGATCGGGTCGCCCTTGAGGTTGAAAGAGGTGTTCATCAGCACCGGCACGCCTGTCAGTTTCTCAAACTCTTCCAGCAAGGCGTAATAACGGGGGTTGGTCTCACGCGCTACGGACTGAACTCGACAACTATTGTCCACGTGGACCACAGCCGGGATCTCATTCGCGCGCGCTTTGTCCGCCCAGAAACTCAAGATCATGTAGGGAGAAGGTTTAAAATCCTGGAAGTAGCGGCCCGCCTTCTCGACCAGGACACTCGGCGCGAATGGCCGCCAGTTTTCGCGGAATTTCACAGCGTCGTTCACACGGTCGCGGTTTTCTACAAAACGAGGGTCGGACAGAATTGATCGGCAACCCAGGGCGCGTGGGCCGAATTCCATCCGTCCCTGGAACCAGCCGATCAGATGGTTCTGCGACAACAACTCCGCCGCGCGGCGCGCCACATTGGCCTCTCGGCGATAGGGAAGTTTGTACACTTGAAGAACTCGCTCGATCTCATCGTTGCTGAATTCCAGCCCAAGGTAAGAATGCCCGATGGGCGTACGCGGTATGGGAAGGCCGAGTTCTTGATAAACCGCGTATGCGGCGCCGATGCAGGTCCCATCGTCTCCGGCGGCCGGCTGTACGTAAATCTCGTCAATCAGCCCGGAGCGCAGCAATTCACCGTTGGCCTTGCAATTCAACGCGACGCCGCCAGCCAGGCAGAGCTTCCGGCAGCCGGTGAGCCGCGTGATCCGGCGCAGCATCGCCAGCATCGCCTGTTCGCAGGCGTCTTGCGCCGAGCGCGCCAGATTGAAGTGGCGGGCGCCCAATTCTTCGCCGTTGCGGCGCTTTCCGACCACATCTTCCAGGCCGCTCCAGTCAGAATCAGTCCGCCCGAAGAATCGGCGGCCGTCCACCCAGTAATTTTCCTCCGTACAATTGATCAATTTCGTCAGGTCGAAAGTAGGCTGCCCATAGGCCGCCAGTCCCATCACTTTCCACTCGTCGCTGAGCGGCTGAAACCCGAGCGCCTCGGTGATCCCGGCGTAGAAAACGCCGACCGAATTCGGGTATTGGTACTCTTCCAACAGGCGAACCTCTCCGCCGCGCGCGTGCCACAGGGTCGTAGCTTCAGTGGAACCACGCCCGTCTATCACCAACACGGCGGCATCGTCGAACTCCGATAAACTGTAGGCGCTCAACGCATGCGCCAGGTGATGGTTGATAAAGTGGATCGGGCGGCGCGGTTGGCCGAAGGCTCGGGTGAAGTCGAGCGCGCCCCCTCGGTGACGCTGGCTTTGCGCAAAGCCGATTAGTAGCCGCTCCCACCGCGTCGGGGAATTGGCCCATTTGCCCGTGAGCAAAAGTTTCAAGTTGTGCGCGTAGGTTCCGGCGGGCCTGGGCCAGCCGATGGCCACGTGGTCCACGTCCTCCGGATCCAACCCGCCATGCTTCAGAGCCGCTTGAATGGCAAGGACGGGGAATGAAGCGTCTTGCTTGCGCCGGCTAAGGCGCTCCTCTGCGCAAGCGAAGACTAGTTTGCCGTCCTGCACAAGACAGGCGGCCGATTCGTGCATGGAATAACTAATGCCTAAAATATTCATCGCCTATATGCATTGTGGATCAGTACCGCGAGCGGTACCGATTTCTAGTTCGTCGTAAACAGCCAAAATCTGGTCGCCTATCCGGTCCCAGTCATGCTCTCGCCGGATGAATTTCCGCGCCCTTTCGCCCAGACTCGCCCGAAGTTCATGGTTTTGAGCAAGCGCCACGATCTTTTCCGCGTATTCCCGAATATATTCGTCCGGGGCGTCCAATCGGACCTTGAGTCCGTTCTCCCCGTTCACGATTTCGCCCGCGCCCGCCACGTCGCTGACCAGGACTGCGCAACCGCAGCTCATCGCCTCCAGCAGCGCGATCCCGTAGGTGTCGCACAGGGTGGGGAAGCAAAAGACGTCCGCCCGCTGATAGAGAGAAGGCAACTGATGGCGCGGAACCGGGGCAAGGAAGTTGACCGATGATTCCAGCCGCAATTCTTGAATAAGTCGGAGCAGAAAATTTTTGTAAACGGGGTCTGCGCCGCCGACGATGTCGAGTTTGATCGAACAACGCCGGGCCGCTATTTCTACCGCCCGCAATAGCAGTTCCACCCCCTTGTAAGGAATGAGCCTGCCCACAAACAGCAAGCGCACAGTATTGGTAACAGGGCGCGCCGGCGGCGGAACGAAGACTTCGTGTTCGACGCCCGAATAAGTTACAAGGCGGCATTTCTCCCGCAGATGTTCGGGAACTTGCCGCAGCGCCGTGCGCGTGCCCACCAGAATGCGTCGCGCATGATGTAAATAAGATTGTTCGCGTTCGGCGCGAGTCACAATTGTCCGGTAAATTCGCCCCGCCACTCGCGAAGGGCGCCAACGAGGGCCCTTTGGCGGGCTGACGGGCCTGTTGAGAAGCCGGGCGAAGGCGAGCGGCGGCGCGTCAGCCGCTATGAGCGGTCCGATGATAAGCGGTTTGCCCAGACGTCCCGCCCACGTCGGTTCTTGGATGGCGGAAGGCGTGATGCGATGCACATAATCGAACGGGAACTGATTACGCAGACGCCGCGCGATGCGCTGCTGGCGTAATTCGAAGCGGAGGAGCGGCTCCGCGCTCACCTCATTGAACGAGCATTGCCCGGCGTTGAGCGTCAACAGCGCCGCCCCTTCGGGCGCCTGGCTCGGCGCCGCGGCTATGATTACAGTCTCGTATCGCCGCGACAGGGCTTCCGCATACTTGAAGCCCACCAACGCCTCACTGCCGAGAGAAGGGTTACAGCTGAGAGCCGACACCAGCAAGCGCATTTGCAACAGCCTTTTGCTCCTTGTTTGATTCAAGGTTTGATTCAAGGTTTGATTCGAGGTTTGATTCGAGACGCGCCAACAATACGCGCTCAAGTTCAGGGTGGCGATCATACTGGTGAACGATGCTTACCATACGCCCATTCTTCAGGCGCAAACCGCCTGACCAGTCAGCGTCAAACTCGCTAAGATCGCTGGTGGCGAGATTTACAATAGAACCCTGGAAATTATCTGTTAATTGCAAATCAAGATCATGACTCTCGCCATATAGGAGTTTGTTGTGAACCGCCTGGTCGAGGTATTCCGTGTACGCAACTTGGGGCAGTTGCTCGATAAATTCATCGCACATCAGATCCAGGTAAGCGAGTATTTGTGTGGCGGCGCCAAGCGTAACGCCGGAGCATATGACCTTCCTCGGCCAAAGCTCGCTGAGCGTCTTCGGAGATTCGCCGTAAATCTGTTCCAGCCATTCACAATTCCGAGGCTGATCTTCGATGGCGGTGTTTTCTACGCCTGCTAGAACGCCTCCCTCAAAATCCTCCAGCGGATTTCTCTGGAAAATGACATCCCGACTGTCGATGAGCAGCACGGCTGAATACTCGTTTGCCCTCGCTGCCAGGAATGACCTCGTCAGGAAAAAGCGCCCCAACGTGATCGCCAGGAGATAAGGGACGATGGCTTCAATCCGTTTGCGTAGAAATCCGCTGTTTTTCCAAATCGCCCGCGCAAGCCTGGCCACAGGCTTCACCAGCCGTGTAGAAACCAGGATTCTACGCACGGCGCGCAGCAACCCATACCGCAGAGGCGCGATTATGTAAGTTCTCGGATACAAGCGCTGTAATTCTTGTTCGACTTTGCTGTCCCTTCGGTGGCAAAGGAGGACAATGTCCGCTTGTAATCCGGCCTGCCTCGCGCTTTGAAGAAAAGGAGTGGGTAATGGATGAGCGGGATGAAAGGCGGCGGTCAGAATTAGGAGTCGTCCAGGCATTGAATTATTCAACTTCCTTTCTTGGCTTCGTTTAAAGATAATTGATCACTTTACGCTAAAGAGCTGGACCGCCCGATCCAAATTCACCGCGGAGGCGCCGCAAACGCCACAGAGAAGCTGAGAGGAAAAGAGGGACTCTCTTCCTCTCCTCTTAACCTCCGCGTTGCCTATGCGCTCTCGGCGCCTCCGCGGTGAATTTGGTGTTAGAGCGATTTGCAAATCAATGTAGGGGCAGACCTGCGTGTCTGCCCCGGTGGTCGCGTGTAGAC
>DATCXQ010000404.1:0-4526 GCA_036565725.1 Blastocatellia bacterium
CGAGTTCCAGCCCGGCGGAGACGTCGCTCGGAAACTGCAGGCCCGCATTCAGCCGCGACTCGCCGCACTCCTGCGCCTGGCCCGCGAACGTCTGCGCATCGCTCGGGAAGAGGTAGCTGAGCACCGCCGCCGCCGCGCCCGCCGCCGCCGCGTGTTCACTCGGATAGGACGGGCTGTTGGGAACAGGAAGCGCGGGCGCGACCTGCGGATTGACCTCGCTCGGGCGCGGGCGGCGGTAGACGTATTTCGAATCCCAGGCGGCGACCGTCGCGTCATAGATCGCCACATTCAGCAACGCCAAGATGCGCGAGACGCGCGGCCCGTTCGCGTTGAGATTGTTCTTGAGAACTTGATCGAAAGCGATCTCGTTCCAGCGGTAGCCCGGCGGGCCGGCGTCCCAGAAACTGATGGCGGCGAGGGCAGCGGCGTCGCGCCGCCCGGCCCTTGAGATCAAATTTTTGATCTCGATCTTCTGCGCCAAGCCGCCGGGCGGCGGCGTGAGCCTGAACTGCGAGCCGGACGAGAGCGCCCACGTCGTCCAGCTTCCCGCCTGCGGCTCGATTTGCAGGTCGTGGCGCCGACAGAAGTGACACGAGAAAGCCCCGCGCTCCAATATGAAAGTGGCGTCCTGCGCCAGCGACGGCGTCAGGTTGAGTGAAATCATGGCGCCCACAAGCAAGACTCGGAGCCAACAACTGAGATTGAGGGCAAAAACGATGTGTTTCATCAGATTCTCCTTGAAAAGCAGTTTTCAATTTCGGTAATCGTAATCGATGACTGAAAACTGAGAATTGGAATGGATTAGCAAGGCGGCAAATTGCTTCGTTCAACCGCCCCGACCTAAAATGGGCCTTTCCTGCGTACATTGCTCATCGGCCCATTTCGCTGTGGACGCTACTCTCAAGACGGCGAGGAAGTCCTTCGAGACTGGCGAATAGTTTCGGAAAAAGGTGAGAAAAAGATCGGTAAGCGGTCATGAATCAGTCGGCCAAGTACTTTTACGAATTCGGCCCTTTCCGGCTAGATACAGTCGAGCGCCTGCTGCTCCGCGATGGAGAAGAAGTGTCGCTCACACCCAAAGTCTTTGACCTCCTCCTGGTCCTGGTCGAAAACAGCGGGCACATTTTTGAGAAAGACGAGTTAATGAAAGCTGTCTGGCCTGACGCTGTAGTGGAGGAGACTAACCTCGCGCGTAACGTCTCCACGCTAAGGAAAGCCTTGGGCGAAAGCCCCGACGCGCGTCCATACATTGAGACGATTCCCTGGCGCGGCTACCGCTTCGTGGCAAGCGTGAAGGAAGTGACGAATAACAACACACAGACGGCGATTACAACACCGCCCTTGCCTCCGGCTCTTGGCGAAATGGAAGAGCGGGGGTCGCGAAGTGGGGAAGCCTCTGCCGCGGGCCCCATGTCATATGCCGCATCTCTAATTACCTGGATCAGGCGACATCAGGTGGCTGCAGGCGCCATCGCTCTGGCGCTTCTGGCGTCCGGCGGTTGGGCGCTCTCTCTTATATTCAAGCCCCCCCCGCCGATTGAATCGCTGGCGGTCTTGCCGTTCACCAGTGGTAGCGATGATCCGCAGACGGCATACCTGAGCGATGGGATCACAGAGAGCCTGATCAATAACCTGTCACAACTGCCAAATCTGCGTGTGATCGCGCGAACCACTGCTTTCCGCTACAAGGATCAAGCGGCAGACCTGTCTAAAATAGGACGCGATCTTAACGTCAAGGCAGCGCTTATGGGGAAAGTTCTCCTGCGTGGCGACACCATGATCGTCCAGGCAGACCTGGTGAACGTGGCGGACGGCGCGCAACTCTGGGGCCAACAGTACACCCGGAAACATTCAGATATTTTCGCGCTTCAGGCAGAGATCGCGACGGATATCGCCGAGGAGTTGCATTCGAAACTGACCGGCGAAGAGAAGAGGCTGTTGGCTAAGCGTTACACCAATGATACCGAGGCTTATAAGCTTTATCAGACAGGCCGCTTCTATTGGGATAAGAGGACGGAGAGTGGGTTCAAGAAAGCTATTGATTACTTCCGGCAGGCGACTCAGAGAGATCCACATTATGCGCTGGCGCACACCGGTTTGGCGGATGCTTACATAGGGCTGACGTTCTATAACTATCTTCCTCCCAAAGAGGCGATGCCGCAGGCGAAAGCATCTGCGCTGGAGGCGCTGAAATTTGATGACATGCTTGCTGAAGCCCATGCGTCACTGGCGCACGTCAAAGTGAATTATGAATGGGACTGGGCGGGAGCTGAGAGCGAATTCAAACGCGCCATCGCGCTCAAGCCACGATACACGACAGCGCATCAGTGGTATGCCGTTCATTATTTAACCCCGAAGGGGCGGCTGGAAGAGGCTCTTGCCGAAATGAGCCAGGCCAGGGATATCGATCCAGTCTCGCTCGTCATGAACTCCTTTATGGGCGCATCTCTTTACTTAGCAGGTAGGCGCGATCAGGCGGTCGAACAGTGCTTTAAAACGATCGAACTGGATCCCAATTTCGGGGTAGCGCACTGGCATCTGGGACTTGCTCTTGCGCAAGAGGCGCGGTTCGAGGAAGCAATCGCCGAGCTAAACAAGGCCGTCATCCTTTCGGGCGGCAGCCCGCTCATGAAAGCAGCGCTCGGGCATGCATATGCGGTCTCGGGCAAAAGAGACGAGGCAATGAAGATCCTCACCGAATTACAGAAGCTCGCTGAGCGCAGCTACGTCTCAGCGAGCGAAATAGCCGCGATTTATGCGGGCCTGGGCGAACGGGATCGAACTATAGCCTGGCTGGAGAAAGCTGCCGAGGAGCGAGCATTCCACCTCGTCTACCTCAAAGTGCGGCCAGAGTTCGCCCCGCTACGCTCCGACCCTCGGTTTGCAGACCTGTTGCGGCGCGTCGGTCTCGCGCCGTGAGTTGGCCGAACTGCAGAGGAGCCTCCATGTCGCGTTGCGACGCCCTGAAAGAATGAAAGCGCGCTTGGCGACTTGGCGGTAAGTCTTACATTTCGCCTTCATCTGCGGACGGACCGTAGATTGAAGGCACGGGGACGTCATTGAGCCTCAGATAGACGGTGAATTGGCCGCGATGATGAATGACGTGATTCATCACGAAGTTTCTCAGCACGACGATCTTGGGCAATGTCATCAACGTGACGCCGCCCTTGAGCAGAGACCAGGGCTTGAGCAACTCCTCATCACTCGCCCCCGCGACGGCGTCGCGCGCGGCGGTCACGTTCTTGTCGAAATCTTCCAGAATTTCTCGCCGCGATCTCTTCTCCTCCACCCTGAACGACCCGCCGCCTGGCGGCTCCAGGTCCAATGAATCCTGATTGATGGTGAAGACCGTCCAAATCGGAAGATTGGCCAGATGCGTGGCCAGACCGCCCATAGACATGGACTTTTCGTGTGGCTTCCAATCCAATTTGTCGTCGGGGACCCGTTCCAAAGCCTTACGAGTGTTGGCCATTTCCAGATCGAATTCTGGCAGCAATGACGCGCTAATAGACATAATTTCCCTCCTCTTATAAAGATTGTCCGTTTACGCCGCCGTCTTTTCAGGCGGCGAGATCAGGTAAGAATCGCGATAGGGGCGTACGAATCGAGCGGTTAATCGTTTCAGGGCGCGCGAGGGCCACGGTACTGGATCACGCGGATGTCTTCGAGCGTGACCAGGCCTTCTTCCACCATCTCGTCAACGAACGGAAGCAGTGTCGCGATCTTTTCGGCGCTGTCGACTATCTCGACCACGACGGGCAGGTCTTCCGACAGTCGCAGGATTTTCGCCGTATGAATCCGGCTCGCCGCGCCGTAGCCCATCATCCCGCGCAGCATCGTCGCGCCTGCGATGTTCAACTCGCGCGCCTTCAGGATAATCGCCTCGTAAAGCGGAATGCCTTCCCACTTGTCGGATTCGCCGATGAAGATTCGCAGCAATTGTCCGTTTTCAGGGACTTTCATAACCGCTCCTCGGAAAATAAGCACGTAGTAAAGAATTTTATTCGTTACGGCGCCGTAATGGCCGTAACGAATAAATTCTTTACTACGTGGCGCGTTCTCATTCTTTCATGGCGCCGCAATGCGACGTGAAGGCTCCTCGGGAAATAAAAAGGATTCACAGGGTTTTTCAGGATTCAGCTCCGTTCACGAAATCCTGAAAAACCCTGTAAATCCTGTCCACTTTAGTTTGACAATCATAGACTCTGCGCCAAACGCACGCCTAGCCAGACTGCTACGAGCCCGAGCAGGACGCTGCCCACCGAGTTTAGCGTCGCGCGGAACCATTCGCCGTCTCGGATCAGTGAAAAGGTTTCGTAAGAGAAGCTGGAGAAGGTCGTGTAACCGCCGAGAAATCCGGTCAACAACGCCGCGCGCGTCGTGGGCGAGACCAGCGCGCGCCCGTCAAAAAGCTCCGCCAGCAAACCTATGGCGAAACTGCCCGAGACATTGATGACCAGGTTCGCGTAAGGGAACGTCGGGCGCTCGATGCGATAATAGATCAAGGACGACAAACCATACCGGCA
>DATCXQ010000406.1:0-7580 GCA_036565725.1 Blastocatellia bacterium
TCCGCCATGCGGTCCCCGTAGCAGAAGGGCCAGCCGTAATCGCCGCCTTCCACGATGCGGTTTAGTTCTTCGGGCGGCGTGTCATCGCCGCGCCAGTCCGAGCCGTTATCCATACCCCACAGTTCCTGCGTCTGCGGATGCCAGGCGAAGCCGATGGTGTTACGCAGCCCGCGCGCGTAAATCGCGCGCTGAGAGCCGTCGGGGCGGGCGCGCAACATGGTCGCGTGTTCCTCGTTCGATTCGTCGCAGGCGTTGCAACTGCTGCCGACCGAAATGTAGAGCATTCCATCGGGGCCGAAACCGAGCGTGTGGTTCGGGTGCTGGCCGCCGTCGGGCAGACGTTCGATCAACAGCTTCGGCGTTCCGACCGAGCCGTCGCTGCGCAATTCGGCGCGGTAGAGTTTCGTGTCACTGCAAATGTAAAGCTGGTCGTTATTGACCGCGATGCCGTGAGCGCCCTTGAGGTTCGGCAGGACTGTCCGCGTTGAATCGGAGCGTCCGTCGTTATCGCGGTCGACCAGGACGATTACGTCGTTCTGTTCGCGCCGCGTGACGTAAACCGCGCCGTCGCGCCCCACCGCAAGCATACGCGGATTGCCAAGCCCGCGGGCAAAGATGTTGATTTCAAACCCGTCAGGCGCCCACAGCAAGCCCAGCAGGTCTTCGCTGAAATTGCGGCGCTCTGGCTTCGCCAGATGGCCGACCAGGCGGTGGAGTCGAGACTGTCCCATTTGCTGCGCGTCGTTCCGCGTCGCCGGCGCCAGTGCCCAGACACAAGCCGCCAGGCCCGCCACGAACCACTTTCGTCTCATCACGATAATCCTCCTTAACATTGCGAAACAGCGTGACCGGCGTTCTTTGAGAGAAGGCGGTTATCTTATTGTGAGGAGTTTGGGCAGTCGGTACGGCTAGGTACTGAGGAACACTGCATTTAGAAATTGAGAAGAAGGAGGAGGGGACTCCAAGAACTGCGCTGAGAACTGCCGAACAGCCTGCGACTATTGACAGTAGTCGGACAAAGCAGCTAAGCTTCGCGCCATTATCACGGATGAAACAAGAAGGATCGTGACTATGCGTATACGTCCGAAAATCACCTTACGCGGCTTCAAACCGAACGCCCGCGGAGCGGGTCAGGTACTCGGCGAGCTGGAGACGGCGGTGATGGAGTTGCTCTGGCGCGAGCGGGAGTTGACCGTCAACCAAGTCGAGGAGCGGCTGCGGCAGCGCCGCCAGATCGCCCATACCACGGTGCTGACCACGCTCGACCGTATGCATCGGAAGGGCTATCTGACGCGCGAGAAGAGCGGCAAGGCTTTCGTATATGCGCCGCGTTACTCACGCGAGGAGTTCGAACGCGGGCTGGCGCAGGAGGTGCTTGGCGCGCTGCTAGGCGGCTTGGGCGAACCCGTGCTGTCCACATTCGTCGAACTCGTCAGCGAAGACGAGGCGAAGCTGGAACGTTTGGAGGAGTTGATCAAGCGAAAGAGGGAGGGGAAGAAGTGATGGAACTGCGCGGCTGGCGGATCGTGTTCGCCAGCGTAGAAAATTTCTTCCTCTTCAACACGGCGTTTTCGATAGCGGCGTTCATCGTGGCGTCTATTCTTCGCCGCGCCGACCACTCTGGATGGATGAATTCGTGGCGCCCGGTCGCCAGCGCGCGTGTTTACGCCGCGGCGCTCGCTTGTCCGCCTGTCATGTCGGCGTGGCTTGTCTGCGCCTCGCTGTTTCCCGCATTTTGGCTCGGCGAGAATGTGTGGGCGCAGGAACATGCCGAAGAGCATTCCCTGCATTTGCTCAACGCCTTCACAGTTGTCGCCGATCCGATGCTTGGGTACGCGGCAATAACTTTTACGCTGCTGGCGTTGCTGGTCGCAACATGGGCGGCCTGGCGGGCTTACTTTCGAATCAACCGCTTGGTGGAATGTCTCGAGATTGGCGCGAAGCCGGCTCCGCCGGAGAGCGTCAGGGAAGTCGAAGCAGTCTGTCGCAGATACGGGATCGCGGTCGGATTAGTGGTCAGTGATTATCCGTTTTCGTTCATCTGGGGATATCTCAGATCAAAACTGATTGTTTCCACTGGACTGCTCAACGCTCTGACGAAAGATGAATTGATCGCCGTGCTGGAACACGAAGCGGCGCATCACACTCGGCGCGACAATCTGC
The DNA here is from genome assembly GCA_036565725.1 of Blastocatellia bacterium. Lineage (GTDB taxonomy): Bacteria > Acidobacteriota > Blastocatellia > RBC074 > RBC074 > JAJVID01. The sequence continues at coordinate 2,164 of DATCXQ010000406.1, forward strand.
TGAAATGGGGGTTGACGATCTGTCGCTATGCCACGCCCGCTTTCCCGCTGACCGCGATGCTTTATCGCTGGCTCAACGAGCAGATTGAGATGGTTTGCGACGAGGTCGCCGTCCGTCGATCGGCATCGCCGATCGATCTGGCGGGCGCGCTGGTGCGGCTCAAGCGGTTGACGCTGGCCGCCGGCTCGCGCGCGCCACGACTTTCAGGGTCGGGATTTTTCGATGACGGGCAGGAGAGTTTCGAGCGGCGCGTGACGCGGGCGCTCTCGCTCGAAGAAGAACCGTCTCGTGCGGACGCCGGATCGCTGTCGCGTTCGTGCGTAAGGGCGGCTTTTGCCGGAGTGGCGTTGTTCGCGCTATCTCTCATCGCGCTCTTCTTCACAGCGCCACTGGCCATTCATCGGACGGTGGAGTCAGTGTTGCGCATCCTCCACATCTAATCGCCGCTGCTCTCGTCGCGCAGTACTGGGGGCGGCGGGTTTTTTTTGTGATCAAAAACTACTGTTTGTAGTCAAGGTAAAGGAAGCGGCGGAATGGTCCGAAAGATTCAATCGGCGCCGATTTGGAAGGTGGCAATGACACTGTTGCTCTGCGCCTGCGCGCTCGGCGGCTGCTCACGTGGCGGAGCCAAACCTCAGGCCGAAGCCGAAGAGGAAGAGGCCGTGGCGAGGACGGAGTTCACCGAGCGGATCGAAAACTTCTTCGAGTACGAGCCTCTCAAGGCTGGAAAGCCCAGTCAGTTTCTGATTCACCTGACGGATTTGTCAGACGGGTCGCCAGTCGAGAAGGCCGAAGTCACGCTGAGCGTCCGCGACAAAAGTAGCAAGGCCGAAGTGGCTCAGGCAAAAGCGAAGATCGGCAAGGTCACGGGGATCTACGTGGCTGAGGTGAACGTCGTGCAAAAGGGCGATTACGACATTGAGTTCCATGTCAAAAGCTCGAACCTCGATGAGCGGATGTCACTGACCGATTTCAAAGTGGAATGAAAAGATGAACACTCAAGCGACGGAAGAGCGGCATAAGCGAACAAAACGTGGGGACGCGCAAGCTCTATTTAAAATGCCTCCGCAACGCGGGCGCAGAGCGGCGTTGGTTGCGGTCGCGTTATTTGCGATTGTGGCGATCGGGTATTTCGTCTCGACTCGGCGCGGCGCGAAGGACGGGATGGCCGCTCTACCGGACACGGCCGACGCCGGCGGCGCGGTGAAGTTTTTGATGGAGCAGCAGTGGCGCATCAGGATGAAGCTGGCGTTGGTGGAGGAGAAGGCGATTGCGCGCCAGGTCACGGCCACGGGGCGGGTCATCCCCGCCGCCAACCGGCATGCGGCGGTCGCCCCGGCGATCAGCGGACTGATCGAACGCGGCCCGCTTCCGCCTCTCGGCCAGCGCGTTACGGCGGGACAGACCGTCGCCGTCTTGCGACAGATCGTGACGGCGGCCGACCTGTCGCAGATTCGCGCGGCGCAGGCGCAAGCGCGGGCGCAGGATGCCCAGGTCGCGCTCGACGCCGCGCGACTCGACGCCGAACGCCGCGCGGCCGACGGCGAGATTGAAGCCTCCCGCGTCCGGTTGGAACAGGCGCGCCGCGAAGCCGGCCGCGCGCGGACGCTTCACGAACAGCAGGTTCTCCCCAAACAGGAGGCCGAACGCGCGGAAGCCACAGGCAAGACCGCGCAGGCCGATTACGACGCCGCCGTGCAACGCCGCAAGGCTTTGGACAACGTCCGCGCCATCGCCCCGATGGAGGCCCCCGGCGACGGCGTGAATGCGGCACACATTATCCGCGCGCCCATCACCGGCGTCGTCACGAAAGTCAACAAGAATCTCGGCGAACAGGTAGCCGCAGGCGAGGCGATTCTGGAGATCGTCAACCTCGACGTCGTCTGGGTCGAAGCGCCGATCTTCGAGCGCGACCTCGGCCTGGTCACCGGAAACGGCAAGGCGAGTTTCACGACCCCGACATGGCCGGGGCAGGAATTTCGCGGAACGCTGCTGGACATCGGCGAGGTGATTGACGAGCAGAAGCGAACTGCTCACGTCATCTTCTCGGTCCCCAATGCGGAACGCGCGCTACGCGTTGGGATGCAGGCCGACGTGCGCATAGAGGCGGGCCAGTCCGTCACGGCGATGATGATCCCGCGTGAGGCCGTAGTTGAGGACGAGGGCAAGAAGATCGTCTACGTGCTGCTGTCTGGCGAAGAGTTTCAGCGGCGCGAAGTGAAGCTGGACGATGAATACGGTGAGAAGGTGGCCGTGCTGGAAGGACTCAAGGCGGGCGAGCGCGTGGTGACTCAGGGGGCACTGCAGTTGAAACTGCACGAACTCAATCCCGGCGAAGGCCCGGCGCACACTCATGAAACGTAAGCTCAGATAACTTTTCAACTGAAGAAAGGCCCCGCGATGCAAGAACACGGAGAATCGCATCAGGGCGCTCATTGGCACGGCGATTCGCATGATCACGGCCATCCGCAGGCGCGCGAACATTCAGGTCATGGCCATACGCACGGCGCCGTCGATCCAACCATACTCACAACGGCGCGGGGCATATGGGCGATTAAGTGGTCGTTCGTCGGGCTGTTCGTCGCGGCACTGTTTCAGGTCGTCGTCGTTTGGTTTTCGGGCAGCGTCGCGCTGCTGGCGGACACGATTCATAACTTCAGCGACGCCGCGACGGCCGTCCCGCTGTGGGTCGCTTTTACGCTCGTGCGATGGCGGCCCAGCAAGCGATTTACCTACGGTTATGGGCGCGTGGAAGACCTGGCAGGCGTCGCCATAGTCGGCGCCATCCTGGCGAGCGCGGTCGTGGCCGGTTACGAATCCGTACAGCTGTTCTTTTACCCGCAGCCTGTGTCGCATCTCTGGGCGGTGATCGTGGCCTCGGTCGTCGGCTTCGCCGGGAACGAAGCGGTGGCTGCCCTCCGCATACGGGTCGGCAGGGAGATCGGAAGCGCCGCGCTCGTCGCTGACGGTTACCACGCCCGCGCGGACGGCTTTGCCAGCCTGGCCGTGCTCTTCGGCGCGCTCGGCGTCTGGCTAGGCTACCCGCTGGCCGATCCCCTCGTGGGATTGCTCATCACTTTGATGATCTTCAAGATTGTGTGGGACTCGGCAAAGTCTGTGTTCGCCCGGCTGCTCGACGGAGTGGACCCGGGGGTGATTGACGAGATCAAAGAGACGGCTCGGCAGACCCCGCGCGTGGAAGAAGTCAGTGAAGCGCGCGTCCGCTGGCTGGGCCACAGGCTCCACGCCGAGCTGAATGTCGCCGTCGACCCAAAACTCACGGTAGCCGAAGGACACGAGATCGCCGTCGCGGTGGAGCGGCGTCTTTTAGAGAACTTACAGTTTCTGTCCCATGCCACGATTCACGTCGACCCGGTCGGCGCATCGGGCGAGGGACATCATCGAGGCGCCTTGCAGACGCTCGAGGATGCGGGCGGCGCCGGGTCTGCCCCGGAATAACTCTTCATAACTTCATGCTCGACAGAATCATTCAATGGTCTCTCAACAACCGGCTGCTCGTGATCGTGGCGGCGGCGGCGCTGCTCGTTTATGGCGCCGTCGTGGCGATGCGGTCGCCGGTAGACGTCTTTCCCGATCTGACCGCGCCGACAGTGACCATTCTGACCGAATCGCACGGGCTCGCGCCTGAAGAGGTCGAGAGCCTGGTGACGCTCCCGATTGAGGCGGCGATGAACGGTACGGCCGGAGTCTTCCGCGTCCGTTCCAATTCGGCGGTCGGCATCTCGATCGTCCTCGTCGAGTTCAATTTCGACACGGACATCTATCGCGCGCGGCAACTGGTCACCGAGAAGCTGCAACAGGTCAGGTTGCCCGGCGGAACGTCCTGGGGCCAATCTCTTCTACGATGGGCGAGATCATGTTGATCTCGCTGACGAGTCAGAAGACTTCACAGGTGGATTTGCGCGGCATCGCCGATTGGATAGTGCGTCCGCGACTGCTCGGCGTCTCCGGAGTTTCGCAGGTCACGGTGATCGGCGGCGAGCGCAAGCAATACCAGGTCCTGGTGGATCCGGCTCGCCTGGTTGATCATGGCCTGACTCTCTCGCAGGTGAAGCGGGCGGTGGGCGCCGCCAACGTCAACGCCTCGGGAGGATTCCTCGAACGGCCGAACGAAGAGTATCTGATCCGCGCCCGCGGCCGCGTCTACTCGATCGAAGATTTGGAGAACGCCGTAGTCACAGTCCGCGACGGCGCTCCGATTCTGGTTAAGAACGTCGCCACGGTGAAAGCCGCCGCGACGCTCAAGCGCGGCGACGGCAGCTTCAACATGCAGCCAGCGGTCGTCGCCACGATCCAGAAGCAGCCGAACGCCAACACGCTCGAGGTCACCGATCGCATCGAGGAGACGCTCGCCAATCTCAAAGCCTCGCTGCCGCCCGACGTGACGATCAATACGAAAGCCTTTCAGCAGGCCGATTTCATCAAACGCGCTGTCGGGAACGTGCAGAGCGCGCTGATCGAGGGCGGCGTCCTCGTCATCGTGGTGTTGTTCCTGTTCCTGTGGAACTTCCGAACGACGTTTATCAGCTTGACGGCGATTCCTTTGTCGTTACTCGCGGCAATCCTGGCGATGGAATGGTTCGGGATCACGATTAACACGATGACGCTCGGGGGCCTGGCGATCGCCATTGGCGAACTGGTGGACGACGCGATTGTGGACGTCGAGAACGTCTTCCGGAGACTGAAACAGAACGCGCAGTCGGCTACTCCGCAGCCCGCGCTAACCGTCATCTTCAAAGCGTCGAGTGAGATTCGCAGCTCGATCGTCTTCGCGACGCTGATCATCGTGCTGGTCTTCCTGCCACTCTTCGCGCTCGGCGGGTTCGAGGGGCGGATGTTCGCGCCGCTCGCCTTCGCGTACATCATTTCGATCGCCGCCTCTCTAATTGTAGCGCTCACCGTCACGCCCGTGCTGTGCTACTTCCTGCTGGCAAGGTCGTCGGTGATCCGCGAAGAGAAAGACTCGCGGCTGGTGGCCTGGCTCAAACAGCGTTATGCGGGAATCCTTAATTGGACGTTGCGGCGCCCGTACAAGATCATCGGCGCGTCGGCGTTGATGCTCGGCGCCGCCGTCGCCGTTATACCTTTTATGGGGCGCGAATTCCTGCCGCCGTTCAACGAAGGCACACTCAACATAAACGCCAATCTGCCGCCGGGCGCGCCGCTCAAAGAGTCCAATCGTGTCGGCAATCTGATCGAAATGGCTTTGCGCGAAGTCCCTGAAGTCGTCTCGACCACGCGCCGGACGGGGCGCGCCGAACTCGATGAGCACGCCGCCGGTGTCAATACGAGCGAGCTTGAGGTCGTCACTAAAGAAGACGGGCGCTCACACGCCGAAGTGATGGAGGAGGCGCGGCAGAAACTGGCGACCATTCCGGGCGTGGCGGTTGAAGTCG
>DATCXQ010000409.1:0-13848 GCA_036565725.1 Blastocatellia bacterium
CAAATATGGTATCTGGATCACGGGATGGTATCTGCACAAATTTCTTCTCCTTTGGAGAGGGTTTTGTTTCTATGTGCAGAATGCCATCCTTTGTTATCTCATTTCAAAGAGCTTACGGTTATCCTGGCGCACATGGCTCCCGGTACTGTACCGCGCCGCAACCAGGGCGATTAAATGAATCGGCCGACACCGTACACTCATTTGCAATCCGCCCTAATTCCTGAGCGCCAGAGGCGCGGAATGTTTATAGAAGCCGTTGCGCAATGTCTCCCCAGGCTCTGTAGGAGCGCCATCTGGCACATTTCGCTCCTACAGAGCCTGGGCGCGCCGCACACCAATTCCTATAAACATCACTCTCCTCCGGAGCTAAGATCCGAAGGTTGAATTTGCCAACAGTATCAAAGTCATCTGATTTATTGTTTCCCCAGTCGAAGCACAACGCCCGTGGAGACACGCGGATGTATTTGCCCCCCGCCGCGCCCTAAGTTGGTAAAAAGCAGGTCGAACTGAAATACCCTGAGAGCGATCTTCTCGCTCAGCCTCACATCTATCCCGACGCCGCCCGGCGCGAACGCGAAACTCGAATCGCCGCGCCCTATCTCGGGACCGAAGATATCGCCGTCCGCGTTGATGTAGGAGTAACCCTATAACGACTGAACAAACCACGTGACATTCTTGCCGCGACACGTAAAACGCGGTCCGAACAGGAACGTAGTCATATTCAGGTTCGTTCCGGCTGAGCTTCCATAGTGTTTGCTGACATCGGCGAGGACTATCCCGAACAGTCTAGTATTCAGGACGATGTCCGCACGAAAGCCATGCGCGTTCCCCCTTTCGGAAAGAAAATCCGGTTTGACACTGCTGTATGAATAACCGCCGGAGTATTCCGCCACGGGAATTTCCTGAGCGTTCGCGTATGTCGAGAAGGTGGTCAGAAATAGAAGGCAGACGAACATGCGTTTCATTAGTTCCCCCAGTTTGGATATTCAATATCCAGTGAGAGCCTCCATAGCGCTAGGGGGCGCTTCGACCATGAAGACGACGCAAATAGGCCGCCGGTTTAAAAGAATTGAAAGGAGTCGATTCGCTCTCGTCATACGGAGATAAACCGGGCTTTCGCCCGGCAGGATGTCATTTTTCCGGCGAGGCTGATGGCGTGAGGAAAATGGCTGAGGACTTAAATACCGTTGAAACGCGATACGTTGGGCTGGAGCGACAAATCATCCCTTGCGGGCCTGATCATTCTGGTGTCTGTGCAAGCTGAGTTTGAAACATCCACTCCGCGTCCGCGAGCTGCCCGGACGCGGAGCGCCCGAAGCGTAAATGGATTCCAGTCGAAGAATAGCCCCTAATATTCTTGCGCCATTTACTCTCCGTCATCACGCGCGCACTTTAACCGCAACCCCCGCCGGGCTGATACGAGAACAGTCACAAGGGCGTTGTGATAATAGTCACATCGAGGATGTGACGCCGGATGAAGGCGCGGAGCCTCAACGCTTCGTGTTTCGATTAACAAGATGGCATTTTTATCGCGAGGCTGATGGCGTGAGGAAATTGGCTGAGGACCTAAATACCGTTGAAACGCGATACGTTGGGCGGGAGCGACCGATCATCCCTTGCGGGCCTGATCATTCTGGTGTCTGTGCAAGCTGAGTTTGAAACATCCACTCCGCGTCCGCGAGCTGCCCGGACGCGGAGTGGCCGAAGCGTAAATGGATTCCAGTCGAAGAATAGCCCCTAATATTCTTGCGCCATTTACTCTCCGTCATCACGCGCGCACTTTAACCGCAACCCTCGCCGGGCCGATACGAGAACAGTCACAAGGGCGTTGTGATAATGGTCACATCGAGGATGTGACGCCGGATGAAGGCGCGGCGCCCCAACGCTTCGTGTTTCGATTAAGTGGAAATTGCTTCAGCAGCGTTTGGCCAGCGCCTGAAGGTTGTGGATGGTGATGTGGTAGTTGGAGTCGATGGAGAGGTAGTCTCGCTCCTTGTACGAAACCATCACGCGATTGATGTGTTCGCGCGAGGCGCCGATGAGCGAAGCGATGTCGCCCTGGGTAAGGCGGATGCTGAGGTGAACGCCGCCGTCCGGCTGCGGCCGGCCATATTGCTCGGCGAATGAGACCAGTTGGCGCGCGACGCGGCTCTCGACCGACTGCGTGGCGAGCGTTTCGATCTTCTCGTTGGCGTGGCGCAGCCTCTCGGCCAAGGTGCAGGCCAGGTTGTAGGCCAGTTGGGGCGATTTCAGCAGACAGCTCTGGAACGCCGCGCAATCCATCCAGAGCATCACGCAGCTTTCGATCGTGACGACGCTGGCGGAACGGATCGTCTGACCGAGGACGCTCATCTCACCGACAATCTCGCCCGGCCCCAGAATCGCCATAATCACGTCGCTGCCGTCTTCCTGCTCGACGTGGACCTTGACTGTGCCGCTCATGATGAAATAGACGGCCTCGCCAACCTGCTCCGCCGTCATCAATGTCACTCCCGCAGGAAAGGTTTTGCGAGAGAGCAGGCCGCCGAGCGCTTGCAGGTATTCGGGCGGCAGATTGCGGAACAATCGGACGTTCAGATTGCTCAGATCAATGTTAGTCTCTGCCTGACGGTTCATACTTCTTCTCCAGTGGGTGGTCTTCAAAGAACTTCCAAATGGTTTCATTGATGTCAGCCTTTGTTCCCCACATGTGGCCTACATTATTCAGCTCGACGTATTTCACCTCGTGCCCTTCTCTTCTGTACTTGTCCCGGTTCTCGCGCGCAATGACTACCGGAAATATCCTGTCCAGATGGCCGTGGATGATAAGCGCCGGAAACTTCCGCTCGGCGTTCACGCCTAACAGCGTTTGCAACCCGAGCGGCCCGGAATGCGACGCCACCGCCGCCATTATCTTCGATCGCTCCTTCCCGAGGAGGTGCGCGAAATATCCGCCGTTCGACATACCGACGACGTAGACGCGGTCCTGATCGATCTTGTAAGTCGCAGCCAGCTTCCTGAGCAGGGCGTCGAAGAAAGCCAGATCGTTCTTCACCTTCTCCGGAGCGATGCCCCAGCTCTTCCTGATCGCGTTGGGATAGGCGATGATGAACCCGTGTTTCTCAGCCGTCTCGTTCAGCTTCGTGTACTGCGGCATCACGTCCTTGCTGTCAATCAACATTCCGTGGAAGGCGACAACCAACGGCGCCGGCTTCGCGAGGTTCACCGTCTTCGGCACAACCAGCCGGTACTCCCGCGTCGCATCGCCAACCTTAACGGTTTCGGCCCCGAAGTCCCCGCGCTTCGGCTCGCCCGATCCGGCGAACCCGGCGAGCATCAGAACCAGCAAGGCCTGACCTGCAATCAACATGACGGCCTCCCTGTTTTGAAAACGCCGTTATGGGGCGATCTCCTTACTTCGAGTATTTACCAGAGGAATTGAGCGAAACGACTCCCTTCAAATCAGGTCTTCTTCGAATGTCCGTCCAGTACTCCTCAATTACATCTTCATCGATCTCGACCGTAGTGGAATAGAGCGCATCTGTTCCGTCCTTCTTGCAACCTGAAATCCAGTAATGGTCTCCCGTCTCTTCATCAAAATAGTTTGCCTTAAAGCCCTTTCCCTTTAGAGAGGCGAAGCGCCTGCCCTTGTAATACAGGGTCTTCCCCGTTTTGGAGAAGGTCAGACGCCCGATCCAGGCAGGGCCGGAGATGTCATTCCCCTTATACTCAATGTACATGACTCTTGTTTTGTGCGACATGACGATATCGCGCGACCTCATCTTGGTATTTGAGCCGATTGCGCGCCTCCCAAAAACTTCAACAACGCCGCATTGAACTCCGCAGCCTTCTCCATCTGGGGCACGTGCCCGCAATTATCGATCACTACCAGTTGAGCGCCGGGGATGTCTTCGACGAAGGCCTTGCCTAGTCCTAGCGGCGTCAATCCGTCGTCTTTGCCCCAGAGCGCGAGCGTCGGCGCCTTGATCGCCTTGGTCTTGCCGTCGAGAAAATCTTCGCCGCGCACGATCGATTCGATGAACGAATTTATTGTGTATCCGTCGCCACGTTTGAACTTGTTGGCCAGTTGCGCCTCAACGATCTGGTCGTTCAGCATTGCCTTGTTGTAGAAGACCAGGCCGAATAACCGTTTCAGGTCTTCAGTCGTTGAGGGGTTGAGCGCGGCCAAAGCCTCTTTGGTCATCTCCGGCCCTCCCCACCGCTTCGGCGTGTAGCCAGCGGCGTCTACCAGAACCAGTTTGTCCACTTTTTCGGGATGCGCGATGGTGAAGGCTGCGGCAGTCCAGCCCCCCAGCGAATTGCCCACGAGCGTGGCTTTCTGTACGCCCAGCTTCTTGCAGAAGACGTCCAGGAATTCGACCAGCATCGCCACGCGGTAGTTCACAATCGGCTTGTCCGATTTGCCGAAGCCGACCTGGTCGAGGGCGTAGACCCGGTATTTGCCGCTGAGCGCGGGGATCGTCATCGCCCAATTGGACATGTCGCCGCCGAGTCCGTGCAGCAGGATCACCGCCGGGTTCGACTCCGCGCCGGCTTCGAGGTAGTGAATCTTCTGGCCGAAGATTTCCACCTGTTTCGATTCGGGCGCGGGCGCCTGCGCGCGAGCGGCGGCAAAAATGAACGTTAATAGAACGAAACACTTCAAAACGCACTTTGTCATGGATGCTTCTCCGTCTGGCTTAGAATGTTTTGTGATTTCGTATCGGCGGGAATGTACCACAGCGCGTCGATATGTGAAACGCCGCGAAGAGGATTGCGGATTGCGAATTGCGGATATATTGATTCCGAGAATCCTGCATTTATTGTGTCGCCTCTTGCTCGAGACATCTCACAACTATCAATCCGCAATCCTCAATCCTCGATCACATTTGTGTTAACATTCGGGGCGTGATGAAGGTTCTCGCCTCGCGATTCCGGGCCAATCCCCGCCAAGCGTTTTTCTGGCTGACCGTTTGCGCCGCCGCAGGCGTGGCGATGTTGTTTCTGTTCGATGACAGTTGCCAGCAGGACGGCGGGCAACATTATCTGTTCGCGCGCCAGGCGTGGGTTCATCATGAATTGTTCGTCGGAGTCTGGTCGCGCCCGCTCTACACTTCCCTCTACGCCTTTCCGGCTTTGATCGGGTACCGCGCCGCGCGGACGTTGACGGTCTTGATCTGTCTGGCGATCTCATATCAGACCTGGCGGCTGGCCGAGGATTTAAGGATCGACCGAGCGCCGCTAGCGATTGCGCTCCTTTGGTTGCAGCCGTCCTTCTTCCTTTTCTGCACGGACAATATGACCGAGCCGATCTTCGCGCTGGTCTATGTCGTCGCGCTGCGACTGCATCATCGAGGGCGCCTCAAGGTAGGAATGATCGTGGCTTCGCTGATGATCCTGGCGCGGCCCGAAGGATTTTTCCTCGGCGTGTTGTGGGGAGTCTGGGTATTGACGGACAGATGGAGGGACGGGGCGACGGGGCGACGGGGCGACGGGAAGGTGGGGAGACAAGAGCTTAGATCTCCCCAGTCGCCCGGTCACCCAGTCGCCTAGTCCTCCAGTCCATCTTCTTCTTCTTGCAACAGGCGCGTTCGCGTGGTGGCTGGCCGCGCTCGCCATCACGAGCGACCCGCTCTTTATCAAACACAACTGGCCGACCGACTGGCCGATGACGGGGACGATATACGGCGCCGCCGGGCTGTACACTTACCCAATCAGGCTGCCTGAAATCGTGGGGCTATTCCTGCTGCCGATATTCTTTTACGGGTTGTTTCATCTGCTCAAAAATCGCCGTCTTTATACGCTCACGTCGTCATTCCTGCTGCTCTTCGTCCTGCACACGATCCTGCGAGCGTACGGGCTGCTCGGCTCGGCGGGTTACCCGCGCTACCTGGTGGCGATTTCCCCCGCGATAGCGCTGATAACGCTGACCGGATGGAACGAGATGGCGAAGCTGTTCGCTCGCGCGTCGCGCGCCTTCAAGACGGCGGGCGCCGGTTTGGTTATCGCAGTCTCCGCCCTCGCGAATTTCGCTTACGCGGACGGCGCGGAATGGTCACGCGACGCGCGAGCGATCTCCGCCGTTCACTCATGGTTCCAATCACAACCGGCAAAGCCGCCGATCTCGCGCCTGATCTGGTCCCAGACTTACACGTGCATTCTGTTTGACTGCGACCCGTGGGAGAACCCCGGATTCACGCGCGACCGCGAGGCCGACCTGAAGACATTGCGCGAATCGCCAGCCGGAACGATGGCGGTGTGGGATGAACTAGTCGGGCCGAACCGGGCTGGATTGAGGGCGAAAGATTTTGAAGTAGCAGGCTTTGTCAGGCTACACGCGGAATCCTTCATGCTGAAAGGCTATTTTCTCGACCGCTCTTTGTTCGGCTATGGCGGGCCCCGCGCGCAGACAATTTATCTGCTCTACAAAAAATAAGCGGAAGTCCGGCGATAGGCGCGCTACAGGCGCAGTTGCGCGCCCCAATCTGAGCGGGTTGAAGCTACAAGCGAGGCATTGTATTGCGTGGTGATGTGTTAAGGGAGTCGGCTTTCGTTCCCTTCCGTGTGGCAGTGTGGGCGGCGATCTGGTTCTACAGCCGCGGCGGCGAGCCCAGAACCGGAGTCCCTCGTAGGCCCAGTAGATCCCCACAATCGTCTGGTCCATTATCTCCGTCAGCGTGACGACGCCGTCGCCGCCCAAACGCTTCAGTCCTTTCGCAATTATCGTGCCTTCGCGAACGGACTCGGAACTCCATATATTTTGCGATCTTCCAGCAGCCGTTGAGTGATAGTTGTAGCTATACGCCCCAAATTGCGTGGCTTGAAGCTACAAGATGGGGAGTGGGGAATCGGGAATGGGAAAAAGCTGTCATTTCCTATCCCCACTCCCTACTCCCTATTCCCCACTTCCCTTTCTCCTTACGGTTTCGCGGCTCCGATAACGCCGCAGGCCATGCGTCCTCCGGCATTCCCCGTTGGCTGGGTCTTCAGGTCATCGGGGTTAGCGTGAACTATCATGCCGTGACCGATGATCGCGCCGTGGCCGTTTAGTTTCATCACCGGATCATTGTATTCGAGGCGGGCCACTCCGTTCTGATCGGCCTCGATGTTGCCCATGTCGCCGGCGTGGCGCTGGGCGGCCTCGGGCGCCGCGTGGGGCGCGTTGGCCGGATTGAAATGGCCGCCAGCGGACGAGCCGTCCTTCGAGCTGCAATCGCCCCACTCGTGAATATGGAAGCCATGCTTGCCAGGGGCGAGGCCTTCGATCTGCGCCACTACTCTGACGTTAGCGCCGGTCTGGATGAACGTCACCACGCCGCGAACATTGTTACCTTCGGTCGGGCTGAGCACGGCCACGGCCTTTGTAACTTCCGGCGCAGCCGAATGTTGAGCCGCCGCCCGAAGGCCGGCCCATAAAACCAGCAGAGATGCGACAGCTGCGAACGACAACTTCAAAGTGTTATTTTTCAAAATCAATTCTCCCTTCTTGATGAGTCTTAAATCGGGACACGCAGGATCGGTACGGCGCCGCGCGCGGCGCCGTCAGGCGAATTTTGCGAAGTGAGTTCTGAATTCGGCCGAATCCATTCCGCCGGCCTTCGCCAGCTTCTCGACCCAGGCATCGTCGGTAAAATCTCTCGGGCCAATGCGGACCATATAATCGCGGGCGACCTGATAACTTTCGCTCGCGACGTCGACGCTTCGCGACTTGCCGCGCCCCGTCGCCGGGTCGATCACCGCGCCGAAAGGCACGGGGCTGAATTCGCCGTTCTGCATCGTGATCATCGCGCCCGAACCGCCGGCCATCAGATAAGTGACCGCCGCATAACCGAGGTCGCGCGCGTGTTCGGCGTCGTAGGGGATGGGCGGCGCGCAGCGCAATTCATAGCCGATGGTCTTGTCGACGACGGTCACTTTGACGCCGCGCTTTTCAAGTCGGGACTGGACCTCGCTTTTGACCTTGCGGCCCAGGTCTATTTCGGCCACGCGGATGTGGCCCTGCGCGTCGCGGTCGACGTCTTCCAACTCGGTCACTTCTTCGGGGCTGAACCGCTCCGAGAGCGCTTCGGAGAGCAACGCGACGCCGTAGCCTTTGCTCATAGCGCGGCGCTTGATGATCGCGCCCTCGATGATGTCGCAGATGTCGGCCAAGCGAATCGCGTGCCGCGGAAACTCTTCGGGCCCGAATTCCTCAGGGATGATCGTGCAGGTCGCGCTCGCCGCCGCGCCGATGCCCAGCGTCAAGTGGCCCGTCGGACGCCCCATCGTCACTCCGATGAACCAGCGCCCGGTCGTCTTCGCGTCCTCCATCAGGCTGTTGACGATGCCGACGCCGACCTGACGCGCGGTCTCGTACCCGAGCGTGGTCAGAGACGCGGGCAGCGGCAGGTCGTTGTCGATGCTCTTCGGAATCTGCACGACTCTGATCGCGCCCTCTGAATGGCGCTCGATGGCGGCCGCGCTGGCGAGCATGTCGTCCCCGCCGACCGCGACCAGAGCCTCGATTCCCAATTTCTTCAACGCCGCTATCGAGTTGTCCAGCATCTGCCGGTCGTGGGCGACGTCGGTTCTTGAAGTCCCCAGGATCGAGCCGCCATCCAGATGGATGCGCGACACTTCGTCAACCGTCAGTTCATGCTGTTCGTCGGTGTAACGCTCGGCCAGCCATTCAAAGCCGTCGTGAAACCCGATAGGAGCGCAGCCCAACCTGATCGCCTCCAGCGCTACGGCGGAAATGACGCCGTTGATCCCTGGCGCCGGGCCGCCGCCAACTAATATGCCTAACTTCTTAATCGCCATACTCCCCTGGTGGTTGGTGGTTAGTGGTTGGTGGTTAGTGGTTGGCGGCTTACGTTCTGGCTACCAACCACCAACCACCGTCCTATACAAACCTTCTCCTTAATTCCTCAACGCTCAGGTTCCCCGCGCGGGCCAGTTTCTCGGCCCATTCGAGATTTTCGAAGTCCTTGTAGTTTAGACGCAGCATGTACTCTCGCGCGACCCGGTAGCTTTCGCTCGTCACGTCGACGTTGCGGACGCGAGTCTTGCCGGTGTTCGGGTCGCGAATCTCGTCGAAGAGCAGCGGGACCATTATTCCGTTTTGAATGCTGACCATCGCGCCGCTGCCGCCGCCGAGCAGGAAGCGGATCGCGGCGTGTCCCAGTTCTCGGCAATAGGCCATGTCGAACGGGATCGGGTCACAGCAGCGCAATTCGTAGCCGATGTTCTTGTTGCTGATCGTGACGCGAACGCCGCGCTGTTTGAACCGGCCTTCGAGTTCGACCTTGACCTTGCGCGCGAGGTCGATCTCGGCGAAGCGGATGTGCCCGTGGTCGTCTTTCTCCACGTCCATCAGGTCTTCCATGTCGCCCGGGTCGAGCTTCTCGATCAGGCCTTCGGCCAGAACCGCGACGCCGTAGTGACGCTCCATCGCGCGGCGTTTGATGATCGCGCCTTCGACGATGTCGCAAATCCGCGCGAACGGCACCGTCTCATGTTCGAACTCTTCGCGGATCAGCGTCAGCGTCGCGCCCGACGCCTTGCCTATGCCTAGCGCGAGGTGGCCGGCCTGTCGCCCCATCGCGACCACGATGTACCAGCGACGCGTGGCGCGCGCGTCCTCCGACAGGTTCTGCACAAGCCCCACGCCGGTGTGGCGCGCGGATTGAAAACCGAATGTCGGGACGTGCGCCGGCAGCGGAAGGTCGTTATCAATCGTCTTCGGCACATGGACCGTGCGAATGTCAGAGCGGGCCGCCACCGTGCTCGACGACAACGCCGTGTCGTCCCCGCCGATCGTCACCAGATGAGTCACGCCATGTTGTTTGAGCGTGTCGATGACGGCCCTCATCGTCTCCTCGGACCGGGTCGGGTTTTCACGCGCCGTGCCGAGTATCGAGCCGCCGCGCAGATGGACGCGCGAAACGTCGTCAATCGAGAGCGTCCTGGCTCTCGTCGCGTCGCGCCTGACCAGCCACTTGAAGCCGTCCTGAACGCCAAGGACCTCAAACCCCTCATTGATCGCTTTGATTGTCGATGAAGAGATGACGGCGTTGATGCCGGGGGCGGGCCCGCCGCCCACCAGAATCGCTAACTTACCTGCAGATGACATCGAATCCTTCTCCTGAGTTTGTTCTCGGGATGTGAGATAGAGAGGTAAAGTAAGTTCGGATTTTACCGGAGAGGGTTTTGTTTGACCAGACCGATTCTCGCGAGGGGCTTTCATGTCGCGTTGCGACGCGCCGAAATAATGAAAATCCCCCTGGGTACGCATCTCTTCCAGCGTTTAGGCTTGGGCCCAAGCCCGTTGGAGGCCCGCGGCGCGATTGTGCAGGACGCGTACGTAAGCAAGCAATAATCGCCCAATACAAGCGAGGCGACTTCGGGGGCTTATGATCCCGATCAATACATCTTTCCCCGCGACTGCACACTGGAAGCGATGCGTACCCAGGGATTTTCCGGCGAGCTGACGAAAGAATTTATGTGGGCCGACCTACCTGATTCGAACATTTCGTGGCATTATCCTCCATAGCGCCGGTCCCGGAACCGGTAGAACCCAGGGGCGTCCATAAGGGCGAAGCCGGGACCGCTGTGAATCTGAAGACCGGCGATTTCACGTAGTATGGGTGTGTGTTGCGCGGCATATATCCGTCCGATTCAAAAACCAGACCTGATGGAGAAAACACAATGAACGAGGTGTTGGACAGAGATCCCGATCTCGCTGCGCCTGACGCCCCCGCCCCCGGAGGTTGGTACGGAATGCAATCCGGAGCGGCGCTGGCCGGGCGTTACCGCATAGAGCGGTTGATCAGTCGCGGCGGGATGGGCGCGGTGTTCGAGGCTACGCAACTGGGTTTGGACCGCGCGGTGGCGATCAAACTTCTGCTCCCGGCCTTGAGCCGCGACGAAAAGATGCGGGAGCGTTTTCGCCGCGAGGCGCGATCCGCCGCCTCGCTGCGCCACCCCAACATCATTCAGATCTATGATTACGGCATCAGCGACCACGGCCCCTACATCGTGATGGAGCTGGCGCGCGGCAAAAGCATGCGCCAGTTGCTCGGTCAGGGAGCGCTCGAAATCGGGCTGAGCGTCAATCTAATGGGGCAAATCTGCTCGGCGCTCGCCGCCGCCCATTCGGCCACGATCATCCACCGTGACCTGAAGCCTGACAACATCATGGTCGAGGAACAATCCGACGGACAGATTCTCGCCAAAGTCCTCGATTTCGGCATCGCCAAAATGCGCGAGTCCCAGCCGGACGAGGAAGGCGCCAATCTGACAGGGGCGAACATCATCGGCTCGCCGGCCTACATGTCGCCGGAACAGAGCCTGGGCACGACGCTCGACGCCCGCTCCGACATTTACAGCCTGGGCGTCGTGCTTTACGAGATGCTCACCGGCTCGACGCCATTCGGCAAAGGGACGCCAGGCGCGCTGCTGACGCATCAGATCAACACTCCGCCGCCGCCCATGACCGCGGCCCGTCCCGAAATCCCCGCAGCCATAGAATCGGTGGTCATGAAGGCCCTGGCGAAAGACCGCGAGGCGCGCTTCACTTCGGCCACCCAATTCGCACAGGCTCTGCGCAAGGCATTCGACGATCCGGATGGTTTCGCCGCCGAATACGAATTCGCCTCCACGTTCGGCGCCTCCGGTTTCACCACCGAACGGATTGCGACCTTTCCAGACTACGCCCCGACGGGCTCATTGACGGGGACGATTCGAAGGCGACTGGCGATCCTGCCGCTCCGCAATCTGGCCGGCGACTCCGAAATCGACTTCCTCGGCTTCGCGCTCGCCGACAGCGTCATCACACAGCTCGCCCCGCTCAAATCGCTGATCGTCCGCCCGTCGTCGGCTGTCGAGAAATACCGCAACCAGGTCGTCGAACCGCGCGCCATCGGCCGCGAGTTGCAGGTCGATACGATCCTGTCGGGCAGTTATTTGAAAGCCGCCGACATGTTCCGCGTCAATGTGCAACTGGTGGATGTGTCGAGAAACGAGATCCTCTGGCAGGAGCGCATCGACCTTAAATTCGACAACGTCATCGCGCTGCAGGACAAAATTTGCGAGGAGTTGATTCGCGGCCTGCGGCTCAATGTCACGACCGGCGAGCAGGAGGCGATCAAACACGACGGGGCGCGCAACCCGATGGCTTACGAGTTCTACCTGCGCGGCCTCGCGTTCGGCGACACGCCCACCGATCGCCGGCAGGCGATCGGGATGCTCGAAGCTTCTGTCGGACTCGATTCGTCATACGCCCCGGCCTGGGCCGCGCTGGCGGGCCGCTACATCAACGCCCGCGTCAACCTGCGCGACGAAACTATGCTCGACAAGGCGGAGGCGGCGGCGCGCAAGGCGCTGGAAATCAACCCGCAACTGCCATCCGCCTTCTTCTGGCTGGCGGTCTATTACGGCGAGAAGGGCGACCTGAAGAACGCGCTGGTCATCTGCAAACAACTGCTCCAGGCCGCGCCAAACAGCGAGTACGCTTACCAGGCGATGGGACATGCCTACGATTACGCCGGTCTGCCCGAGATCGCGTTGACGCTCTTCCGCAAAGCCGCCGAGATCAACCCGGTGGCCTATCCGCACATGCTCGGCTTCCTTCAATATCAGAAGGGCGACTACGCCGGAGCGCGCCGTGAACTCGAAGCCTGCTCCGACTCCATCCCCGAAAAACATTTCTGGCTGGCGGCGACTGACATCTGCGAAGGCAAAGACGAAGACGCCGTGCGCCGGCTCGAGACGATGGTCGCTGGCGGGGGCACGGAATGGTTCTATTCACAGGCGCGCGCTCTGATGCTCGCGATCAGCGGCGAGCGCGACGCCGGTAAACAGATTCTCGCCGAAACCTTCTCCGCGCCGATTCAGCTGGGCGGCTATCACTACTACATCACCGCGCAAGTCTGCGCGCAGTTGGGCGAGATCGACTCCTGCGTGGAGATGCTCTGGGGCGCGGTCGAGGCCGGCTACGGCAACTACCCCTTCATGACCTCCGACCCGCTGCTCGGGCCCGCCCGCTCGGCCGAGAGTTTCACAGAAGTCGCCGCGGCGATGCAGAAGCTGCAAACGCGATTGCAGTTGATGTTGGTCACCGGCTGAAGGGGAGAAGAGGGACAAGGAAGACAAGGAGACAAAGTTTCCGGTGAAGAGGCGGCCACTGAGCGGTCTGATTCTGCTCAACTCCTCTTCCGTTTTACGGTTTTCCTCTTAGGCCTGCACTCAGGGAATTATTCACATTCCTTGGCCGATTTGAATTCTATCGGCTTATCAACAAGCGGCGGCTTCCACTTCCAAAGTGATTTGCAATCCTATACTGCTATGACACCGTCCGGTTTTCTCCCACTTTTCGCGCTGATTTCTTTGACTTCCAAGGAGAGACGAGAAAGAATTCTCACTGGCCACCCTCATATATAAACGCGCCAATCCCACGGAGCGAACGAAAGGTATGATGAACTCTAACAGAGAGAGGAAGCGAATCCTTTTGGTCGAAGACGAGGAAGACGCAAGGGAATTAGCGGCGCTCACCCTCGCGGAATATAAGCTCACCTGCGCCCGCGGCTTCGACGAAGGGCTTTTCGCAGCTCGGCGGGGATACTTCGACCTTTACATTCTGCACAACTGGTTGCCTAGTGGAAGCTGGGTCGAGATGTGCCGCCTCATTCGCGAGTTCGACCCACATACGCCGATATTGTTCTGCTCAGCCACAGCTTACCTGCGGGACATACGAGAGGCCATCCGCGCAGGCGCGAGAGATTACCTCATCAAGCCGGTCATCCCCGACGAACTTAGGCAGACGGTTGCGCGACTGATCTCCGTCCCACCCGAAACGGCTATTGAAGCTCGGCGGGCGGAGTGCGCCGCCAT
>DATCXQ010000425.1:0-6660 GCA_036565725.1 Blastocatellia bacterium
CAGTGTGCGGCTAAGGTCCCGCGGCGGCCCGCCACGACGGTCGCGATCATCGTCGCGATCGCAGGCGCCCATTCGTAGCTGCGGACATGCGACGGCGGCTGTCGATACCAGTGTTCGAGCGATTCGGCCCCGTGAATGGACGGGAGGAGCGATCGATTGAAGCTCGTCGCCACGCGCTCGGTTACCTGCCGCTGGAATTCGCGGTTGTCGCGGTTCGCCGCGCGCTCCTCTTCGCTCAAACGGATCGGGTCGTGGTAGCGCACGACGATCTTGGCCGGTCGCGGCAGCAATTTCCATTTGGGCCAGGCGCGCATCGCGCCGCCGATCGTCACGGGCACGATCGGCGCGCCGGTCTCGATGGCCAGCCTGGCCACGCCCGCGCGCAAATCGCCCATCGCCGCCTGGTCCGAACGCTGGCCTTCGGGAAAGACGCCCAAGGCCTCGCCGCTTTCGAGAACGCGCCGCGCCTCGCGATAAGCCGCTTCGCCCCGGCCTTTGCGAATGTCGACGGGGAACGCGCCCACCGCCTTGATGATCTGGCCGAGCAGTGGAACCTTGAAGAGCGCGTCCCAGGCCATAAACCGGATCGTGCGCCTGATCGGAAGCCCGACCAGCAGCGGGTCCAGGTACGACGGGTGGTTGCCCGCGATGATCACCGCGCCCTCTTCGGGCACGTTTTCGACGCCTTGGTGCTCGACCGAGAACAGGACGCGGAACAGTGGGCGCGCTATTAATTTGATGATCGAGAAGAGCATAGGGCTCGTTACTGATTCCGGCGCCGGACTTTACGCCGATCCGAGCCTGGACGCAATGACCGCACGATGCGGTAGTGACTTGTCACGCCTGCGGATGCGCGCCTTACCAGACGACCGGCCGCGCTAACGCTTCCTGCGCCGTCCCCCGGCCCGGCCCGCCCGCGATACAAAATTTGTTTCCTGGTTGACAATCAACTGGTGAATATATATGATGGCTCCGGCATGGCGAAGAGAGTGAAAATTCCGCCGAGCGTCGCCGAGCAGGCGATGGTCAGACTTATGAGGGTCGGCGACCGACTGTGGCGCGCCTCTGACGAGCGCTTCGGGCGCTGGGGGCTGACCGATAACCATTACAACGTGATGCGGATATTGAACGGGGCGGGCGAGCCGATCTCGCAGGCCGAGATCGGCCGGAAGATGCTCTCGTCGCGCGCCAACGTAACGAAGCTCCTCGACTCGCTCGAGGAGCGCAAATTCGTCAGGCGGCTGTCGTGCGAGGACCGCCGCGTCAACCTGGTCGAGCTGACCGACGAGGGGGCGAAGTTCTTAGAAGAGACGGCGCCCGATGTGATCGGCTCAGCCAACGAGGAGATGCGTCAGCTGACGCGCGAAGAGCAGAAGACACTCTTCAATCTGCTGGGGAAGCTGTTGGGCGAATGAGCTTCAGGCCCGCCGAAAGAGCGGGCGTTTTTTAGGCCAGATTGTTAATTGAGAAACAATTGAGCGGTGAACTATCTGGCGGGATTTACGGGGTTTTAACGCGCTACGTAGTAACGACTTTAGTCGTTACGTGGCCGTTACTACGTAGGCGATTTTCGGAGGAGAGCAATGCGAATCATCAGAGCGAAAGACAGATTTCATCTTGAGAGCGATTGGTTGTCAGCGTATTGGCTGTTCAGTTTCGATCGCTATTACGACCCGAACAACGTGACTTTCGGGCCGCTGCGAGTCTTCAACCACGACACGGTCGCGGGTGGCGGGGGATTCCCGACGCATCCGCATCGCGAGATGGAGATCGTGACCTACGTGCTGGAAGGCGCGCTGCGGCACAAAGACAGCACTGGCGGCGCCGGGCTGATTCGCGCCGGGGAAGTGCAGCGGATGACGGCGGGCACAGGCGTCGCGCATTCCGAATTCAACGCTTCGGAAGAAGAGCCAGCCAAACTGCTCCAGATGTGGGTGTTGCCCGAGCGCGCCGGGCTGACTCCCTCGTACGAGCAGAGGCGGTTTACGCCCGAGCATCGCGCCGGCGCGCTTTTGCCAATAGCTTCGGGACAGGACGCCCCCGGCGCGGTGAAGATTCATCAGGACGCGACGTTTTATGTCTCGCGTCTGCGCTCGGGCGACCGCGTCGCGCACGAGTTAAAACCGGGACGGCGCGCGTTCTTTTACGTGATCGAAGGCGAGGTCACGTTGAATGAAGAGAGGCTGAGCGAGGGCGATCAGGCCCGCGTTACAGACGTCGCTGAGCTTGATATAGTCGGCGCGCGTGAGAGCGAGGTTATTCTGATCGACCTGCCATAACAATCGAGGATTGAGGGTCGAAGATCGAGAATCGCCTCAGGCTCGACGACGCGATCCTCGATTCTCGATCTTCGACCCTCTTCCATTCCTTCGTTTCTTTGTGGTTGATTTTCTGGGAAGGAGTTATTTGATGGACACGATTGAACTGATCAAGCAACGAATATCGACGAATAAATTTGACACTTCGCGGACTCTGTCCGAGGCCGAAGTCAAGGAGCTGGTCTCTTACGCCACCGAGGCCCCTTCGGCTTACAACATTCAGAACTGGCGATTCGTGGCGGTCACGGCCCCGGAGGAAAAGGCGCGGTTGAAGTCGGTGGCGTACAACCAGCAGAAGGTGGTCGACGCGGCGGTGACCTTCATCGTGCTGGGGGACATGCGCGGTTACGAGAAACTGCCTCAAATTTTGAAGCCGATGGTTGACGGTGGTTTGATGGATCAGGCGACGGCGGAGGGGTGGGCGCGGAGCGCGGCTTCAAGTTACGGCGCCGACGATCAGTTCGCCCGCGACGAGGCGATCCGGTCGGCCTCATTCGCCGCGATGACGCTGATGATCGCCGCCCAGGCCAAGGGGCTCGCGACCGGCCCGATGATCGGCTTCGACCCCGCGGGCGTGAAGCGCGAATTCAATATCGCGGATCGGTACGTCCCGGTAATGCTTCTGACGGTCGGTTATCCAGCCCCCGGCAACTGGCCGCGCAAGCCTCGACTCGGTGTCGAGGACGTGCTGGCCTTCAACAAAGGGCGCGAATTTTGAGCCGGTTTGAACTCGACCGTATGGCGTGTATAATTGCCAACCTATCGGGGCGTGGCTCAGCTTGGTAGAGCGCTCGGTTTGGGACCGAGAGGTCGGAGGTTCGAATCCTCTCGCCCCGATCTAAAAATAAAAGGGTTGCGGTTTTTTGCCGCACCCTTTTTTTTTGAACTCCCAATTTCACTCCCAATCCTAGTTGATAAAATTATTTGAGGCTGAGTCTGTTTCGTCCGCCCCCCTTCCCTGTCGGCGCTCATGCAGTTGGTCGAGGCGGTCGGCGATCGTTCGAGCGAGCCGCTCGTCGACGTTCGTGTAAATGGCGTGAGTCTCCGCGCTCGTGTGTCCCGTGGCGCGCATTGCGAGGCGCTCCTCGACGCCGGCCTCCATCAGGTCGGTCGCAAATCCATGTCTCCAGTCGTGAAAGCGCAAGCCCTTCACGCCGGCCACGCGGCATGCGGTTCGGTAGGCCCGCTTGATGTCCTTGACTCCGTCGAAGATGTATTCCGATCTCTTTTCCTCGGCCGTCTTCTCCCATTTCTCACGCAGCCGCTGAAGCTCGGATTTGAGCCGAGAGGTCATGGCTATGACCTTCGGCCGATTCTTGAGTTTGTTGCCTTCCGGGATCCTCAAGAATCCGCCGTCGAGGTCCACGGCCGACCACTCGAGCTAGAGCAGCGCGCCCCTGCGCAGGCCAGTATCTCGAGCCGCGATCAGGATCGAGCGCAGATGCTCGCGGAGGCCGACACAGACGGCCAGGATGCGCGCCTCTTCGTCAGGCGTTGGGACTCGGTCTCTGCGCTTCTCTTCCGACTTGCGGATCAGCGGCGCCGGCCCTCTCTGGAAAGGATTCTTTAGTAGCCAGTCGTGTCGCACGGCATAGAGGAGGATTCTCCGGAGCCATTCAAGTTCACGGTTGACGGTGGCGGGCTTGCGATCGAGCTGAATCATCTTTTCAGGGTCGTCCGGGTCGCGGAACTCCTTCTTCACGGCCGATCGCGCCGCCTTAAACTGCTCGATGTCGCCGTAAGTGATCGTCTTGATTCGCTTCTGGCCGAAGTGTTCGATGAGTGGGTCGGCGTACCACTTCGGGATCAGCTTGGCCTTTCGGCACTCCTCCAGGAGTTCGGCGAATATCATTTTCTCGCCGTAGTAGGCTCCGGGTCCGCGGTCGCCGATCTCCTGTCTTATTTTCTCGATGGCGGAGATCGCCTCGGCCACGGAGTTAACGCGGCGCGCCTTGTCCCGCCATTTGCCGGCGGTGTCTCGATACGCGATGCGGACGTAGGGTTGGCCGTCTATGAGTTTGGTGTGAGGGATTGCGAGTATCTCGTCTATGGTAGTGGTCTTCTTGCGAGGCATGGTCACTCTATTGTTGATTTTTCGATGTGGTCTTTTTCCTGCGCCTGCGTCATCTTCTCAGGAGGCGCGGAAGATGAACGCAGGCGCATGCCGCTTCAGGCCGACAATATGCGCGAGAGGGGGCGGCAGATCGTCGAAGGGCCACGGAAGCCGAAGGAAAAACCGCAGTCCGACGTCGGAATTGAGATCGTGAAGCGCATGGCCAAACTCAAGCCGGCCTCCGACGTTCCCGTCCAGATGAGTCAACTTCGCGCCGAATTCTCGGACATGGGCAAAGAAGAGTTTGACGCCGCGATGAAGCGGCTCTCCGAAGAGGGGCGCATATTTCTCCTTCAGCATGACTATCCTTCCTCGCTCCCCGAAGATGATCGAAACAAACTCGTCCGAATCGATGATGATTACTTCGTCGCCGCGACGCGCCGCGATGCGCCGGGAACCTATCTCGGTTTCGGCCCTGCCGGCGCCTTTCAATCCCTCTTTAACCGTCCGAAAAAGCCGAAGACAACGCCCGATCGCCCGATCGCCGATGCGTTCGGCCATGCGGCGATGAAGGTTGATCCCGAATCCATCCGCAAGGAGACGCTGAAACAGCTAACCGAGGCCCTCGCGCGCGGCAAGGCCGGATCTCTTCCGTTCGCCCGGGCGACTTATTGGGCTGAGAAACTCGGATCGAAGCGCATCGCCGGCGCGTTCGGACGCAGGCAAAAGGCGTTCATTGATAAGGCCTCCGGACTGGTCCAGGAGATCGCATCTCAGTCTGCCGCGATGGACAATGCCAAGCGGGGAAGCGCGGAATGGGAGAAGGCGCGCCGGCGCATCGAGCGGGCGCGCGTGAAGCTCTCCAACCATCTCTCGAAGGCCGTCGAATACACCCATCCCGCCGAGTACGTCAGCAAGGGATACAGGGCCTCGATCCTCAGCGCGCTGCACATCCCGGAGATGAACCTCATTTATCAGGCCTGGCAGTTTCCGCTGCACGAAGCGCAGAAGGCGATTGATTTTCTCGTCCCGGCGAAGGTCTTCAAGAAATGGGGCATCCCTTACGACAAACCGCCCGCCGATATCCGGACGTGGGCGCCGGCGATGGCGCGCGAAGTGAAGGCCATCTTGAGCGGCGTGGGATCGGCGTTCGGCGACATCAAGGACATGATGGTCTACGGCGTCACGGAGACGCAGCTCGCCGGCGAGATGGCGGAACAGATCGAAAAGAAGCGCCGGCGATCGAAGGAGCCGGAGAAGATCACGTGCGGGACCGACAAGTACGAGTTGGGCCATCGGCCGAGACTGCTTCCAGGCCTCGATCAGACGATCATGGCGATCGGGCGGGTCCAGGGCGCGGCCGACGTGACTTTCTATAACATCGTCTTTGCGACCGCGCTGGCGGCCGAGGCCGACGCGACGGCCAGGAAGATCGCGAGGGATAATCCTGGTCTCGGATTGAGCAAGGACGACGTTAAGGCCCTGGCTCGGGACCTCGCGCACGAACCGTCGCCGGCGATGGTGGCCGCGGCTGCGGATGAGGCGAACAGGTTTAAATTGGATTATCCGACCTGGGCGCATGATCTAGTCCAGAAGATTCGCGAGCCGGAGCGGGTTAAGCGAGGGGGGCCGCACTTCGAGGCAGTCTGGAAGGCGGCGGTTGATTTCGTCGTCACGTTCTCGAAGATTCCCTCGGCCGCGGTGGATACAGCCCTCTTCCGGTACTCGCCGGCGGGCATCGTTCGAGTCGGGTCGCGCCTGGCCAAGTCGAGAAGGGAAATGAAGGAGAGCGTGCGTCAGGGCAAGCCGCCGAAGATGCAGAGCGACGCCTACGCTCGAGACACGGCGGAACTGTACCGTCAAAGTCTTGTCGGCACGGCCGCATGGATAACTCTCTATGCGTTCGGCTCCCTCGGCTACCTGGGTTTTACGGGCGGGGGAGATGACGACGATCGGCAGGACATTGGCGCGGCGCGCGAGGTTCTCGGCGAACGTTATAACCCGGAGGTCGTTGTCGGAGATACGGCGCTCGATCTTCAGCGGCTCGGCCCCGTCGGGCAGGCGGCGGCGGTCGGCGCGCGGGTGTCGGCGGCAGGGAAGCCGCGCTACGACAAAGAAACGCAGGACTACGAATCCAATCTGACGCGGCTCGATCGGAGGGCCTCGACGGCGGCGCGCGCCGTCATCCTCGGCGCGCCTTTGGGGCGTGGCGCTGAGGAAGTAATCCATGCGCTCGACTCGTCGAGCATCGGGTCAGGCGTGGGCAAATTCGCGGCGGGGAAGGCCCGG
>DATCXQ010000448.1:0-25578 GCA_036565725.1 Blastocatellia bacterium
GCGGGCCGTCGCGCAGTCCTTCGGCGGTTCCGCAGCCGTCTTCGTCAAAGATCCGAAAGACGAAGACTTCATCCGCGAAGTCGAGACCTTCTTCACTCAACAGGCCGAGAAGCCGGACAGTCCCATCTGGAGAATCATCAACAGGCGCGAGGCGACCAAGCTCGGCGCCGACCCTCGCGCCGCGCTATATCTCGACGCGGCGCCGTTTTACACAATCACGTCCAGAACTACTGGCTCGTCCATAACCAATTTATCCAAGGGCTCGGACCGCGCGGCGCATGGCTACGCGCCCTCGCGGGTAGAGATGCGGGCGCTGTTCGTCATTGCGGGGAAAGGAATAAAATCGGGCACGCAGACGCCATACGCGCGGTTGGTCGACATCGCGCCGACGGTGGCGAGACTCCTCGGTTTGGAAATGAAAACCGCGCGCGGTAGAGTAATATCTGAGGTAATCAAGTAACCATTCCACCGGCTAAAGCACGGCGGCTTTATTCGGCAGAATTAGCCCGACCGAAGTGTGGGCTTTAGCGGCGGGTTACGACGCCGCATCCGTGAAAGGCACGCCGATCACGGACATTGCAACTCTTTAGATTTTACGTATGTCGAGTATTAGGACAGACAACCTCGTATCTAAACTTCAAAGAGCGAAACTGTTTCTCTCGAAGAGAGTGCCTTTGCTCGAAAAAAGTATAACAAGGAAAGAGGATCGCGCTGCGCTAAAAGCTCCGCGCGATGCCGATTTCCTCTGCCGGCTATAAGCCGGCAGTCTCCATCGGCGGAAACTTATGAGTATGTTCTGTCAGCATTGTGGAAACAGTCTGACGCCTGAAAGTCTCTTCTGCAACCGCTGCGGCTCGAAGGCTCCGAACAAAGGAGTGGCCGGGCCGAGGGGCTCGGCGCGCCCGGCGGCGCCTCCCAGGCCAGCGCGCCGCGCGCCTGTGATTCCATACGATCCCGATCAGGAATCGTCCGAAGAATACGAAGAGTATAAGGATGATCATCCGGAACGACGCGACGACGATTACCGCGGAAACATCGCCGATCAGGACCAGGTGATCTTCAGCATCACGCCGGCGTTTTTCGAAGTCCTGCCCAGTTATCTGGTGGCTATCGCGCTATCATTGATCGTGACGGCCGGGGTCGCCTATGCGCGCGGCAGTTTAGGGATTGCGCTGATCGCCGCCGCGGTATTTTTCATAAGGCCGATTATTCGACATATGCGACTGAAGCGTACCGTCTATACGCTGACCGGCGCCAAGCTTGAGATTAGAACGGGGATATTTTCAAAGGACACGAAAAATATTCCGCTACGTCATATAGACAATGTGGAAGTCAGTGAAACACTGAAAGAACGCTTAATAGGCGTCGGAGACGTGCTGATTGACAGCGCGGCGCTCGACACTAAAATGGTGATGAATAACGTCAAGAATCCTCGCAAATACGCGGACATGATCATGGAGCAATTGCAGTATTTGAATTGAATGAGGGGGCGCCGAAATATGCTGAGAAATATGGATGTGACTCTTTGGAAACGACGAGATGAGAACACAGAAGTGGGGCGAGGATCGAGGATCGAGGATCGAGGATCGAGGATCGCCCTCCGCGCAACGACGCGAACTTCTATCCTCAATCTTCAGTCTTCAATCTTCTATCCTCTATTCTCGATCCTCTTTGGTGTTTTCTGCGTTCTGCTTTTGACCGCGCAGGGCGTTCAAGCTCAAAGCGGCGACAAAGAATTATTGCCCGATCGCCTCGGCCAGAGGTGGCGTGCGGTCAGTCCGGCGCGCGTTCTTAACGGGCAGCGACTTTCGGACCTGCCCGACGCCGATGTGCTCGGAGAGTACGGTCTGCAAAGTGTCATCAGCCGAGTTTACACAGACGGCCGTGTCGAATCGTCGGTCGAAGTCTTCGAGTTGAATCTAATACCCGGCGCGTACGGATTGTTCACGTTCAACCGGGGACAACTCCCCCCGAACAGCCGCGAATGGCTCCAGGGCCGCTACGTCGTCAGAGTTTCCAGCCGCGAGGCTGACGCGGATTCCGATCGACAGATGTTTGAAGCGATAAAGCCCGATCTGATCGGCGGCGAGGGAGAACTTCCGCCGTTGCCACTGCATTTGCCCGAAGCGGACAAAATCGCGGAGAGCGAAAAATACATCGTCGGCCCGGCGGCGCTGACCAGGCTGAAAAATTTCAGCGGTCTGAAAGACGTGATCGGATTTGGATTCGGGGCTGAAGTGACCACGGCGGATTATCGCAGCGGCGGCGGGCAAATGAATTTGATCATTGTGGAGTACTATGCGCCGCAATCGGCCGCGGATGGCGCCGCGAGAGTTCGGGATCATTTCAATTCTCTTCCTCAAACTGAGAAAGACCGGCTGATATTCAAACGCGTCGGCAATTACGTCGTCGTGATGTCGAACGTTCAAGACATGACCGCGGCGCAAAACATCGTGGGCCAGATCAAGTATCAAAAGAAGATTTACTGGGCGGGGCGAAAGTTCACTGACATTCCACTCGAATTCCGCCCGGAGGATCCGCTCGCGGTCGAGAACATGACTAGAACACTCAAGACTATGGTTGGCTCCTTCTACTGGACGGGCATCGCTATACTCAGCGCGCTCATTTTAGGTGGCGCCATAGGTTTCTCGCTCTTTCAGTGGAAGCGCTATCGTCGCCGCAAACTAGGGTTGGACGACATGTTCAGTGACGCGGGTGGGACTCTCAGGCTCAACCTGGATGATTATTTGTTGTCCGACGACACTCAAATCAATCGGAACGGCGAGAGTGAAAAACTGACTCGGCGCAGCCAATAACGGGCAGACTTTAGACTTTCCGTAGTATTGATTGAGGGCGGACAGACTAGCGGTCATAGAGAATTAAATATAACAACACTTCCGCAGCCGCGGCAGCGGCGATTGATTCTAGCCCCGCTTTCCAAAGCCGGGTGTGGCTCGTAGTCGTCTCAGTCGCGGCAGCGACGGTTGAAACTGATCGGCGAACTCAACCGTCGCTGCCGCGACTGACAGTGGATGCGTTTTTGTCCCGGCTTTGAAAAGCCGGGACTAGGTTCACATGGTCGCTCCGCGACCGGGAAAACAATTGTCACATTTATTTTTCAAAGATTGTAAATCTGCACCACCAACTTTCCCCTAGGAACAGGACGCGCAGCTTATGAGTAACAGAAGAGAGTTTCTGAGGA
The DNA here is from genome assembly GCA_036565725.1 of Blastocatellia bacterium. GTDB lineage: Bacteria > Acidobacteriota > Blastocatellia > RBC074 > RBC074 > JAJVID01. The sequence continues at coordinate 3,203 of DATCXQ010000448.1, forward strand.
CTTCCGCAATGTGCGCCGCGGCGACGTTTCTGCCGCAAAACGGTCTCATCGGCTCGCCCGCGCCGACCTCGGCGCAGGAAGGACGGCTCAAAAAGGGCGTGCTCATCACCATGCTACCGAAAGAGATGAGCTACCTCGACCGGTTCAAGCTCGCCGTAGACGTCGGCTTTGAAGGCGTCGAGGCGCAGACGATCGCCGACCCGAAAGAGGCCGATCAGATCAAGGAGGCTTCCGAGAAGGCGAAGATCAGAATTCATTCGGTAATGAATATGGGGCATTGGGAGTGGCCGTTTTCAAGCCCCAATCCGGACGATGTGAAGAAGGGCGCCGAACGGATGGAAATTTCTTTGCGCAACGCGAAGCTCTGGGGCGCCGACACGGTCTTGCTGGTCCCGGCTGTGGTCAGACCCGACACGACCATTCCGCAAGCCTGGGAGCGCTCACAACCGCACATCAGGAAGCTTCTCCCGTTGGCCGAGGAGTTGGATGTGGTCATCGGCGTCGAACCGGTCTGGAACAAGTTCCTGCTGACGCCTTACGACACCGCCAAATACGTGGACGAATTCAAGAGCCCGCGCCTCAAGGCCTATTTCGACGTCGGCAACGTAGTGATGTACGGCTTTCCGCAAGAGTGGATTCGCACGCTCGGCGAACGGATCGTCAAATTCCACCTCAAGGATTTCAAGTACGAAACCCGCCAATGGGTCCCATTGCGCGAAGGCAGCATCGATTGGAAGGAGGTCCGCAAGGCGATTGGTGATATCGGATTCAGCGGATATTTGACCGTAGAACTGCCGGGCGGCGACGAAGCCTACCTTCGCGAAGTCAGCCGCCGCGTGGACATGATTTTGGCGGGGGGATAAGCAGCCACATTATTTCAACAGCCGTTCAATCACCCGAATGAGTTCGCCGTAGGCCTCGCCCTGATCGGCGCCGAATCCAACGTGTTTATGCGCCAGATTGCCCTGTTGGTCGATGATTACGACCGTCGGCACGGCGTCCAGGCCGAACGATTTGTAGACCGTCTGATCGGGGTCGCGCAGCGCAGTAACTTTCAGATTATGCTTCTGCGCGAATGCTTGCAGGTCGTCGTCCGATGCGTAATTGCGCGCGCCGGGCTTCGAGCTGTTGATGCTCACCCAGTAAACCTGCACCCCGCGGGACGAATAACGATCAGCGATCTTTTGCAGCGCGGGCAGCTCTTTGGACGCCAGCGGAACCCAGGTCCCACCGAAGGACATCACCACGACTCTGCCCTTCTGCTCAGCCAATTTGACTTCACGCCCGTCGACCGAACGTAACGTGGCCGATTGGCTTTGAGCCGAAGTCGCGCTCGAAGCCGGACTCAGCAGCGTCAAAAGCGTCAAAACTAAACTCACTCTCAATAGACGAAACATTAGACCTCCTTCTACTTCAGCCATCGCGACAACCGGAACGGTAGCGCGAGCGGATCAACTGATAACCCGCCACGGTACTGTCCGATGACGCGGTTCAGATGCTAAATCCGCGCCTGCGGTTCGATCCGGGCGCGGACAGAATTTCGCGCGTCGCTTCTTCTTGGCATATTTCAATCTTCGCCGTTCCGATTCTCGCTCAGCGACAACGCTCAAACAGCAAAGCCGGGCGAGTATTTTTGCCACACCCCGCCCGGCTTACGCAGTCTTCAACTTCTTAATTGAGCCTTCATTTCCTCGGCCCTTCGGCGGCCTCGATTTGAACCCTAACCTGAATCGAGGATTTTCCGCCAGTTGGCGCATATTATGCGCCGATCGAAGCCATATGCAAGCGTCTTGAAGAATGAAAATAGCGGGACAGGTTTTAGTCTGTCCTCGCGCAATTCATGTCGCGGGCAGACCAAAGCCTGTCCCGCCATTAGCTAAAGAATATGCCTCTCTATCGCTTCGGCCACGCCGTCTTCCTCATTCGACGAGGTCAATTCGAAACCCATCCGTTTTAATTCGTCTTCGGCGTTCGCCATCACCACGCCGAGGCCCGCGTAGCGAAGCATCGTCAGGTCATTGTGATTGTCGCCGATGGCCATAACCTCTTCGCGCGCGACGCCGTGTTTTTTCGAGATGGTCGCCAGGCTCGCCCCCTTCGACGCCGTGACGCTCAGCGCGTCGAGAATCGTCAGGTCGGCCGAGCGATAGCGTGTTTTGAAAAGCTGAATACTTTCGCCCATCGCTGCGTTCATGCCCGCGGCGAAATCGTCCATCGGGTCGCAGTGGCCGGAAAACATTATCTGAATCGGCGGGTGGTCGATATATTCGAGCAGGTCGGAGACGACGCTGACCGAGTCGCTGTATTTGTCCAGATAACGATGCAGCGATTTGTTCTCATCGGAAACGCCTTCGATGACCATCTTCCCCAGGCCGTGGGGGTCGTCGCAGCAGATCATGTCCGCGCCGCATTCGCGGCCAATGCCGATGATGGCGCGGGCGATTTCAACGTCGAGCGGATGATAATCAAGCGTTTCCAGCGTCTCCACGTTCTTGGTCAACGCCCCATTGTGTGAGATAAGCGGCGCGCCCGTGTCGAGCCGTTGCGCCAGTTCCCTGGCGGAATTAAAACGACGCCCGGTGACGAGGACGATCTGAACTCCTGATTGGCGCGCGCTATTAATCGCAGACGAGTTGCGAGCCGTGATTTCGCCCCTGGGCGTGAGCAGCGTTCCGTCAATATCCAGCGCAAGCAATTTAATCGGCATAACAACGAATGGCAATCTAACACGCGCGTCGAGCGCTTTTCAAATTTCACGCGGCCGCATCGCCGCTCTTATGTTTATATCAAACGCGAGATTGGCGCGCGTCAACAAGCGGATGAGCCTATGCGCAATCGTTAGCCGGCGCGCGCTACTGCGCAAAATTTTACTTCGCATTCAAGCGCCTGGCGGAAAAATTGTGATAGTATTATCACAACCCTATACAAAATTACTCCCGTGCGGTTCACAGGTTTTACGCAGGTGGAAGAAACATCCCTCCCCGAAGACCGAACCCCTTTCCCGACACGGGGCGCAATCCAAGCAGGAGAGTAAAAGTTATGTCGCAAGACGCAGGCGCCGGCCAGTCGAAGCGCTCGCAAAGTCCGGCCTATGTCTATGGCCCGATGGTGTATCAATTCCCCTCTGATCGCGAGGGGGAGAATGAGAAGGGAAAACCCAAGAGCCCTAGGGGTGTCAATTTCATAGTTCCTATTTTGATCGTCGTGTTGGTGATGGGAGGCGTGATTATTTATCTTAAGGAGATTGGAATAGACGTGAGACGGCTGAGTTTCAGGCGCCCATTTTTGGAGGGGCGGATTTTCAGAGGCGCAAACGAAGAGCAGCGGCAATCCCCTGTCATAACTCAGGCCAGGGTCGCCGCTGACAGCCTCTATCTGAGAGAAGGGCCAGGAATGGAGTACGTGGCCACTTATCTGTTGCCTGAAAATTGGGGCGTCTCCGTTATAGGCGATTACCAGACAGATAACAGCGGCGATGTTTGGGTGAGAGTTCTTGTGCTGACAGACCAGGGGCCAAAGGAGGGCTGGGTGAGCCGACGATTCCTGGAGTAAAAAGTACGAGCTAACGCTCTAGAGCGGTTGCAGATCAGTGTACTGGTTTATAGAACGTTGATGACGCGGATAGAGCGGATTGACGCTGACCTTTTTGGATTTTATCAGCAATGATCCGCGCTCGTCCGCGTCATCAGCGTTCTATTGACTCATTCTTTGCCGCAAATCAATTGCTGACCCCTATACGCAATTGAAAACCGATGTAGCCGCTGATCATCACCAGCAGCTTGCTCCTGTGGCGACGGAGAAGATGTCTGCCTGATGAGTTTTTCGCGAGCAGGGTGCGGTATTGTACCGACCGAATGTGAAACTCAGAGGTAGGATCGCTTGGATGGGAAAATTGTAGTCTGATTAAGACTTCCTCCGGCATGAATCCGCATAAGGCTGGGCCATCATCGGCTGTTTGCTATGTGAAGGTCGCGGAGTAAGGCGTCAAAAGGGCATTGGTAAACAATTGACAATGAGGAGAGTCGAAAAGTGGCGACAGCGGCATCAACATTGAGCGAGCGTCCGCCGGACGTCAAGGAGGTCCATATCGTCTGGCTCACAGCCGGTCTGGGTTGTGACGGTGATACGATTTCTGTGACCGCCGCCGAGCAGCCCAGCATCGAGGACGTGATTCTCGGCGCGATCCCCGGGTTGCCGAAAGTACATTTGCACAACCCGGTACTGGCCAAAGAAGTCGGCAATGAGTTCATGGAGTACTTCTACCGCGCCGAGCGCGGAGAGCTTGATCCTTTCATCTTCGTCGTTGAGGGCTCGATTCCAAACGAGACTATCAAACGCGAAGGCTATTGGGCGGCGCAAGGCACTGACCCGGAGACGGGTCAGCCGATCATGACCTGCGAGTGGATTGACCGCCTGGCGCCGAAGGCCTGGGCCGTGGTCGCCGCAGGCACTTGCGCCACTTACGGCGGCATTCACGCAATGCAGGGCAATCCAACAGGTTGCATGGGGCTGGCCGATTACCTGGGCTGGAACTTTCGTTCGACCGCCGAGATCCCGATCGTCAACGTGCCCGGATGCCCGGTGCAGCCGGACAACTTCATGGAGACCGTGCTCTACCTGCTTTATCAGGCGGCGGGCCTGTCGCCGATGATCCCGCTCGACGATCGACTCCGTCCGACGTGGCTCTTCGGCAAAACGGTGCACGAAGGCTGCGACCGCGCGGGTTATTACGAGCAGGCCGATTTCGCCGGCGAGTATGGATCGCCCAAATGCCTGGTCAAGATCGGGTGCTGGGGGCCGGTGGTTAACTGCAACGTGACCAAGCGCGGATGGATGCGCGGTGTTGGCGGCTGCCCGAATGTCGGCGGCGTCTGCATCGCATGCACCATGCCCGGCTTCCCGGATAAGTTCATGCCGTTTATGGATGAACCGCCGGGATCGGCGCTCTCGACGGGCGTGGTCGGCGTCTACGGGGGAATGATCCGCGCGTTGCGCGGCATCACCAACAACACCGTCAACAAGGAACCGAGTTGGCGGCATCCGGGGCCGCGCCTCACCACAGGCTATCGGCCACGAACGTATTGATCAGTACACGCTTTGAAACAATGAAAGTAGACAGAATTGGCAGGATTTTTCAGGATTTTGTGAATTGGGTTGAATCCTGAAAAATCCTGTCAATCCTGTCTACTTCCCGAGGAGGTTTATGGCCACTGGGACTAGACCGGTGAAATCGGTGTTGCCCAAGACCGAGGGGCTGGTGGAGATGAACTGGGATCCGATCACCCGTATCGTCGGCAGCCTCGGCATCTTCACCAAGATTGATTTCAAGAACAGCGAAGTTAAAGAGTGTTACAGCACTTCTTCGATCTTTCGCGGCTACAGCGTCTTCATGAAGGGCAAAGACCCGCGCGACGCGCATTTCATCACCAGCCGCATCTGCGGCATCTGCGGCGACAACCACGCCACCTGCGCCGTCTACGCTCAGAACATGGCTTTCGGCGTGAAGCCGCCGAACCTGGGCGAGTGGATCATCAACCTCGGCGAGGCGGCGGAGTACATGTTCGACCACAACCTCTATCAGGATAACCTGGTCGGCGTGGACTACTGCGAGCAGATGGTCAGGGAGACCAACCCCGGCGTGTGGGAGAAGGCGCAGCGGAAAGAGGCGCCGAACGCGAAGTTGCACGGTTACAGAACCATCGCCGACATAATGACGGCGCTCAACCCGTTCACCGGGGAGTTCTACCTCGAGACGCTGCAAATGAGCCGGCTGACGCGCGAGATGTTCTGTCTGATGGAAGGCCGTCATGTCCACCCCTCGACGCTCTATCCCGGCGGCGTGGGAACGGCAGGCACGGTGCAGGTCTTCACCGATTATTTGGTGCGACTGATGAAGTACATCGAATTTATGAAGAAGGTCGTGCCACTGCACGACGACCTCTTCGACTTCTTCTACGAGGCGCTGCCCGGTTACGAGAAGGTCGGCGAGCGGCGCGTGCTGCTGGGCTGTTGGGGATCGTTCAACGACCCTTACGTCTGCGATTACACCTACCGGAACATGTCCGAGTGGGGGCGCGCAATGTATGTCACGCCGAGCGTAATCGTTGACAACAAAGTCGTCACCAACGATCTGGTCAAGATCAACCTCGGCATCCGCATCCTGCTCGGCAGTTCGTACTATGAGGATTGGGATAACGCAGAGACCTTCGTCAGCCACGACCCGCTCGGCAATCCCGTGGATAAACGCCATCCCTGGAACCAGACCACGATTCCCAAGCCGCAGAAGCGCGACTTCGAGGGCAAATACACGTGGGTGATGTCGCCGCGCTGGTACGACGAGCGGACGGGCGATTACCTGGCGCTCGACACCGGCGGGGGCCCATTGCCGCGGTTATGGGCGACGGCGGCCAACGGGCTCGTGGACATCGGCTACGTCAGAGCCACGGGCGACAGCGTGGTCATCAACCTGCCGAAATCAGCGACGCTGCCCGAGGTCTCGTTTGAGTGGAAGATTCCGAAGTGGTCGAACGCCATCGAACGCAACCGCGCGCGAACCTATTTCCAGGCCTACGCGGCGGCCTGCGCTCTCTATTTCTGCGAGCAGGCGCTGGGCGAAGTGCGCGCGGGGCACAACAAGACCTGGTCTGATTTCAAAGTCCCGGAGGAGGCCATCGGCTGCGGCTTTCACGAGGCGGTGCGCGGCGTGCTCTCGCACCACGTCGTGATCCGCGACGGCAAGATCGCCAACTATCACCCGTACCCACCGACGCCCTGGAACGCCAGCCCGCGCGACATCTACGGCGCGCCGGGACCTTATGAGGACGCGGTGCAGGGCACGCCTATTTTTGAAGAAAACGGGCCGGACAATTTCAAAGGCATAGACATTATGCGAACCGTGCGCAGCTTCGATCCGTGCCTGCCCTGCGGGGTGCATATGTATCTGGGCGCCGGCAAGACGCTGGAGACGCGCCATTCGCCGATGTTCGGGGTCATCAAATAAGGGCCCGGGTAAAAGTTTTGCGGCGTAAAAATGTGGCGCGAGTTGTTTACTCGCGCACATGGAGTTGCCGCCAAGGCGCGAGTAAACAACTCGCAAGACGCCTCCTTGCCTCCGATGAGTGAAGAGAATTCATTCCAGCGACTGAGTCAACGCGTCGAAAGGCTGATCGCCCGTATCGAGACGGCGCCTGACCCGAGCATGCGGGCCGACGCGTTGGAGTTGACGCGATCATTGATGGAATTGCACGGAGAGGCGCTGGATCGTCTGATGGAGATCGTGGCGCAGGCCGGCGACTCGGGTTATGCCCTGATGGACGACTTCGCCGGCGACGATCTGGTGGCGAGCCTGTTGTTGCTTTACGGGCTGCACCCGTACGACCTGGAAACTCGAGTGAGGAAGGCGCTGGATGGGGCGCGTCCGTTCCTGCAGTCGCACGGCGGCGACGTCGAACTTCTTGGCGTGACTGACGGAACAGTCAGGCTGCGGCTTGCGGGAAACTGCAGTAATTGTTCTTCGTCGACGATGACGCTCAAACTGGCTATTGAGCGCGCGATCTATGAAGCGGCGCCCGATGTGACGGAAATCATAACCGGGGATCAGATCGTTCGTGAGGAACCGGGGCCGGCGAATGGCCTCGTGCAATTGAGGGGATTGTCGGGCGCCTGCAAATACGACGAGCGCATAAGCGTAGGCGCCGCGAGACAAAACATTCCGCATTCCACAATGAAAGGAGAGACTCATGGCTAAACCGCGACAGGCGCCCGAAGCGCGGGAAATTTCGGAAAGGCCAACGCCTCATTCGGAAGCCGAACGAGAGAAAGAGATCAGAATGCCTGCGGGGAGAGACCTTCACCGGAAACATGGTCGCACGCACGCTGAAGCCACGCCTGAGGACGTCACCGGCATCAACCCGGGAAAAATGAAGCCGATTGATCCGAGGATGGTCTACATCCCTCCGGCTTGAAGTCATATGCGCATGGCTGAAAGAACGACGCCTAACGGCTCATTGGCCGCGCTCCGCCGGTACGCCCGCGCGCGAACGGTGATTGAGCGCTGCGATTTCTGCAGCGCCGAATTGGACGAACTCCACCAGCACCTGATCGAACCGGAGCGGCGGCGATTGGTATGTGTCTGCGGAGCGTGCGCGATCCTGTTCGGCAGTCAGGGCGAGACCGCATACCGGCGTGTGCCGCGGCGGATCCGCTACTTACCGGACTTTCGGATGACGGACGCGCAGTGGGAAGGATTGTTGATCCCGATTCAACTGGCCTTCTTTTTTCAAAGCGGCAGTATGGGCAGAGTCGTGGCGCTATATCCGAGCCCCGCAGGGCCGATTGAATCGTCGCTCGACCTGGGGATGTGGGACGAAATCGCGCAAGACAATCCGGCGCTGAAGCGCATGTCGCCGGACGTGGAGGGGTTGCTCGTCAATCGAGCCGGAAGGGCCGGGAGCGAGGGTGGCTCGCATGAATACTTCCTTGCGCCTGTAGACGAATGCTTCAAACTGGCCGGGTTGATTCGCTCGAACTGGCGGGGGCTGTCCGGCGGCGAGGAGGCTTGGAAAGAGATCCGGCGATTCTTCGCCGATTTGAAGGCGCGGGCGAGTCAAGTCGGGGGGGAACCGCATGCCTGACCTGAATTTCGAGATCGAGAGCGTCGCGCCGCGGCCCTACGCCGTGGCGCCTCTGCTGAACTTCAAACTGCGCGTCGGTAACGCGACTGGCGAGCCGGTGCGCTCGGTCATTTTGCGCTGCCAGATCATGCTCGAAGTGGCGCGCCGTCGTTACAACGATGAAGAGCGGGATCAGTTTCTCGATCTATTCGGCGAGCCGGAGCAGTGGGATCGCACGCTGCGCAACATGTTGTGGACGAACACAAGCGTCCTGGTTCCCGCATTCGCCGGCGCCACGACCGTTGATTTGCCCGTCGATTGCACGTTCGATTTCAACGTAGCGGCCACGAAGTATTTCGCCGGCATGGAAGAAGGAGAAGCCCCGCTCCTGTTGCTATTCAGCGGGACGATCTTTTATGCGGCGGAAACCGGCGCGTTGCAGGTGACGCAGATTCCCTGGGAGAAGGAGGCGCGCTATCGGCTGCCCGCGCGAACGTGGCGCGAGATGATGGACAGCTACTATCCCAACAGCGCCTGGCTGTGTTTGAGGCGTGACGTCTTCGACCGTTTGTACAGATACAAAGTGCGCCACGGCATTCCGACCTTCGAGCAGGCGTTGGAGAGAGCGATCCCGGACGTGAGCGCGGAGATGAAGGAACCTGAGCTCGAAGAGCCGAACGCGAAGGAGACGGTGCGCTAATGGATCTCAAACTCGTGGAAAGAATCGCCGACGCCTTGCTCTATGAAGGTTATCTGCTCTATCCATACCGGCCCTCGGCGATCAAGAACCGGCAGCGGTTCAACTTCGGCGTAATCTATCCGCGGGACTACGGCCTGGCGCACGATGAACTTTTCTGCATGCAGACCGAATGTCTGGCGACGAGTAATTGGCGGATGGCGTTTGACGTGCGCCTGCGGTTCCTTCATTTGACGGCGCGCGAAGGCTGGCAGGAGGCTGTCGGGCGCGAAGTGATTGTGCCCGCGCTCAGAACGGATGATCTGCTCGTCGCGCCGTTGCAGGAGCCTTTCGCCTTTCCGGCGAAGCGGTCGAGCGGAGCCTTGTATGATCCATGGAGTCAGGGTACTCGGGGGAGGCGGAAGGAGCAGGAGCAGATACTTGGGAATATTGAAATCGCCGCGCGCCAGGTCGCGGAGCGGGTATTCAAAATCACGACGCGCATCCTGAACCTGACGCCGCTGGCGGACGTCCCAGGCGTGAGCCGCGATGAGTCGTTAAAGCGCTCGCTGGTTTCGACGCACGCCATCTTGAGCGCGCGCGGCGGGGAGTTTATTTCGCTGCTCGATCCGCCTGAATCGTTGCGCGATGTGGCCGGATCGTGCCGCAACATCGGGACCTACCCGGTGTTGGTCGGCGCCGAAGGGGAGCGCGACACGATACTCTCGGCGCCGATCATCCTTTACGACTACCCGCAGATCGCGCCAGAAAGCGCCGGCGATCTCTTCGACGGGACGGAGATTGACGAGATGCTGACGCTGCGCATCCTGACGCTGACGGACGAAGAGAAACGTGAGATGCGCGACGGAGACGAACGCGCGCGGCGAATTCTGGAGCGGACTGAAGCGATGCCTGCCGAGCAACTGATGAAACTGCACGGGGCGGTGCGCGGTTTGCGACGGGTCGAGGGCGGCGTCCGATGAACGATTGGGAATGGCGATTGCTCGAAGACCGAATGCCGTTGGAATCGGTCAACGTCGACGGGATCGATCTCAAGCCGGGCGACCGCATCCGGCTAAGGCCGCGAGCCGGCGCCGATATCTTTGACATTGCTCTGGCCGGGCGCGTCGCTATAGTCGAAGCCATCGAACAGGATTATGAGGGCCGGATTCACTTCGCGGCGATTGTGGACGACGACCCTGGCAAAGATCTCGGTATGCTCCGGCAGCCCGGCCATCGCTTCTTTTTTGCGCCGGAAGAGATCGAGCCGCTGCCCCCCGGCGAAATTGACGAGGAGCCTTCAGGCGCCGTTGCGACGCCATGAAACAATGAAAGCGCGCTACGCAGTAACGACATTAGTCGTTACGTGGCCGTAACGACTAATGGTCTTTGAAAAATAAATGCAACAACTGTCTTCCCGGTCGCGGAGCGACCACGTGAGCTTAGCCCGGCTTTTCAAAGCGGGTCGACCATGCATATCCGTTTTCAGTCGCCGCAGCGACGGTTGATACCGATCATCGGTATCAACCGTCGCTCCGCGACTGAAACAACTACTTAACGGCTCTCCCGGCTTTGAAAAGCCGGGCTAGGATCAAATGCCGCTCCGCGGCAGGGGAATCCCGCCCCAGCTTTGATGATGTTTGGGAAATAAATGCAACGGCTGCTGAATCCCATCTACTGCCGTCGGGCGGATTGCCGAATTCGTGGTTGCGTTTAGTTTTCAAAGACCATTACTCGTTACTACGTGGTTATTTTCCGAGGAGGCGCGATGACGCCGCCGAAGATTCTAATTGCCGGAATCGGAAATATTTTCATGGGTGACGATGGCTTCGGTTGCGTGGTGGCTGAGCGATTGGCGCGACGCCCGCTGCCGGACGGGGTGCGGGTGATTGATTTCGGCATTCGCGGCCTCGATCTTGCTTACGCGTTGATGGGCGGTTACGGCGTTACGATCCTGATAGACGCTGTTTCGCGAGGCGGCGCCCCGGGCGCTCTCTACGTCATCGAGCCGGACTTGAACGAACTAAATGAACCGGGCGCGCAGGCGATGATGGTCGAAGCTCACACGATGAATCCGATGCGCGCGCTCGGTTTGGCGCTGTCAATGAACTGCGAGTTGAACCGGGTGCTGCTGGTGGGTTGCGAGCCGGCGACGTTTGGCCCGGAAGAAGGCCAGATGGGGCTCAGTGAAATAGTGGAGGCGGCAGTGCAGGGAGCGGTCGAGATGGTCGAATCGCTCGTCGCTGAAATACTAGGAGATCATCTGGGAGCGCAGGCATCCATGCCTGCGTGCTTCCGGCAATAGCCGACTGACCGAGGCAAGCAGGCATGGATGCCTGCGCTCCCAGGTTTTTCTGAGGGGAGGCTGGTAATGATGAGATTCAACATAAATGTTTATCCCTTCGGCATAGGCCGCAGGATGAAGTCCGATCGTCTGTTGTGGAAGATTATCGGCGGCGCGGCGCTGGCCGTCGCCGGGGTGGGAGTGATCAGAATGCTTCCTGACATCAGGCGATACATTCGCATCAGCGCCATGTGAGAAAGGCGTATGCGAATCTTCAGACGTAATAACAGTGATCCGTTGAAGGGGATGATAGCGGGCGCCGCCGGGGGATTGGTCGCCTCCTGGGTGATGAATCAATTCCAGGCGCTGTGGAGCAGGATGGCTTACGGGGTCGAAAGGCCGCACGGCGCCCAATCTCTACAGCAAGGCTCGCCGCGACACGGCGTCGCGCGCGAACTGCAAGAACGCGGCCGTGACAGGGAAGCGAACGATGCGGCTATAAGAACCGCCGTCGTGGTCTCTGAACGCCTTTTCGGCCTCGAACTGGTTGAAAGGGAGAAGAAGGAGATAGCGGGCGCCGTCGTACATTACGCGTTCGGCGTGGCGACGGGTGGCCTCTACGGCGCGATAGCGGAGTTGAAGCCGGCGACGACCGCTGGCGCGGGCTTGCCGTTCGGCGCGGCGGTCTGGCTGATCGCGGACGAAATTATCGTGCCGGCGCTCGGCCTTTCAAAACCGCCGACGGAGTATCCGCCATCGACGCACGCTTACTCCATCGCTTCACACCTGATTTACGGGCTGACGACCGAAATTGTGCGACGCGAGGTACGGCGCGCGCTGGACTGAGGTAAGGGCCATGCGTTATCGCGTTGAGGCGAGCCGGAGCCGATTCATCGCGCAGGCTTTCGCCGAGGGGTTGCTCTCGGCCTTCGGACACAATCCCAGGCTCGCCATCCGCGGCTTTGAAGGCGAGGTGGAATTCGACCCAGCCGCGCCCAACGCCGCCTCGGTGTGGATGAAGGCGCGGGCCGATTCGCTCGTCGTGATTGACGACATAAGCGAGAAGGATCGGCGTGAGATCGAACGTGTGACGCGTGAAGAGTTGCTCGAAGCGGCCCGGAGCCCTGAGGTCGTATTTCAGAGCACGATCGTTACGGCGCATCAAACGGCTAAAGGCCGATACCAGGCGCCAGTCGCCGGAAATCTATCGCTGCGCGGAGTGACGCGCGAACTCGCGATTGACGCGATGGCGCTGGTGGAGGGGGATGAACTGCGCGCGCAGGGCGGATTCACGCTGCGGCTGACCGATTTCAACATCCGACCAGTCTCCGTCGCCGGTGGCCTGCTTAAGCTCAAGGATGAAGTCCGACTCTCATTCGATATCCTGGCTCACGCGTCGGGCGAGTGAGAGCCTTTCAGCGTTGAATTCAGATGAATGAAGACGGTTAGCCACAGAGAACACAGAGGGCACAGAGGACATAATGATTTCTCTGTGTTCTCTGTGACCTCTGTGGCTATTCATCCATGTGAAAACTGCTTAAAGGAACGATGCACGAGCTTTCCATCGCGATGAGCATCATCGAAGGCGCTGCGGAAGAGGCGCTGCGACACGGCGCCGTGAAGGTCAACGCCGTGCATCTTAAGCTGGGGCTGTTTTCGGGGGTGGCCAAAGAAGCGCTGCTCTTCTCTTACGAATTGGCATGCGAGGGCACTGCGCTGGAAGGTTCGCGCCTGGTCATCGAAGAGGTTCCGGCCACGGTCTTTTGTCCGAGTTGCGAAGTTGAGCGCCCGCTCACTTCGATTCAAAGGATGTGTTGCCCGGTTTGCGGCGCGCCTACCCCTCAAGTCGCTCAGGGCAGGGAAATCGAACTGGTCGCTTTGGAGATCGCCACATGAACTCGACGCCACGGCTGGTCGAAGTCAGACGGAACGCGTTCAAGCAGAATGACGCGCTTGCGCGCGCGTTGCGCGACCGTTTTAGCGACGCCGGCGTGCGCGTCTTCAGCGTGGTTTCAAGCCCCGGCGCGGGGAAGACCATGTTGCTGGAAAAAACGCTGACGAGATTGCGGCGGCAATGGCGGGTGGCGGCGCTCGTCGGCGATCTTGCGACAGAGAACGACGCGGCGCGGCTCGCCCGCGCTCAAGCGCCCGTCAAACAGATCATCACCGGCACGGTTTGCCACCTCGACGCCGCGATGATCGAGCGGGCGCTCGAGGGCTGGAATCTGAATGAACTCGACCTGCTGTTCATCGAAAACGTCGGCAACCTGGTCTGCCCGGCGAGCTATGACCTCGGCGAAGAGTCGCGTATGGTTTTGCTTTCAGTGACCGAGGGCGAAGACAAGCCGCTCAAATACCCGACGATCTTCAACACGGCGGACGTGGCCTTGATTACCAAGATTGATCTGGCAGGCGCAGTCGAATTCGACCTGGCCGCCGCGCGCGACAACATTCAACGAGTACGGCCCGGTATGCAAATCATCGAAGTTTCAGCGAAAACTGGCGAGGGAATGGAAGCGTGGATAGGACTTCTTCAATCGCGGATTGCGGATTGAAAATTCCGATTAAAGCATTCGGCTTGAACGTTCAGCCGCTCCCTCACGGTCGTGGTAGCGGTACCGCGACCGTAAGCAAGCGGTTCCAGAACATGGGAGTCGAAAATTCCGATTGAATCCGCAATCCACGATCCGCAATTACGTAGATGGCGACACGAGTGCAGATTCTGGTGCGAGGCGTTGTGCAGGGGGTGGGATTCCGCCCTTATATCTTTTCGCTCGCCCGGAGGCGCGACCTGCGCGGTCAGGTGCTCAATAACGCTGCGGGCGTTTTGATTGATGTCGAGGGAGAGAAGAACGATATTGAACAGTTCATCAACGAGATCGAGTTTAACCCACCGCCGCGGTCACAGATTGAATCTGTCGAACGCCGCGACAACCTGCCTCTCGCCAACTACCTCGAATTCCGCATCGTCGAGAGCGAGTCCGCCGGGAGGAAGTTCGTTCCACTCTCGGCTGACATCGCCACTTGCGCCGATTGCCTGAGAGAACTGTTCGATCCGCGAGACCGGCGCTACCGCTACCCGTTTATTAATTGCGTCAACTGCGGCCCGCGCTTCACGATCGTCGAGGATGTGCCTTATGACCGCGCGAGGACGACGATGCGTGAGTTCACGATGTGCGCCGCGTGCCGGGCCGAATACGAAAATCCTTGCGACCGCAGATTTCATGCCGAACCGACGGCCTGCGTGGTTTGCGGCCCGCGGCTTTATCTGACGGACGAGAACGGGCGCGAGCTTGAAGGCGGGGACGACGCGATCGGCTGCGCGCGCGGGCTGCTTTTGCAGGGACAGATTCTCGCCATCAAGGGCGTTGGCGGATTCCACCTCGCCTGCGACGCGGCGAACGCCGAGGCGGTCGAACGATTGAGGCGGAGAAAATATCGTGAATACAAACCGTTTGCGCTGATGGCCGGTTCAATTGAGATGATTAAGGATTATTGCTCCGTCTCAACATTCGAGCGGGATTTGTTGCTCTCCACGCAACGCCCGATTGCGCTGCTCGCCCGCAAGCCCGAATCGGCCCTCCCGGACTGGCCGATGGCGGTGGCCCCCGGTCTGAATTCGCTCGGTTTCATGCTGCCCTACGCGCCGCTGCATTATCTGCTGCTGGAAAATCTGGATCGCCCGTTGGTGATGACGAGCGGGAACGTCTCCGACGAGCCGATCTGTTACGAAAATCGAGACGCGCTGGAACGATTGAGTAAAATCGCCGATTACTTTCTGCTGCACAACCGGCGCATTCACGTCCGCGCGGATGATTCGGTGGTTTGCGCGCGCGGGAAGAAAGAGATGATCCTGCGCCGCGCGCGCGGCTACGCGCCCCGCGCATTGAGGACCTCCATCCGATTCGCGCGTGAGGTTCTGGCCTGCGGCGCTGAACTCAAAAACACTTTCTGCCTGGCGCGCGGCGATCACGCCTTCATCAGTCATCACATAGGCGATCTGGAAAACCTGGAGACGCTCCGCTCGTTCGAGCATGGGATCGAACATTTCAAACGACTCTTCAACCTGCGGCCGGAAGTCATCGTTCACGATTTGCACCCAGAATATATCTCGACCAAATATGCGATGGCGCTCGACGATGAGTTGGTCAAAGTCGGCGTGCAACACCATCACGCGCACATCGCCAGTTGCATGGTCGACAACGGCGTTGACGGCGAAGTGATCGGCGTCGCGATGGACGGGCTCGGCTTTGGGACGGACGGTCGATTGTGGGGCGGCGAATTTTTAGTGGCCGATTTCGCGCGGGCCGAGCGCGTCGCGCATCTTGAATACACGCGGATGCCCGGCGGGATGAAGGCGATCCGCGAGCCGTGGCGGATGGCGATGAGCTATCTGCATCGGGCGTTGGGGGACGAAGTCCTCGATTTGGACCTCGATTTTGTGAGGCGGCGGGATCGGCGCGTGTGGGCGAGGCTGCGCCAGATAATTGATCAAGGCATGAACAGCCCGGAAACCTCGAGCATGGGACGACTCTTCGACGCCGTCGCGAGTCTCACCGGCATGCGTGATGTGGCGCATTACGAAGGCCAGGCCGCCATTGAACTGGAGATGATGGCGGACGAGAGTCAAGGAGGGAGCTATGAGTTCGACTATTCCGGCGGGATCATCGAGCCGGGGCCAGTGATTCGCGATATCGTCGCTGACCTCATTCGCCGCATTCCCGCGACGGTGATCGCGGCAAAGTTTCACAACGCGGTCGCCAGTCTGATTTTCCAAGTCGCGCGCCGGATCAGAGCCGAGCGAAGGCTTCATCGCGTGGCTCTTTCAGGCGGCGTCTTTCAAAACCGCCTGTTATTGAAGCGAACGACGAGGCTGCTCGAGTCCACTGGCTTCGAAGTCTTAACTCACAGCCGCGTGCCGCCAAATGACGGCGGCATCGCGCTCGGCCAGGCGGTTGTGGGCGACGCCGTGGTCAAAGCGAATTGGGCGGGGCCGGATCAGGCAGGGAGGATTTAAGCAATGTGTCTTGCGATTCCGGGCAGGATTGTCGAGATAGTGGATGAAGCCGGCGACATCGCCAAAGTAGAGGTTGGCGGCGTCCGCCGCAATATCAATGTCTCATTGCTTGACGCCGTGCGCGTGGGCGATTACGTATTGATCCACGTCGGCTTCGCATTGAGCAAGGTAGACGAACATGAAGCCGCTGAGACATTGCGCCTGCTCGAAGAACTCGGGTCATACCAGGACGAACTCGATCAGTTCAAAAG
The DNA here is from genome assembly GCA_036565725.1 of Blastocatellia bacterium. Taxonomy (GTDB): domain Bacteria; phylum Acidobacteriota; class Blastocatellia; order RBC074; family RBC074; genus JAJVID01. The sequence goes on from DATCXQ010000448.1 coordinate 20,043, forward strand.
TTCGCTGATCTGACTTCTGCGAATCAAGGGGCTCGATGACCGGCCTTACGCGTTCCGGCGACGCTGTCGGTCAAACAGGTGAATTTCCAAATGCGAACTCAAACTATATGTGCAGGGCGCCAAGATCTGGATTGGCAGCACGACAGCGTAGGGGCAGACCTGTGTGTCTGCCCCGGTTGGCAATTGCGCCGCTTCAGGGCAGACCTGTGTGTCTGCCCCGGTTGGCAATTGCGCCGCTTCAGGGCAGACACGCAGGTCTGCCCCTACGCTGTCGTGCCCGGTATATAGGTCAGTTTGCGATTGCATGTATGGGAAGGCTCGCTGGATCAATACCGCTCGCGGTATTGATCCGTAACCGCATTTGAATGGTGATCTAAAATAATGAGCAAGACCGCTGAAGATTTCTCGAAAACCTTCTATCCGTTTCTGCACGACGATGATAAGCGCGGCGAAGGCGGCGCCGGTTTGCCCGATGGTTTTATGGATGAGTTGAGTCAGGCGCTTGTGGCGAAAGCCCGCGAGAGCGCCGAGGTCAAGACCCTTTTCTTTGAAGAGAACAAGGGGGCCATTCTGCAAGCTTCGCTGGCGATGGCCCGCGCGTTCCATCGTGGGGGCAAACTGCTCGTCTGCGGCAACGGGGGGAGCGCGACCGACGCCGAGCATGTCGCCACCGAGTTCATGCACCCGATCACCGTCGGGCGCCGCGCGCTGCCCGCGCTCTCGCTCACGAACGACGCGGCGACGATGACGGCTGTGGCCAACGACGTCAGCTTCGCCGACGTCTTCTCGCGGCAAATCATCGCGCTCGGCAAGGCCGGAGACGTGTTGCTGGGCGTTTCGACCAGCGGCAATTCAGAAAACTTGTTGCGCGCGTTCGAAACCGCGAAGCGGATCGGATTGGTCACAATCGGTTACGCCGGCGGCGACGGCGGCAGGATGATCGCGAGCGGCGCGGTGGATTACTGCCTGACGGTTCCGACCGCCAGCGTCCATCGCGTGCAGGAGACACAGGTTACGCTCTATCACGTGATGTGGGATCTGGTTCACGAACTCCTGGGGCATCGTTCGTTGCTCGCGGGCTGAAGAAAGCGACTTATGAAATATCTTGACGAATACCGTAAGGGCGCCATCGCCAAACGGCTGGCCGGAGAGATCGCGCGGCTCTCGGCGCGGATAGGCGATCCGCCGCTCAATTTGATGGAGGTTTGTGGCGGACATACGCACACGATCTTCAAGTATGGCATTGAAGACCTTCTCCCGCCGAATGTACGGATGATTCACGGGCCGGGCTGCCCGGTATGCGTCATTCCGCTCGGCCGCGTGGATGACGCTCTGGCCATCGCCAGGCGCGAAGGCGTCATCTTCACTACATTCGGCGATATGATGCGCGTGCCGGGATCGAAGACGAGCCTGTTGCAAGCGAAGGCCGAAGGCGCAGACGTGCGAACGGTCTATTCGCCGCTCGACGCCTTGAAGCTCGCCAAGCGGAATCCTGATCGCGAAGTAGTCTTCCTCGCGCTCGGCTTTGAAACGACAGCGCCCTCGACCGCGCTGACCGTGATGGCCGCCGCGAGGGAAGGGGTCGAGAATTTCAGCGTCTTCTGCAACCACATAATGATCGTGCCGGCGTTGAAGGCCTTGCTCGATTCGCCCGACTTGAAGCTGCACGGTTTCGTAGGGCCGGGCCATGTCAGCGCGGTGATCGGCACGCGCGTTTACGAGTTCGCGCCGCGTGAATACGGCAAGCCGCTGGTCGTTTCGGGCTTCGAGCCGCTCGACGTGTTGCAGTCAGTGGCGATGATCATCAAACAGATTGTCGAAGGCAGGGCCGAGGTCGAAAACCAGTATACGCGCTTCGTCTCGCGTGAAGGCAGCGCGAACGCCCTGGCGGCGATCTGCGAGACCTTCGAGGCCCGCGATTATTTCGAGTGGCGCGGCCTCGGCTCGATCGCGCATAGCGGTTTGAAATTCAAGAAGGTTTACAGCCGCTTCGACGCCGAACTGCGGTTCGCCGTGCCCGGGCTGCGCATCGCTGACCCGAAGGCTTGCCAGTGCGGCGAGATATTGAAAGGCGTAAAGAAGCCGTGGGAGTGCAAGGTCTTCGGCACGGCCTGCACGCCGGAAACGCCAATCGGCTCATGCATGGTTTCGTCCGAAGGCGCTTGCGCCGCCTATTACAACTTCGGACGATTGTCGAAAATCGCCGGACGTTCGGCTGCGGCGCCGGCATGAGGCTGAACATTCAAAGGATTGCGTCGGATATGGAATTCACCACCTCACCACTCTTTGAACGCGTCGAACGCGCGCGGCGAAGAAAACCGAGAGTCAAAGACGAATTCATCACGCTCGCGCACGGCAGCGGCGGCAGGGCCATGCATGAACTGGTCGAAGGACTCTTTCTAGATTACTTTCGCAACCCTTTGCTCGAAGCGCTCGAAGACCAGGCGGTCTTTGAAATCGCGGGTAATGGCCGCGCAACGCGTCTCGCTTTTACGACGGATTCGTACGTTGTGACGCCGCTCTTCTTTCCGGGCGGGGATATTGGCCGTCTGGCGGTCTGCGGTACGGTCAACGATCTGGCGATGAGTGGCGCGCGCCCGCTCTATCTATCCGCCGGTTTCATCATCGAAGAGGGCTTCGCGGTCGCCGACCTCAAACGCGTTCTGCAATCAATGCGTGACGCGGCGGAAGAGGTGGGCGCGCAGGTCGTCACGGGCGACACCAAGGTCGTGCAGCGCGGGGGCGCGGACAAACTCTTCATAAATACTTCAGGCGTCGGCTTGATCGAACATGACGCGCGCATCTCGGCCGCGAACGCCCGCCCGGGCGACAAGATCATCCTGAGCGGCGCGATGGGGGATCACGGAACTACGATCCTGGTCGCGCGCGGCGATCTCGATCTTGAGACCGAAATAACGAGCGACGTAGCGCCACTCTGGCCGTTAGTCGAAGCGATGTTGGGGGCCACGACCGAGATTCACGCGCTTCGCGATCCGACGCGCGGCGGTGTGGCGACGACGCTCAACGAAATCGCCCACAACTCGAATGTCTGTTTTCAACTCGACGAAGAATGTTTGCCGGTGCGAGAAGAGGTCAAAGGCGCATGCGAAATTCTCGGCCTCGATCCGCTCTACATGGCCAATGAAGGCAAACTGATCGCAATCGTGGCGGCCGAATCCGCCGACCGGCTCGTTGCGCGAATGCGTGAACATCCGTCAGGACGCGAGGCGTGTATTATCGGCAAGGCTTGCGCCGAACCGCCCGGCATTGTCGTGATGAACACATCCTTCGGGGGGACGCGAATCGTGGACATGCTCGTCGGAGAGCAGTTGCCTCGCATCTGTTAAAGCCTATTTGGAAGTTTGCGGCAAGAGACCTTTTCCTTCAGCCCATCCTTTTTTGGTTTTATCCGCGATGATCCGCGCTCGTCCGCGTCATCAGCGTTCTATTGACGCCTTCTTTGCCGCAAACCAATTGCCGACCCGTATACGCGGCTGAAAACCGATGTAGGTAGTTCTCATCAGGTATTGATCCCCTCGCAGAATATTGATCGCCGGACATCTCCCCCTTTTGGGGGGCGCCAAATTGGCTCGTGCGGGTGATGCGCCGCCAGCCGGTTTTCTTGTATCCTCTGCCAGCTTGATGAAGGAGCGACCTCTATGAAATATCGTGACATGATGGTGATGACCGCGGTGATTGGGTTTACCTGTGGAATCTTGTTTGCCCTTGGCCCGGCCTCGTTCATCCCTTATTTCTATTTCTATGAAGCCAAATCGCCTATGGTGTTACCTCTGAAGTCCATGCCGGTTCCCCCCCAATGGATCGCGTATTCCTTGGGCCGCGTGCTCGGAGGCGCGCTGGTATTGATCGGGGTTATCGCCTGGCAGATGCGGAGCCTGGCGCAAGTCGAAGATCAACGAAAGGTGGCGGGCGCTTTTTTCGGGGGCGGACAGTTTATGTTGTTAATGACCCTGACTCAGCAAATAGCGCTCTGGGAAACGAGGGGGGCATGGTTCTTCATTTCGCTCATCCTGTTAATCATTTGCGGCTTCGGATACCTGTTATTTTGGGACCTCAGAACAGTTACGTTCGATTCTCCCACTCCGACGCGAGACCCCGAAAAGCTCCGGCAGCAATGGATCAGGCAATTGAGTGAAGCGGCGGCCCAGCAAGAGCGCAATCGCCTGGCCCGTGACCTGCACGATTCGATTAAGCAGCAAATTTTCAGCGTCAACGTCGCCGCCGCGACCGTCCAGACCAGATGGGAAAGCGATCCGGAAGGGGCGCAGCGGGCGTTGGAAGATGTCCGCGGCGCGGCGCGGGACGCCATGGCTGAAATGGAGGCCATGTTGCAGCATTTGCGTCCAGCTCCGCTCGAAAACGTCGGTTTGATCGAGGCTTTGCGGAAACAATGTGAGGCATTGCAGTACCGCGCCGGGGCCGTGGTTACCGCCGAATTCGGCGAGCTCCCGGATAACGAGATTTTGCTGCCCGGTACGCAAGAGGCGATCTTTCGCATTGCGCAAGAAGGACTGAACAACATCGCTCGCCACGCCCGGGCCAAGAACGTCCGGCTCAGGCTCTATCAACGGAGTGAGGGGGAAACGCCTACGCTCTGGCTCACACTACGGGACGACGGCGCCGGCTACGACACGGCCCAATCGAATCCGGGGATGGGCCTGGCCAACATCAAACTGCGGGCGGCCGAAATCGGCGGAGCAGTTCAGATCGAAAGCGCCCCAGGCCAGGGCGCGAGCTTGACTGTGCATATTCCCTTGGGTCTGCCGGAGCTTGATAAATTCGAGCGACAATCCAACGTCAATCTTGCGGTCGGGCTGGCAACCATTTTCTTAATGGGGCTGTTTAATCTGGCGCCGCCGTACTATCTGGGCTTAATAGTGTTTTTTTTTCCCGCGGCGTCGTTGATCCTACCGCGATTCTGGGGCGAAGCGCGTTTCCTGGAAAAAATGAACGCGATGAAAAATGCGCCCTTGAAGAGGGTTCTGACGCTGGCCATGTCGGTTTACCAGCGGGGGTTCTTTTTTTTGGTGGCCTTCGCCTTTTGGGGGATCAACTGGAAAGTGGCGCAGAATTGGTTTTTTGGAGGAGTATTGCTCTCCGGCGGCGCGCTCCTGCTTGTAGGGGCCCTCATTCATCGCCATCTGGAAGAACTATGGGAGAAGCTCGCGCCGCAGGATTTTCGCCGAGGCGTGGAACGAATGCAGATACAAACATGGATCCTTTTACTGACTGTGTTTCCGATTGTTGCGTTCGCCGTGATGGTCGGAGGGAGATTTCAGTTGTTGGGCATGCCCGTATCTTTGCTGCTATATCTCGGTTATCTCGCCTTGCGCCGGCGCAGGAAATGAAAGCGCAACGTAGTAACGAATAATGGTGTTTGAAAAATAAATGCAACAACACCCCCTCGTCGCGGAGCGACGGTTGATCCTAGCCCGGCTTTTCAAAGCCGGGGGAGCAGTCACATAGTGGTTTTAGTCGCGGCAGCGACGGTTGACACCGATCTGCAAAATCAACC
>DATCXQ010000461.1:0-5884 GCA_036565725.1 Blastocatellia bacterium
CTGGTGGCTGTCTGAGCCCGCATCAGGTTCGGGCTCGACACCTTGACGGTCGCTCCGGGCACGACGGCGCCGTTAGGATCGGTTACCGTACCTTCAATCGTCCCCGTCGTCGCTGTCTGGGCGCTAACGCTCGTTGCGAGGAGCGCCAGACATAAAGCCAGCGTAGCGGGCATAATGCGCGATAAGATTTTCATACTAAATTTTCCTTTCACTATTGATTGCCTCGTTGCAAAACTCGCGCTCGCCAGCAGAGTCTTGCGGCTCGGAGTTAATTCACGGGTTACGGGTCTGCCAAACTTGGCAAGTCTTTTCAAAATGTGCGCAAAGGCTGCCGTCCGACATCAATGAATCGAATCGAAGTTTATCCAATGCCGACAATCAGACTCGCTCAGTCTCAATATGTATGTGGAGAACCTATACTGCCGTTGTAAAAACATTTGGGTTATGTTGGCGGCTTGGAAATTCACCCAAGCCTGTAAGTTTATGCAATCATTATTCCAACTTATGAATAATTTCTCTACGATGCTTAAATATCGGGAAAATAAATGTCTTAACCTACACGCTTGAGACAACAAACCATGACTGCTATTAAATAGCCATGCAAAAAATTGTACAAGGATATAGATTTTCGGATTCCGTTCAGGCGTTGAGATTAATATTAGGATTCCGTTCAGGCGCTGAGATTAATATTCGACTCTCACCGAATTCAATTCAAGGTCTCCTTTATATCATCCATCGACGCTATGGCGACGCTATGGCGACACTATGGCGACGCTATGGCGACACTATGGCGACACTATGGCGACACTGTGTCGGCGGAGACGCCCGAGGTGTATAAGCTGTAAGTCCCAGCCCAGGTATTCATTTTCTTACCAAGCTCGCCGTGAGTTTTCCAACGGACCGGGGATGACATTATAGACCTTCCCTTGGATCAACTCAGCCTTTATTGTCATCGGCATCGCGTTATAGCGCCGCTCGAATTCATCTTTGGTCAGGTGGTCGCTGTGCTCCAACAGAGGAATCGAGGCCAAGGTCATGGCATATGGCTCCGCCTTCTGCGCCCCTTTGACTCGAGCGTCTACACTCATTATGAGTTCCCTTTTTCGAAAATTTCTCACGGCCAAGATTTGCCGGAAAGTATAGCATTTTGGCCCGCGTTTATCGTAGACTTAGCGCGCGCGATTCGCCGCGTGGCAGTCGAGGGTGAGCATGGTCGGCGACGCCTCCCCACGTTTTGATCCATCCCCCGATTTCGTGCATAATCTCCGACTCCGTACGCTTGAAGCGTTCCTCTCTCAATTCCAATACTGAGGTTTTACGCAAAATGAGACTCATACACCGATCATTCTTTTCGTTGGCGCTTGTTCTTGTATTGTTCGGGCCGGCGGGCGCGCAGAGCGCGACTTATACGGTGCAAATCAAGGCCTCGCCGAACAAAGCGGAAGCCGAAGAGGAGGTCAGGCAACTCAAGGCCAAAAACATCTCCGCGTACATAGTCAAAAGCGACGTCCCAGGCAAAGGCGTATTTTATCGCGTCCGCGCGGGGGTCTTCTCAACTCGCAATGACGCGAACAGGTTCGGCGCCGATCTGCAGCAGCGCGGAGTGGTCTCGGAGTTCTTCGTCACGAATTACGAAAAGCCGTCTAACGAGATCGCCTCCCGCCCCGCTCCGACCAGCCCGCCTCCCCCGAAGGCGACGGCTAAGGTCGCTCAGCCCGCCGAGACTCCCGATGAATCTCCCGCTCCAACGCGGCCTGTCGCGCAGAAACGGTCCGACGATGAATCTCCCGCTCCAACGCGGCCTGCCGCGCAGAAACGGTCCGACAACGTGGCCATCAACAACGGCGCTGGCGACGCCGCAGGCGCCGAGTCGCCCGCCCCGAGCAAACCCACAACCGTGGCGCGAACCAATCCTCCAGTCAATTCCGCGGCCACCAATTCCGCGACGAACTCCGCGGCGAATACGCCAACCAAGCCGGCGCCCACTTCGACGAATAATCCAGGTTTGAGCGCCTCCGTGGGAGAGGCCCCGGCCTCTACGCCGAGCGGCTTTTTGCGGTTTCGGGATCCGAAAATCGGCTACTCGTTCGACTATCCCGATTACTGGACCGGGCAGCCGCTGAGCGACAAGGAGGCCAGCGAACAGCGCATGAATGCGGGGGCGATGTTCTCATCCCAGAAAGATTCCGCCTTCATCAGCGCCATCTGGAACGAACTCGATAAGGCCAACAACCTGGCGAACGAAAACGATCTGATTGTCGATGTGATATTGAGGAGCATGTCGGCGAGCGACGGCATCTCCAAATTGGAAGAGACGGCGCGCCGCGTGGAGAATCGCGACGGATTGATCAAGACCTATTTGGATTTGAAGGCTGTTTTTCAAACCCAGGAACAGACCGCGCCACTGGATTTTCTTGGCAAGGCCGTGATCGTCCGCGCCAACCGCGGCATCCTGCTCGTCGCCACCTTCTACTCTAAAGACGCGGCCCCTAATATCACCTCCGCCGTTGACAAGATCATCGCCAGCGCCCGCCCGCCTGAGTAAAGAAGACAAGGAAAAGTGTAGACAAGGAGATAGGGAGAAGAGGATGAACAGCGGTAAAGGCGACCACCGCTGTTCATCCGTAATATGACGCGCCCGGCAGGGCTCGAACCTGCGACCTACGGCTTCGAAGGCCGGCGCTCTATCCAACTGAGCTACGGGCGCATATTGTCAATTCCACCTGGCCGACTGCGGGGAAGTTTTTTATCACAGCCATCAATCAAACAGCAACCGAACCTCAATCGCGGACAATCTATTTTCGATCCTAGATTTTCGATCCTCACCCCTCAACACTCGGCGATTATTCACTGAGCATCGTCAACCGTCGCTTGTCGTAATCCGACTCGCGCGAAAAGATGCGTTTGAACAATCCTTGCCTGCGCGGCGCCAGCGACCGTTTGATCTTGTCGATCACTCGGCGGGCGGCCTCTTCACCGGCGGTGATCATTTCAGCGGCCTTCGACAGATCGTCGGGGCGGACCTGCTCGATTTGCGGGCGAATGACGATGTCGGCGTCGGCGTAAAGGTACTGAACCGCAGTGCGCCCCATCACCGAGAGCGCCTGCGACATTACGGAGAAGGGGTGAGTGGGCGGCGGGATCGGCAGGTGCTGCGAATTGACGTCTATGGCGATCACCAGGTCCGCGCCCATCAGCCGCGCGACCGAGGCCGGGATGTGGCCCACAAGTCCGCCGTCGACCATCATCCTCCCGTTGACAACCACCGGCGTGTAAAAGATCGGCATGGCGCAACTGGCCCGGATAGCCAGCGGCAGACTGCCTTCCGTGAAGATCACCATCTTGCCGGTTTGAATGTCTGTGGCGACCGCTCCGAACGGGAGCCGGGCCTTTTCGAATTCGGTCACCGGGAAATGTTTGCGGATGTATTCTTCCGTGCGCTCGCTGTTGTAAAAGCCCAGCTTGGAGATCGTCACGCGGCCGAGGTCGTTCCAGGTTATCGTCAGCGCCATTTTCTCGATCTGATCGGGCGACAGCCCCGCCGCGTATGCGCCGCCGATCAGCGAGCCGACGCTGGTGCCGGCGATCAGGTCGATCGGGATGTCGTGCTTCTCCAATTCTCGCAAGACGCCGATGTGCGCGCAGCCGCGAGCCATCCCGCCGCCGAGCGCGAGACCGATTAGAGGGCGTTTTTTATTGTTTATCGTCATAGGCTTCCCTCATGTTGAAATTTTCATCAACGTGGTTAGGGCATTGCAGGGCGCATTTTATAGCATTTAGAAAAAAGAAAGTCAGCCACTTATTAGACCGCCGCAGACAGCGGGGACAGGGAGAATCAGACGGCAAGTTGTAAACCCTCTCCTCATCTTCTTGTCCTTCTCTTTCACTTATCTCCTACTCTCCTTGCCTCCTCTTCTCACCTGTCGCTGCATCTCTCCGCCTCCCGTCTTGACCGTCCCGATTCGGTAGGTAATACTGATGCGGTATTTTCAACGTCGCTGCTATTCCCCACTCGAACCGGACGGCGCGGGAAACGTGAAATTCAAGGAGGCGGGCGTGCATAACATTCCTCGCTATTGCTCACTGGACGGCTTCACGGAGCTGAGCCGCTCAATGGACGGCGTCGCGTTGCGAGCGCTCGCCCCATTCGACATGATCTGCGCCCGTACGCTCAACAACGATTATTTCATCTTCGTCATCGAACCCGAAACCGGCAAAGCCCTGGTGCAGGGCGGCCGCTATTTCTCCGAGCCGATCGAAGCTACCGTCAGCGGCTCGACTTTCGGTGGATGCATGCTGAAGATAGGCTTCCTCGGCGTCGGATTGCGCATGGAAATCTGCGCGGGCGGGCAGCGCATCGTCACCTCACCGGTCAAATCCCTCCGCATCGAACATTCCGATAGTTAGAAAAGAATTTAGCCACAGAGATCACAGAGAACACAGAGGAGAAGCGATGAGTGATGATCACTCGAATTTCCTCTGTGTTCTCTGTGGCTGATTCTTTTCAATCTTCCGTCCATAAAGCCATAACAGAACCAGGGCAGTCGCCGCGCCTGAGGTGTCGATCAGGCTGTCGTAAACCGAACCCGTACGGCGCCGCGTGAATGTCTGATGGAATTCATCGAGCGACGCGTAGAGGAACGCGATCAACAAGGAAGAGAGCGCCCACCGGAGCCGCCAGCGCTCTCGCGCCCCCGACCGGAAGGCGCGGAAGAGCAGCAACGCAAGAATGGCGTACTCAGTAAAATGTCCGGCCTTGCGGACATAAAAATGGATCGAGTCGAACAGCTCCTGCGTGGCGCCGGGGTAGATGAAGCTGACGACCGTCCAGAGCAGCGAGCCGGTGTTGTCGCCCGAAAAGGCATCGGTCGAAAACAAGAAGATGATCGACATCCAGATTATCGGCGGCGCCCAGTACTTCAAAAGGCCGCCCATGGCCGATTGCGGCCTCACTTCTTTAACGCTTTCCGCCATTCGCTTCACTCATGAAATCGTTTCCCTGGCCCACAGCGCCGCGCCGATCAACCCGGCGTTGTTGCCCAACTGCGCCAGGACGACGTCGACCTGGAGCGAATCGATCAGAAAGACGCGTGCGCGCATCGACCGGCGGATCGGGTCGAGAATCAGTTCGCCGGCGGCCGCCACGCCGCCGCCGATCACGATCCGTCTCGGAGTCACGGCCGTAATCACATTGGCGATGCCCGCGCCGATGACCTTGCCGGCGAATTCGTAAATCTCGCGCGCGGCCTCGTCACCGCGCCTGGCCGCCTCGCAGATCAATTCCGGCGTGATGCGGTTGAGGTCGTTCTCGCACATCTCGGCGATGACCGTGTTGCGCCCCTGCACGACGGCCTTCATGCCCATCGCGGCGATCGCCGGGCCTGAGGCGTAAGCCTCAATGCAGCCGAAACTGCCGCAGCCGCACCTGGGCCCGTTCAGGTCGACGCTGACGTGGCCCAATTCCCCTGCCGAGCCGTTGATCCCGAGGTGTAGTTTGCCGTTGATGACCAGCCCGCCGCCTATCCCCGTGCCGAGCGTGTAACACGCGGTGTCGGCGCCGCGACCCGCGCCGAACTTCCATTCGCCGAGAGTCATCGAGCGCGCGTCGTTAAGTATCGCGACGGGCAACCCTGTCAGCCGCGTCAATTGGTCGCGCACCATCACGTTGCGCCAGTTGCCCGGCAGGTTTGGCAGAAAAACCGTCATCCCACGGTCGAGGTCGAGCGCGCCGGGAATGCCTATGCCGACGCCTCCGATGTCGGCCTTAGCCAGATTGCTGGCGATGATGATCTCTTCAGCCGACTCGGCCATCTGCGCGATCACCGCGTCGTGGCCCTCGCGCGCGCGTGTGGGCGTCGAACGCGTCGCCGCAATCTCCCCCGTC
>DATCXQ010000462.1:0-16030 GCA_036565725.1 Blastocatellia bacterium
CTGGTGGCTGGTAATCGGTCACTACCTAACCAGCCACCAGCCACCAACCACCACTTACGAATACATATTCATAGGTCGCATCAACAGCGCGACGGGGTCGGCGACGTTCAGCGCCTCTCGGACGAAGAAGGCTTCGCCGCGTTCGACTCCGATCATCGCGCCGAAATAACGGTCGCGCGCCTCTATCTCGTTTAGGAACGCAAGAGCGCTGACGCGCGATTCAGGCTCCGTCGCCTGCGGGTTGAAAAATTGCGAGGCGTGCGCGCGGATCGCTTCCCATTTGCGCTCGGAAGCCTCGCTGATGTCGACGATGAAACTCGGCGCGACCGTGCGGGGGAAGAGGAAATACGCTATGCGCGAAGGCCGCCACCGCTCCTGGCCCGACTCCCGGTCGTATTTCGCCAGCCCGGAGACGTGACATGCCTCGCGCACCAGTTGGGAGGTGTGCGCGTGGTCTGGGTGCGGGTCCTCCCAGAATTGGGTGAAGACCACCCGAGGCCGCAGCCGCCGCAGCGCCCGGACCAGCTTCACGCGCGACTCCTCATTCGCCCAAACGTGGGCGTCGCCCAGATCGAGATTTTCACGGACTGACAATCCGAGCAGTTCCGCCGCGCGTTCGGCCTCAGCCGCGCGAATCTCCGGCGTCCCGCGCGTGCCCGATTCGCCGCGAGTCAGGTCGAGCGCCCCGGTCTTGTACCCCATCCGGCCCAGCTTGATGAGCGCGCCGCCGACAGAGAGTTCGACATCGTCCGGGTGCGCGGCTATCGCAAGTACGTCGAGTTGTGAGGTTTGATCGGTCCCCATAGGGTGGAGAGAGTATCACAAAGCGAGTTCAGGCATTAGTGTGACACTCCCATCGGCTGCCCTTCGCCTCGCCGCACTGCGCCTTTAGTTTCAGATTCCATGAACCGGACGACGCCGTCCTCACAAACTATGAAGTCTCGATAGCCGCACTTACCGTTAGCCCGATCCGCATGAACGCAGTAGGTTTTGGTTGTGATTTCGGAGGACGAATAGATGTAACCGGAAATCGGGCGTCCGCTTGCGTATTCGGAATCTATCATCCCGCTTGCGGCTAATTCCTCCATTGTGGCGAAGCGTGAGTGAGTCGCATAGTACTGGGATTGGACGTTATGAATCGTACGCATTGTTTGGACGGCGGCGCTATTGCGGCCAGGGGTCGGGGAGTGATAGATGCCGCACGAAGGGAGGCTTGCGATTGTGAGCAATAGTCCGGGGGCGCTGGCAATGACGCCGAAAATCGCCGGCCGTTTTTCGCCTGTCCGAATAGCGGCTCGAACATCCTCACCTGACGACGCAGTCGCATCGGGGTTGTTTTTTATGATCGCGATAAGACCGAGCGTAAATCCCAGGAGCGACGGGATTGAAAAGTAATATTCCGTGAGGTGTTTCCCGCAAGGGCTGGCATTGATATTTTCCATCCACATCCAGCCAAGTTCGAGCAGGCCGATCGAGCCAAACAGCAAAGCTGCTATGGGCAAATCTCTACGTATTTCGTTTGCGGGAACATCCGCCTGCATCTGTTTATCTCTGGTGGAAAACCACTAGCGGGAATAAAAGGAAGAGCCAAGTTCGGCGCCTTCCCCACGCTTCACCAGGCCGGGCGTTTTCGATTCGACGTAGCGAATGATCCCGTCTTCGCAAATAATAAAATCACTACTCCCGATGGCAGGGTCGGTCCTGACCGCCTGAACGCAGTAGGTCTTTTCCGAGACGCCGGAAGATGAATAGACATAACCGTTGACCGCAACCCCGTTCATATAATGATGATCGAGAAATCCCTCTTCCCACAATTCCTTAAGTGTGGCGAATCGAGATTTGACCGAATTGAATACCATTTCACTATTGTGAATAGCTCTCATGGAATTGAGGGCTACGCTTTCCCGCGAATGTCGGATGTTCTCTTCCTGCGCAAGTCGGATGTTCTCAAGGATTTTCGGAACCGCGATCGCCGCCAATATGCAGAACACCGCTGTCAGCAAAAGCGAGACGGCGCTGGTTATGATTCCGGCGATGGCCATTCCCTTACCGCCGTGAATCGCCGGCTCCTTTTTGATCCTCTTCAATGCAATAGAGCCGAGCACAAGGGCTGTGATTGCTCCGACTCCCAACAGACCGAGGGTCGGAATGCTGATGATGCCCAGAACGAGAGAAGCGGTCGCCAATCCTTGACGCGTTTGCGGCTGCGGTTGAATGGTCGAAAAGTCCGCTGACATGAGCATTCTCCGTTGATTCGGCTGAGAGAATTTCGTCAGATTTGGGTGAAAGAGGCAGTCCGCGCTATCGCTTTCATCACGCTAACGCGGACTGCCCGATTTTTCCGAAGAGTGAATGATCAAGAGATCGAGCGACTGAGCGACTACTGAGTGGTAGTCCCCGACCCGGCGCCTGCAAGCGGAGTGCCTTCTCCATGAGGAATCGGGTTTGGGGACTTCGACTCGACAAAACGAACGGCGCCGTCTTCAATCACGTTGAAATCTCTTGACGCGGTGGACGAGGCCTGCCGAGTCGCCTGAACGCAATATTTATCCTGAGTGACTTCAGGGCCGGATTGATAAATATAGCCGCTCACGGGGCTGCCGTTGGCATAATTTAAATCAAGTTGGTTGGCCTCGTTGAGTTCTTTAAGCGTGGCGAACCTCTGCTTTGTCGCCTGGAACTGCGCCTGGCCATTGTGAATTGTCCTGAGAGTTTGTATTGCGGCGGATTCACGACCTGTCCTTAATGTCTCAAGCAATCTAGGCACCGCCACGGCGGCCAGAATGCCGATGATCGCGACCACGATCAGCAATTCGGTAAGCGAGAAACCCGCTTGCGCGCGACGGATAGATCTCTTGCGCTTCATAACAGTTTTAAACTCCTTCCTGGATTAAACTTTTGAGGTCTTTAGGGTATTTCAATCGCCCTTTTGAAACGACGGAATGTGGAGCGGGTTCCAAATTTTACTACAGAGACGGCGGCGCGAAAAACCAGGCTCCCTGTTCCTCACACCCTTGATTTGCTCGGCTTCGGGATTAATCCAAGGTTCTGCGCATATATCTTCAGCGCGAGCGCCAGAGCCAGGATCGAAAGAATCGTCCAGGCCGACGCCCAGATGACGGCAGGAATCATTGTCGCCTCCTGCATATTGACCGCATCGCTGTGCAGATTGGTGGTGGCCGAGATCAGGAAGAGCGTCTTCAGGTCGTAAAGCGCGTTCAAACAGCATTGCACGGCGAGGAAGCTCAGGAAGAAATGCGCCCAGCGCGCGCTCCACCCGATCGCCACCCAGATCAGGAGGCCGGTCAGCGCAATGCCGATGAAGAGGCTGAACTGGTCGGCGGCGAAAAAGCCCGTCAGAGTCAGAATGATCGCGGCGGTGATCGTCAGTACGGCCTTCGCCCTGCCGCTGTCATGAAGCAGCGTCAGCAATCCCGCGCCGTAAGCCGTGCTGGCCAGATAGCCCGCGCTCGAAATCAACAACGACAAGCCTCCAGAAGTGTATGTCTCGCCGCTGGCGTTGGCGTGAATCGCCAGGCGGTGGACCGACCCGAGCGTCAACAGCGCAGCAAGCGCGTGCCCGCCTTCATGAATGAATGTGACGAACAGGCGCAGCGGATAGACCACGAACTCCCCGAACGGCATGTACGAAATCACTATGGTCAGCGCCGTCGCCACGAGCAGGAACCCGATAGACTCTTTGTGCTGTTTGTGTAACGTTTTTGGCATAACCCTCAATACGATGAAACCGGGCCGTTCGGCGCCGCAATTCAACATAAAAATATCAGCCGTCATAAAAATCCGGCGCCGGATGACACTGACATTAATCCGCATGAACGGCCTAAACGCAATGGCGCCAAAGTTTTTTGCAAATCTGGCCATGGGCACGCCGATTGAAAAGATATTTTCCGCAGGAGGTCTTTCATATGTCTCCGAATCTGATCACGTTAATCAGGGTCGCCCTGGCCTTCGTTTCGATCTCGCTCTTCCGGGTCGGGTCGTATGCGAGCGTGGCCGCCCTGGTTTTATTGGTCATCGCGCTGGCGCTGGACGCGGTTGACGGTTTTGTGGCGCGGCGCAAGCGCCGCGCGAGCGACGCCGGGGCGGCTTTCGACATCGCGGCGGACCGGATAGTCGAGAGCGTCTTCTGGATCTATTTCGCGGCGGCGGGACTGGTCTCGTTCTGGATTCCGGTGATCGTGATTGCGCGCGGCTCCTTGACCGATTTCTTGCGCGCGATCGCATTCACGCAAGGCCAGACGGCTTTTGGCGAAAAGACGATGATGCGGACATGGTGGGGAAAGGCGCTCACGGGGTCGCGCGCGAGCCGGGCCGCTTACGGCGCGGTTAAAGGCGCGGCGTTCTTCGCGCTCGGGTTGTGGCTGACGCTCGCGAACCTGCCCGAATGGCTGGCGATCATCGCAGGCCAGAGCGGCGTGTTGATGAACATCGTGCGAGCGGGGGCCGTCGGCCTGGCCGTCTCCACGGCGGTTTTCTGCGTGGCGCGCGGCGTCCCGGTGATTATAGAAGGGCTCAGATTTTTCCGCGGAGATCTGAAGACGATATAAGAGATGAACAACCAACGAATTGCGGCGATCTTCGACGTCGACGGCACGCTCATCGCGGGCGCGACGCTCGAACGAATTTTCATCAGATTTCTCCGCCGTCGCGGCGAATTGGGCTGGCGTGAAATGGTCCGCTGGCTCGGCGCGGCGGCGAAAGCCTCCGCCACAGGGCGATTGCGGTTGAAGGCGATAAAAGCCTACCTGGGCGGCAAGGATTCGACACGCCTCAGGCTCCTGGCGCGAGAGTGCTTCGAGAACGAGGTCGAGCCGCGTCTTTCGCCGGAGGCCGTCGGTCGGCTGCGCTGGCACCAGAGCGCCGGGCACCTCGTCATCCTGCTTTCGGGCACGCTCGACCTGCTTCTGGAGCCGCTGGCCGAGCGCCTGGGCGTTTACGCGCGCGTCGGTTCTGAGCTTGAGGTCGAGGACAGGCGCTTCACTGGACGAATAACGGGCGCGCATCCGTTTGGCGTGACCAAGGCCGAATGCCTGGCGGCCATCAATCGCGCCAACCGCTTCGACCTGAAGCGGTCCTTCGCTTACGCCGACAGTTTTGCCGACCGCCATCTGCTGGCGATGGTGGGCCATCCCGTGGCGACAAACGCCGACGCGGCGCTGCGAAAGATCGCCGAAATCAGGGGGTGGATGATCGAAGAGTTCGCTTAACACAATTGGCCACAGAGTCACGGAGCCACGGAGGCGGAGAGATGGAAAGACGGAGAGAAATAGAGGCGGAGAGAAAAAGCGGCGCCGCGGTCCCTCCGGCTCTCTGTCCCTCCATCTCTCCGCCTCCGTGGCTCCGTGGCTCTGTGGCATCGCCACTTAATGTCGCGGACAGGCTCACTCTCGCATATCTCATTTTTTCAACCGCGCTGATCATTGTTTGCCGGAGGAACATCCCGCAATGGGCGACTCTTATCGTCATTCATCTCGGATTGATCGTGATGGTCTTCGGGCTGGCCTATGCGCGCAAACGTTCGGTTCCGGTCCTCAGCCTGCTCAGCCACTGGTATCCGACGCTGATCTTTCTCTTCTTCTTCGAAGAAATCGGCTTGACCGTTCATGCGATCTTTCCGGGGTGGTTCGACGAGTACTTGATCAATGCCGATTACGCGGTATTCGGCGTCCATCCGACGGTGTGGATCGAGGGGTTCAGCAATTATTGGCTGACCGAGTACATGCAGCTCGCCTACACGAGCTATTTTCTGCTGACGGTCGGACTCGGCGCGTACCTGTGGATTCGCGGCAGGCGCGAGGATTTCGCCGTCTTCATCGCCTCTACCTGCGCGGCCTATTATCTTTGCTACGTCATCTTCGTCCTCTTTCCCATCGAAAGCCCGCATCACACGCTGCGCCATCTGCAGAGTATGGAACTCTCCGGCGGGCCGTTCACCGCCTTCATCAACCTGATAGAAAAACACGGGCGCGTTCACGGCGGCGCGTTCCCGAGCGCCCATGTGGCCGGCTCGGTGGTCACGCTGATCTCGGCCTGGCGATTCGCGCGGCGCGCCGGATACTGGCTGACGCCGCTTGTGTTGAGCGTCTGCGTGGCGACCGTCTACGGGCGATATCATTACGTGATGGACGTCTTCGCGGGAATATTAATTGCTGTAATCGGCTGCTGGCTGGCTCGGAAACTCTGTTCAGCGAGTCAGTACCGCTCGCGGTACTGACTAATCTGAAAGGCGCAACGTCGTTTGGCGTCTCATTGCGTTATACCTTACGATGCCAGGGCGTGGGAACTGTGATTCCACAACTTCAAATTGCATTAAAGGATAACGCAAACACATGCCAGGCGAATTGTTTGAGACACTGCGTCAGCTTTCAACGAACAACCCGTTTTTGAAATTTATGGGCGTGGAGTTAATTGATGCCGGAGAAGGCTGGGTGAAGATGAAGATCCCTTTCCGCCCCGAATTCATGCAGCCGATTGCCATGCACGGCGGGGCAATTTACAGCCTGGCCGATTCGGCCGCGGCGCACGCGCTGATGACGATGATCCTGCCCGACCAAAGTCCGACTACTGTCGAACAGCGCATCAATTTTCTGAAAGCTGTCAAAGACCAGGACCTCTATTGCGAGGCCAGAATCCTACACCTTGGCAAGACGCTGGCTTACGCCGAGGCGACCATCACCACCGAGGGAGGCGCGCTCGTCGCCAAAAGCGCCGCAACATTGATGAGGCTGGACAGAGCGAGGGTAAGTAAATGAGAGCGGGAGAGCGAGTGAGCGGGTGAGTGGGTGAGCGGGTGAGCGGGTGAGGATGAAACCCATAGGACGAAATCGCTCACAAGGAGGAATATGCCATGAACGAGAGAACAAATATCAACCGCCACTTCGACCTGGACGTCTACAAACGCGCCTTCGCAGTCGCCATGCGGGTCTTTGAACTGACTAAATCGTTCCCGATGGAAGAACGCTATTCGCTGAATGATCAGATTCGTCGCTCTTCGAGGTCAGTTTGCGCCAGTATCGCTGAGGCCTGGCGCAAACGCCGTTACCCCGCCAATTGGGTCAGCAAACTCAGCGATAGCGAAGCGGAGGCGGGTGAGACGCAAACCTGGATCCAATTCACTATCGAGTGTGGTTATCTTAAGCGAGAGATCGGAGACGAGCTTCACAACGAGTATGATGCAGTCATCGGCATGCTCGTGAACATGATCCGGCGCCCAGAGAACTGGAGCGTATAAGCCAAACTCTCCCGCTCACCCACTCCCTCGCTCCCTCGCTCACCCGCTCACCCGCTCTCTCGCTCTCTCGCTCTCCCGCTCCCTCGCTTACCCGCTCTCCCGCTCACGCTTTCGGGAATTCCCACGACCCGCGATACTTGCGGCTCAAATGTCTGTTTGCCTCAGAATCACCAATCACCTGTTCTTTCGCGCCGTCCCACTCGATGCTGCGGCCGAGCTTTAGTGAGAGCATTCCGAGCAGGGCGACGTTTGTCGAGTAGTGAATCTGTTCGATGTCGCTGACGGGCTTGCGTCCCGTTTTGATCGCGTCGAGGAAGTCCGCCCACAGTTCCTTGATGTTTTGGTCGTCGGGTTTATTCAGTTTCGCGTCTTCGTGGATTATGGGGTCTTTTGCGTTCGCGGGGTAGAAAGTCCAGCCGTCAACCCAGCCCATGTGAAAAGTTCCGTTGGTCCCGTAGAAATAACAGCCGACGGCCTGTACCGGGTGCGTCTTTTCAGCATTGTTTCCCGAAAAGCGGCGGTGCTCCCAAGTGACGGTGAATTGGTCGAAATCGTAAGCGGCCACTTGATGATCAGGCGCGTCGGTTGTTTGAGCCTCTTTAGTGTTCACAATGGGACCGGCGATCGGACGGCCCCCGGTTGAAAAGATTCGCTTTGGGTATTTCTCGCCGGTGATCCAAAGAATTTGATCCATCCAGTGAATGCCCCAATCTCCGAGCGTGCCGTTTGCGTAATCGAGAAAGTTGCGGAAGCCCCGCGTGTGAATCTTTTTGTTGAATGGGCGCAGCGGCGCGGGGCCACACCACATGTCCCAATCCATCCCTATCGGCGCTTCGGTGTTCGCTTCAGGCTTTTCAGGGCCGCCGCCGTAATGCACAAACGCCCGAACCATCCCGATCTTTCCCAGCTTGCCCGACTTGATGAATTCGCGACCCGAAACGTTATGAGGCGAGATGCGCCGGTGTGTGCCGACCTGCGCGACGCGGTTGGCGGCGCGGACGGCGTTAACCATCGCGCGCCCCTCTTTGATCGTGTGGCCGATGGGCTTTTCGACGTAGACGTGCGCGCCGGCGCTGACGGCGGCGATCATATTGAGAGCGTGCCAGTGATCGGGCGTGCCGACGATCACGATCTCCGGCCTCTCCTTCTGTAGCATTTCGCGGTAGTCCTTGTATTTTTTCGCTTGATCGCCGGAGAGTTTTTCGACTTCGGCCGCGGCCGGGTTCAAGAGGTTTTCGTCAACGTCGCACATTGCGACGACGGTCGACTCGCCCGCGGCCATCGCCTCGCGCAGTATGTTCATCCCCCACCAGCCGCTGCCGATGAGCGCGGTCCGGTATTTTTTATCTTTCGATTGAGCGCGGACGAAAGGCGCCGGGAACAGAGTCGCGGCGGCAGACGCTTTGAGAAAATCACGACGGTCGGTCAGCTTAGTCTTCATAGGCTTCACCAGGGTTTTGACATGTTGTTGGTTGATTTGAAGTAGCAGTCGAAATGTGGACGGGCGAATTCTTAGCTGCTCAAGGTTTTTAGTCAAGGCGCAGGGCTCCTCGGCGGCGCTCTGCGAACTTGTTATCCAGGATTGAGGAAAGTTACAGCAATATTCAGCAAATTCGACCGCACGATTTTGCATGTGCGGCATGCCATATCGTGTAGACACCCGCTTACGACAACCGTTTCAATCCAGCGAAGTCTTAGAAAATCAGCGCTACTTCATCGGGAGGTGATCGCGCGAGGCGGCATAAAGGTTGCTACATTGCAAAGACGGTCCCCTGATGTTCTTTCACTCTCCTACAACGTCACAAAAAACCATTTCGGGCCGAACCCGAAACTGCGCGGAGGTGATTATGACGATCATTCAAAAGGCTCCGGGTCAACTCTCCCGCCGCCGCGTCCAGTCAGCATGGCCAGCAGGGTCGGCAGCGACAGCAGTCCTGTTCTTAGTCGCGCTCTGTTCGCTGGCGCTGGCCGACGACCCCATCTTTCGCGTCGCTCGAATCAGCCTGGTCGAGGGCGAAGTCAGTTATCGGCGGGCCAACGAATCAGAAAAAGACTGGTTCGACGCGACTCTCAACTTACCACTGGAAGAAAACGATCAGCTTTTCAGCGGCTCGGACGGCAGGGCCGAAATCCAACTCAGCGGGCGCAATGTCGTCCGCATCTCGCGCGACACCAACCTGCGCTTCACACAATTCAGCCCCGGCGCGATTCAGATGGCGCTGCCAATAGGCTCGGCCTATTTCCGAATCGAGAGCCTGGACAAACGCCAGTTCGAGGTCGTTGACGCGAACGACGCCGGAATCAACGACCCGGTCTATTTCGAGGTCGATACGCCGACCGTCGCCGTGACTTTCGTCAAAGAGGGCGTCTACCGCATCAACGTCGACGAAAACGGCTCGACCGAGGTCATCGTCCGCCAGGGGCAGGCCGAAGTCTATGGCGAGGGGATCGGGACGATCGTCGTCAATAAAGGCAAGCGGGTCGAGGTCGAGGGCCGCGAAGATCACTATCGACTCGGCGGATTCGAAGATAAAGACGATTGGGATCGGTGGAACGACGGCCGCGACAACGGCCTCTTCTCCGGCGCGGAATCGTCCGACAGCGCGCGGTACATACCGGTCTCGGTTCCGGGCGTTTACGACCTGGACAATTACGGCGACTGGATAGATGAGCCTGAATACGGCCGGATGTGGCGCCCGCGAGGGGTCGCCGATGATTGGGCGCCATATCGCGACGGTTATTGGCGATGGTTTCCGTCGTACGGCTGGACTTGGATTTCGTATGAGCCGTGGGGCTGGACGCCTTATCACTACGGGAGATGGGCTTACGTGCGCGACCGCTGGTGTTGGGCGCCGGTCGTCAATATCGGCCCGGTGGTCGCCTGGCGCTGGCGGCCGCATCACGTGGTCTTCTTCGGGTGGGGAGGCAGTTACAACCGCGGCTATCGCGACGGTTACTACGACGGCTACTGGAACGGGTTCCGCGACGGGCGCTACGGGTACCTGGGCTGGTGCCCGCTCGGGCCGCGCGACCGGCATTACGGGCCGAGGGACAAAGCGCCTCGCCTCGAAGCGCTCGGGAACTTTCGCGCTCCGGGGGCGGTGAGCGGTATGGACGCGCGCAGGTTCGCAGGCGGTCGTGCGGCGGTCTCGCGTGACGCGCTGAACGCTTCCAGGGGTGAGTTATTCGCGCATCTTCGTGGCGAGAGGGACGGCGGGCGAAACCGCGATAGGGATGCCGCCGCGCCGGCTTTCGTTCGAAATGAAGACCTGAAGCCGATGCAGAAAATCACCCCGACGCGGTCTGACGCGGTCGCACGCGGCAGATTCGCGCGCAGGATTGAATCTCCCATTGTATTTCGCCGAACCCCGGGCGGCGGCACGCCGCCCGGCTGGCGCCAGATCCGTGAAGGCAGGTCGCGCGACGGCCAGAGGACGTCTGCGCCGATCGGACGGGGCGATGACCCGAACCAGTCAGCGCCCACGCGCAATTCAAACGATCGGATCGAGCGGCCTTCTCGCATGCCCGATTACAGGCGGCCGGAACGCGTCGACGCGCCGACGTCGCATCCCCGGGAGTCAAAGGAGTCAAGGGAGATAGACCGTGATCGCTCTGAACGCGCGAATGAACGCGACAAAGAAAACAATAATCCACCGCGCGATGAGGCGCCTTCGCGCAGTGAAAAGCGATCAGATGACGGCTCGCGCCGTGACGGCCCGCCCCCGTGGTGGCGGGGCGAGCGCCGCGAAGAGAAGCGCCAACCGGAGGCCGGCCGAGAGATGCGCCGGGCCGATCCGCCGTCTCAAGACAACTCGGCGCCGCGGGAGATGCGACGACCTGACCCGCCTCGAAACGATGACGCCCCACGACGCAACGATCCACCCGAGTGGAAGCGCGGCGAGAGGCGTGAGGCGGATCATGATTCAAACCGGCATCGAGAAATGCGACGGGATGATCAGCCGCGCGACAGTTCGCCGCCTCGAGAGACGCGACGAGATGATCAACCGCGCGACAATTCATCGCATCGAGAGATGCGACGAAATGATCAGCCGCGCGACAGTTCGCCGTCGCGAAGCGCCGAGCGGCCGTCATCGCCGCCGCCTCAAAGCGCCCCGGCTCGACCTTCGTCGCCCCCACCTGCCCGCGAAAGCGCTCCGCCACGCCCGGCGGAACGGTCGCCGGAACGCCCTGCGTCTCCGCGCAGGCCGAATATTCAATAGCGGCGTGCGCGAACCGCTCGGGCTCGATCGCTCCCCAAAAACGAACAGGCCGGCCGTCATTGGCCGGCCTGTTCGTTTTATCTCATGGCTCGCTTATCTTCATTGAGATCACTGTCTCGC
This sequence comes from Blastocatellia bacterium, assembly GCA_036565725.1. Classification (GTDB taxonomy): domain Bacteria; phylum Acidobacteriota; class Blastocatellia; order RBC074; family RBC074; genus JAJVID01. The sequence goes on from DATCXQ010000462.1 coordinate 11,593, forward strand.
CGGGTAATGAGGGCTCAAACAGCGTCAGCCTCTCGTCTTCGACCATCGGGCCGGTAACTTTGAATATCTCCTGCAACTGCGGGTCGGACGCGAGCTTCCGCCATTTCTCGTCGAACTCCGCGACGGAATCGAATTCCCACAACTCCAGGTATTCCTGCGCGTCGCCGACCACGCTGCGCCAGATACCCCAGAACCTGAATCCGTGCTCGCGGATCAACGGCAACGTCCGCTCGGCGAATGTCCGGTCGTATTCGGCGACGTGATGCGCGCGCAATCTGTATGAGATTTTCAGTAGTGTCATATGTGATTGTGGATTGCGGATTGCGGATTTTTTGAACCTCAATCGGCAATCTGAAATTGCAAAGCGCGGAGAACGTAATTGGAAACTCTCTTCAATCCGCAATCCGCAATCCGCAATCAAAAATCAGGAGGGCACGCCTTTTTCAACCACGCGCTCCATAGCCTCGGCGAACATGTCCACTTCGCCGAGAGTGGTGTAAACGTTGGGCGTGACGCGCAGGCCTTCGAACTCCGGATGTTTGATCGGAGTAGTGATGATCCGATACTGGTCGAACAGATAGCCGGACAACTTCACGGGATCAACGCCTTCGATGTTGACCAGGGCCAGTCCGCACGATTGTTTCGGGTCGTAACTGGTCAGTATCTTCACGCCCTTATGACTTTCGAGCCGTTTCGCCCAACAGTGGAAGAGGAAACGCAGACGGGCGGCCTTTCGCTCGGGGCCGATGCCTTCGTGGAAATTGAGCGCCTCGTTGATGGCCAGCGCGTTCGCCGAAGGGTGAGTGCCGATCTCCTCGAACTTACGGATGTTGGCGCCGTTCTTCTCTTCCGAAGCCATAAGCGACCAGAGGCCGGGGATTTTCGCCTTTCGAACATAGAGGAATCCCGTGCCGATCGGCGCCAGCAGCCATTTGTGCAGGCTCGTGCCGTAATAGTCGCAATCCAGATCGTCGTGTTTATAAGGGAAATGCGCGAAGGCGTGCGCGCCGTCAACAATCGCCTCGAGGCCGCGGGCGCGCGCCAGCTGGCAGATGCGCTTGACCGGATAGATCTGCCCGCTCAAGTTGGTAATGTGGCAGAAATGGATGACTCGAGTGCGCGGCGTGATGTTGCGTTCGAAGAGATCGACGATCTGATCATGGCCGGCGGGCGGGACGGGGATGGAGATTTTTTTGACGACTATCCCTTCGCGCCGCTCACGCTGCCGCCACGTGTTGAGCATTCGCGGGTAATCCTGGTTGGTGGTCAGAACCTCGTCGCCCGGTTTCAGATCCAATCCGAGTTGGCAGATTTCCAGCGCCTCGCTGGCGTTGCGCGTGATGGCGATCTCTTCCATGTCACAGCCGAACGCAAGCGCGAGGCGGCGGCGCACGCTTTCAATTTGAGGGTCGAGGACGCGCCACATCGAGTAGACGGGCGCGTTGTTCGAGAATTCCAGATAGCGCCGCATCGCCTCCTGTACGACGCGCGGGCTCGGACAGACGCCGCCATTATTCAAATTGATCAGAGTGCGGTCTACAGTGAACGCATGCTGAATCTCGAACCAGAAGTCCTCGTCGCGGGCCACGTCCTCGGCCTCGCGGCCAGCGACGAAGCGCACGGCGTCGAGAGCGCGCGCCATCCCAACTTCATTGTAACTCGCCGCGCCGAGCGCCGCCGCGCCTCTCAGAAATGATCGTCGAGTAAACATGATTCGCCTCCTCAGAAAATGGCGCCCCCGCGTCCTCGCGGGCAGGCTTCACCGCAAGACCAGCCCGCGAGGACGCGGGGGCGCCGCCTGATTTTAATTGTTTCAGGGCGTCCCAACGCCACATGAAGGCTCCTGTGAAAACCTGGGAGCGCATCCCGGGAGCGCAGGCATCCTTGCCTGCAAGTTTCGGGCAATAGCCGACTTACCGAAGCAAGCAGGCAGGGATGCCTGCGCTCCCGGGATGCGCTTCGGGGTGTCCAGCATCTCAGAAACCGTTTTGAACGAATATCCCTGGCCCTTCAATCCAGTGATGACGCCTTTGACAGCTTTGAGCGATTCGCTTCGGCTTTTGTACATCACGTGAAGCAGGATGATCGAACCCGGCCTGGTCTTATCCATCACGTGCGCGACGATTTTGTTCGAGTCGGCGGCGATCTCGGGATAGGAGTCGGGTTCGACATCCCACGTGATCGTCTTGCGTGAAGTTCTGGCCAGAAAATACGGGAGCAGGATCAGCTTCTTGCCGAACGGCGGTCTGAAATGTATCGCCGATTGATATCCGGCCTGACGAATCAGTTGATCCGTGCGCTCGATCTCGGACTCGATAAACGACGGAGTCCTCAAAACCATTCGTTCGTGAGAATAGGTGTGATTGCCCAACTCGTGTCCCGCCGCGACTATTCTTCGTCCCTCTTCGAGATTTCGTTCGAGCTCGGCGCCGATGACAAAGAACGTCGCTTTAACGCCCGCTTCGTTCAGGATCGAAAGAACCTCTTCGGTAACGCCGGGAGTCGGACCGTCGTCGAAAGTCAAGGCGACGACCTTTTGCCGCGTGTCTATGCGCGAAACGATCTCCCCGAAGAACTGAAATGTTCTGGACTTGCTGATCTGAAATGCGGCGGCGGTCACGACTATGACCGCTGCGACGATTACCAGGGACGCCTTCACCCATTTATTGAGCATCTTTTATTCGGATGAATCAGCGCCGCGGGCGGTAGCGAAGGTAGCTACATCAGCACGCTCACTGTTCAAGCCACGCTCGCTACCGCTCGCGGCGCTGATTCGAGGATTGATTTGACGGTGTTACAATTGAACGCGGGGCGATACTACTACCGAGCTTTTTCGCGATCAAGAAGATCGACATGGTCGAAGAGATTCAAGCCAAATCAATACTCAACCCGACGGGAGGCTTCCTGGCCACCTACACGCATTCGCTCAACGCCTATCAGGGCTGCGCGTTCGGCAAGAACTCGTGTCCCTATTGTTATGTGCGCGCGATGCCCGTCCAGAGATTTGCGGACCGTCCCTGGGGCGATTGGGTGAAGGCGAAGGTCAACGCGCCCGAATTGTTGAAGCGTGATTTGGAGGCCGCGAAGCGCAAAGGGACGTTCGGAAATCTGCGGATTTTCATGAGCACGGCGACCGACCCATATCAGGGGGCTGAGGCGCGGCTTAAACTCACGCGCGGGGTTCTCGAAGTCTTCGCAGGGAGCGGCGATTTCGGATTCCTGGTCGTGCAGACGCGCTCGCCCCTAATCGAACGTGATATTGAAGCGCTCGTGCGGCTCGGCTCGCGCGTCGCCGTCAGCTTCACGATTGAAACCAACCGCGACGAAGTGCGGCGACAGATCACACCCGCGTCGCCGTCCGTCGAACGCCGCCTGACGACGCTTGAGCGATTGACCCGCGCCGGGTTGAAGACGCAAGCCGCGATCAGCCCCGTCCTGCCGTGCGACCCGGAAATATTCGCCGAACTGGTAGCGGCGCGCGCCTCACGCGCCGTGGTTGACACGCTGATCGACGGCGACGGCGCAGGCGGGAGGCGAAGCGCCGAACTCGGGATGCCCCAATTGCTGCAATCTCTCGGCTACGGGGGATGGTTGAAAGGCGACGCGCACTTGCCTTTGCTGGAAGCCTTGCGCGAACGGATGGGGGCGGACCGCGTCGGGTTCAGCCAGGAGGGGTTTAACTTGCTCTAAACAGCGCCGGACGTATAAACGGCGCCCCGCGTAAGCAAGCAGTTGACCCTACATACGGCTACTTGCTCATACGCGGCGTTTTTTTTTTGATTTGGCCTGTGGCGGCGTTGCTGTGGTATTATGCGCGCGATGGAAATACCCCCACTTCTAAACAGAGTCCAGTGACGTAAGTCCCGGAAAGTTTTCGGGCTTGCGCTTTTTGAATTCCCTGGGTGGGTCGTTTCCAGCGACGCCTACTCACTAGCATCAACGGTGATGCGCCGTCAGGCAGTTTTCGGCTTGCGCAATCGGTGATTAGAGAGCAGGAAGTGATAATCCTAGAAGCAGCTCTGCCAGTTGTCTTGTCAGTTTGCCCGTTCTTGTTTGCTTGCTGAGTGACGATAGCGTTAGCCGGAGACCGTTTCCGACGCCAGCCTGCTTCGTTAAGTTCGAGGAAAACCTATGTCAGTCAGATTGTATGTTGGTAATCTGCCTTTCAGCATATCGGAGCACGAGGTGGAGGATATGTTCAGGCAGATCGGCGTAGTCGAATCAACTAATCTGGTAACAGACCGTGACACGGGCCGTTCACGCGGGTTCGCTTTTGTCGAAATGGACTCGCGCGAGGCCGCAGAGGCGGCGATTGCGACCCTCAACGGCCGCGAGATTGATGGACGAGCTTTGACCGTCAACGAGGCCCGTCCGAGGGAGAGCCGCGCGCCACGCAGCGGCGGCGGCGGCGGCGGACGCGGATTCGGCGGCGGCGGCG
>DATCXQ010000489.1:0-9912 GCA_036565725.1 Blastocatellia bacterium
GGCCGCCGTCACCGCTCAGTCCGGCCACTGATCCGGCGATCACCGTCAGCGTTCCGTTGCGGTCAAGCCGCCGCACGACGCGGTTGTAGGTGTCGGCGATCAGAATATTTCCCGCGCGATCAACCGCGACGCCCTGGGGATTGTTGAGCCTGTCCTTCGGCGCAGGGGCGCCGTAGCCGGAATACGAAGCTTCGCCAATCCCAACCACTGTCGTGATCACTCCCTGACTATCAATGCGGCGGATGCGGTGATTGAACGCGTCGGCGATGAGCAGGTTACCTTCCGTATCAAAGGCCAGGTCGTGCGGCGCATTGAGTCGGGCTTTGGTCGCCGGCCCTCCGTCACCGCTGAACCCTCCTTCTCCTGTTCCGGCCACGACAATCAGCCGTCCCACCCGATCGAGCTTCAGAATGCGGTGTGTTCCGATGTCGGAGATGTACAGATCGCCTCTGTCATCGAGCGCGAGTCCGTTGGGATAGACCAGCTTGATTGGCGAGAGCTTGCTTTTGCCGCCGGCCTGCCATTCCGGCGCGGCAGGGCCGTAAGGCGAGACGATAACCAGCAAGATCGGTAATAACGCAAAAACAGACTTTTGTTTTAAAGTCATCATAAGCAGTTGTAACGAATCAGCGCTACGAGAGGTGGCGAGCGCCACTCCATCACCTCAAGCCACACTCGCTCTTGCATCTCCATATCTAGCCGCGCGGTCTGATTGACCTCCACCACAAAGCCCCCGCTGAGAGCGTTTGCGGAAGCCTCTCAATTCGGCGGTGATCTCATATCTCGCAGGGCGCAGTCCGGGCAGATTGTAGTTGCCGGATTGGTTTGTGAGTGTCTCGCGCTCAAAGCCGGTCTCCGGATCGCGCACGACGACCTTGACCCCGGCCAGCACAGCTCCGGCCTGGTCAATCACAGTTCCCGTGAGCGTCGCAGCGCCGGATTGCGCGAAGAGCAGAGTGGCTGCGAAGGGCAAAAATAGAAAAGAGACGAGTGAAGTACGTCCGAACCTTGAAAGCATGCTGACCTCCTTCTGGTTGGAGAGACCAGAGAAGATGCTGTGGTCGCGCGAGGCCACAACGTTTGCTCGAAGGAACGCCCGGCAAAACCGAAGCCACTCGGCTCAAAACAACCCGAGCCGGTAGCCGTGTGCGTTTCAGTAAATAAGGGAGGCGAGCGAGGCCAAAACCTTTATCCGCTGCGGCCTCACTTCAGTTATTTTGGTGATTGCTTGATACTTTTGCCTGGCCCGCGAAATGGCGCCAGGTTGGGGGAATGTGTTAATGCCTGATGATACATCTCGTACAAGCTAGAGCGCGACCCTTATCGTCTTGATCTCTGCGCTCTTCTTTTCGGGTTGCGCTTCCTTGCAACCCAATTCAATCGAGAGCTCGTTGGCGGCTTTGACCACTGACCGCGCTACCGCCGGGATTCTCTCTTCGATCAGACGGAAGGCCGGCCCGGCGATACTCATAGCGGCTACGACCCTGCCTGAATAATCCATCACGGGCGCGCCGATGCACCTGAGTCCTTCCTCAATCTCCTCGTCATCCATCGCGTATCCGCGCTGGTGGATGAGCTTCAACTCAGCTTTCAACCGCGCAGGCTTTGTGAGCGTGTGACGAGTGTAAGTCGTCAACTCAAGCTTTTTGATCAACTCATCCTGCTCGGCGCCCGGCAGGAAGGCGAGCAGGGCTTTGCCCACCGAAGTGCAGTGAAGAGGCGTTCGGCGACCGACGGTCGAAGGCGTCCGCAGCGTACGCGGGCTTTCCACATTGGCGATTGAGAGCATTCGATCCCCGTCCAGGACGCAGATATGAGCCGTCTCGCCGATCTCGAGCACGAGGCGCTCCAGATATGGCCGCGCGCATTCACGCAGATCGAGTTGCGTCACGGCCTTACTGCCCAATTCAAAAAGCTTCAAGCCCAGACGATACTTCCCGTTTTGGGCTTTCTTCTCGATCAGGCGGTGGCGCTCTAGAACCTGAAGCAGTCGGTGAACGGTGCTCTTGTGCAGCCCCGTCCGTTCGGAGACCTCAGATGGCCCCAGTTCGGGGTTTTCGTCCGCCAGCAGGTCCAGGATGCCCAGCGCGCGATCAAGCACCTGCACCTGGTATGGAGAATCAACCGCCATCACCTTGGTCTTCATTGCCCCTTCACTTCTCCAATTTTGTAAGATGAGCGCGTTTCATTATGTGAGATGATGTACTCTATAATAAAACCGCATTTTGTTGTCAAGGAAATCATCCTTTCACAGGGTTACAGCTAAAACGTGGTGGCCACTTTCGACGCGTCGAGAACGGGATGCTGAACTGGCCAAACCGGGTGGGGCGTCTCCATGTCCCTCCTGCGGGATCTGTTGCAAAAATTCACTGACCACACAAGATGTTGTGGCGCAGGCCGGTTCGTCACCACTATGAAATGCGGCCAAAATATTTTTTGCAACAGATCCAGACACAGAAAATCATGGGCATGAAGTTGCGTGTTCCACGGAGACCATATGGCTTCTCTTTCCTGATGCAATCTTTTCGATGGACGGCGCATCAGGACGTTCTGAAATAGGTGGCATACCGTTCCAGTTGAACGTCAAAATACGGCACGAAGACCAGATCCTTCCCGCCGGCGTTCATCACATAACGATCTGACTGGCCTTGAATGGGTTTGAGCGCCGTGGGCAGCGCGACCGGCGTTTCCGGGAGCCCTTCCCAGGGATTCAGGCCGACATACATTACCGGCCCGCGCATCAACGCAACGACTTCGGGGTGGCTGTCGTCGATCGGCAAGGTGCGCAGCGGCTGGGGCACAACGACATCAACCACATCGTTCTGCTTCCAATTCCGCTCGATCACCGCATATTGTCCTGCCTTTGCCGTGCCGCCAGACCGGCCGTTCACGCTGATGGTCGCATCGCGGGTCCACGCTGGAATGCGTACCTTGAGCGCAAATTTCCCGCCCGATCGGATCGTGATGCGGCTCGCATCTTCGGCTGGATAGCTTGTCGATTGCTCGATTACGACCGTACTGCCCGGCCTCGTCCAGCGAACGATGGAAGGCGTAAACAGGTTGACGTACAACGAGTCGTCATCGTGGAAATAAACATTGAGCGTGTAATCGGCGACGCCCTGCGCCAGCGTGCCCGAACAGCAAGGCCATTTGCGGTGATAGTATTTTTTCTCGGCGTTGGCCCCATAGTTCGAATAATACGGATAGCCGCCATCGCTATCGGGCGTGCGCACAGCCAGCATGGTGTTGTAGAGCGTGCGCTCCAGCCCGTCGGCATAGCGCGAATCTCCGGTCAGGCGAATCAGATAGCGCGCCAGTTTCAGATCGGCGTAACTGCCGCAGGGCGTTTCGAAATGCGCGGTGGAATTCGTCAGACTTTCAAACAACTTGCCCTTGCCCGGTTCGACGAATTGCTCTTCCGGTCCCCATCCGCCCGATGCAAAACGCTGAGCTTCCATAAACCGCCATGCATTTTCGAGCGCTTTCTTGTACTTGGGATCGCCGGTCGCCAGATAGGCGCGCCCGCCGGAGCTGAGCGCAATCGTATGGCTGTAGGCGTGCTTTGATGGCAACACATTCGTTCCCGCCGAGAGCGGATCGAACCATTCGGGATTTAATAGGTAATGAACGGCGAGATCATGGTATTGCCGGTCGCCGGTTACTTCGGCCGCCGCGAATAGGTTTTCCGGCAGCACATAGGTTTCGTCATATGGCGGGTCTTTTTTACCGATGCGGTCTTTGCTGACTGGCGAGATAAAGGGGCGGCATTTCGCGATCACCTGGGGTAGCAGGTCTTTTGCCTGCTCGATCCCGCTCAGCCGGTAGGCGTCAATCAGGCCAACGAGGTATTTGTCCATCACATAGGCCGGCCACATCTTTTCCGCGCCCGGCCCAGCGTAAGGGTTGTCGGTGCGCGCGAGGAATTCGCCGAAGCCCGCGACCAGAGCGCGCGCCTTGCCGTGACAGGCCTGATCTCCAGTCGACGCCCCGATTCTAGACAGGCCGGAAATGTATTGACCTAAGGTCAGCCCCGGCACGAATCCATTGGCGTCATACCAGCCTCCCATATCGACGCCGGGCGCGGGCAGCCCGACACGCTGGCGGAAGACCTTGAGCAACCTGTCATTGGACAAGGCCAGATAATGCGCGTGGTTTCGATCGAACTGCGTCTTGAGCGGCCCGCCCGTCAGCCGGACCGCGCCAGACGAAAACTCGCGCACTATCTCCCGGTCTGCCGTCGTCGCGAATGTCGCGATCGCCACGCCTGGCAGCGCCGTGAGCGCTGAGCCTGCCGCCGCGCCTGCCGCGCATCGAAGCATTTCACGGCGCGACAGGCCGCCAAGCATGGCATTTCCGGCCTGATCTTTCACATCCGCTATCCTCCGCAATCATAATTGAATCATTCGGCTTCTCATTTGCCGCCCGGCCGCGGGAGCGCATACGTGCGCCTCGCCCACTCATCCCAGCGCGCCGCCAGTTCGCGCGCCTTCTCCGGGTGGTTTGCGGCGAGGTTATTTAGTTCCGTACGATCGGCGTCGATGTCGTAAAGCTCCCATTCGCCAGCGTGCGCGCTGACTAATTTCCACTTGCCATTGCGCACGGCGCGCGATCCGTCGTGCTCGAAAAACAACGGCGCTTTGCGGGCGAGAGGCTTATTCGCGAACGCCGGACGCAGGCTGACGCCTTCCATCGGTAAGATCGGCGCGCCTAGGCGCTCTTTCGGATACGTCACGCCCGCCACATCCACCAGCGTCGCCATCACGTCAATGACGTGACCGGGTTGCGCGCGCCATTGCCCGCGCGCTTTGATTGCGGCGGGCCAATGCGCGATCAGCGGCGACGAAATCCCCCCTTCGTGACTGTAATGTTTGTATAAGCGCCATGGCGTATTACTCAAGTTGGCCCACGCGCAGCCATAACTGAACAGACTGTCCGCGCCGCCCATCGCGCTGAGTTCCACCCCGCGATGCAGGATGTTGGGTGAATTCGGCGTACCCATGTTGATCCCAGCGCCGGCGGTCACGTTCTCCGGTTTGTTCAGATCGAAACCATACGGTTCCCATTCCGCGCAGGCTCCGTTATCGCTTAGAAACAGGATCAGCGTATTGTCGAGTTCGCCGTTGCGCTTCAGATCGGCGACGAGCCGCCCGATGTTGCGATCCATCCCGCCGACCATTCCCGCGAACGACGCCATACGCCGCGCCAAATCCGCCCGTCGTTCCTCATCGAGCGAATCCCATGCCGGATTTGCGCCGTCGGCGGTCATCGAGCCGAGCCGCTTCGCCACGTCAGGCCGCGGAATGGCGCTGCGCGCGGTGAGCGGCGTGTTTTTCGGAATCGAACCGGCTTTCTTCATCCGCGCCAGCCGATCTTCGCGCAACCTGTCCCAACCTTTGTCATAAGTTTTGGCGTAGGGCGCGGCGTCATCGGCGCGCGATTGCACCGGGAAATGCGGCGCCTGATATGCGACATATAAAAACCACGGTTGTTTCGTTTTGCGAGCGTCATTCAGAAAATCCAGCGCGTGATCGGTGATCGCATCGGTGGCGAAATAGGCGCCTGGATGGTAGCTGCGTTGCGGCTTCCCTTCCGGCAACCGAATCATCATTCGCGGTTCAAACGAATCCACTCCATAACCGCGCGTGAAGCCGTAAAAATCATCAAAGCCACGCTCGATCGGCGACACCCGATCACCGACGTGCCATTTGCCACTCATTGCCGTACGATAGCCCGCAGCCTTTAAGACTTCGGCCAAAGTTACGGCGTACGGCTGAATCGCGCCGCGATAGCCCGGGTATTGCGCGCCTGCATCGCCCGTCATCAATCCGACGCCCGCCTGGTGCGGATACAAGCCGGTCAGCAAGGCGGCGCGCGTCGGACAGCAGCGCGCTGAGTTGTAAAACTGCGTGAAGCGCAGCCCGTTTTTTGCCAACCCGTCCAGATTCGGCGTATTGATTTCACCTCCGTAACAACTGAGGTCAGAATAGCCCAGATCATCCGCGAGGATGACGATGATGTTAGGCTGCGGATGCTCTTCTTTCTGTGCGGCGAGGCTCCATCTTGTCTCATAGTCAAACGGTTGTGTCACAAGCATGGAGACAAACGCCAGCGTCGGCGTCACGACCCGCGTCAGATATTTCTTCATTGTTTCAATATCTCCTGCGCCAGTTTGATTTCGACCGCCGATACCGAAGCCGCCGGAAATTCCCAGATTCCTGAATCGCCAATGTCCTTCTCCGCAACTCGCATCGCTTCTGCGCTGTTCAGCAAACTAACTTCGACCATTGGATCATCCGCGATCTCAAACACACGGCCACTTTGAATCCGGCGGCCTGCGATCTGAAACCCTGTTTTGACGGCTCGATTGCGATGCGTGTTAACGACGTGCAGATAGAGCGTGTCGCCTCTTCGGCTGGCTGCGATGTCCAATCCGTCCGGCGTCTGTTTCACGGCGACGGCGTGGCTGCCGATATGATGGCGATAGAGCCGCATCACGCGTGCGACCGGTTGCAGATAAGCTTTGCCCTGATTGCGGGGCACGGGAATGATAACAGCGTTGTTCTGCCAGCGCGTGCCGCAGAAATCGGCGGCGGTGGCGATCTTCAACAGGTCGCCGTGTCGTTGATGATTGTTGAGAATGCGCGCGTAGGCGACGCCCGTCGCCCACGTCGAATTGACATCGCCTCGATCCCGCCCCGGCACGGTGAAATGGCATTCGGTCATCGCCAGCGGCATCGCGCGACCGACCAGGCTTTCGCGGATCGCGCGGATTTTTTTGTCGTTGATTTCCCAGGCTTTCATCAACTGCCGCCACGTGGCGTCGGCGTCGCGCCGGTACAGTTCGCCGCGCAGCACGGGGCTCTTTTCATCGTCGGGATTGAACATGTGATGGAAAGCCAGCATCTGAACGTGTTCGCCCGCGACTTCGATCATTCGCGGGGCCCAGCCGCTGTCGCCCCAGGCTATCAGTTGAATCGCCGGATCGGCCTTGCGCATCGCTTTGGCAAACTCTACGGTCTTGCGCGCGGCGGTTTCCAGATCGAAGCCGTTCTTGTCGTAAGAGGTCTCGTTGCCGATCTGCCAGTATTTCACGGCGTGCGGCGCGGAGTGACCGTGCGCGCGCCGGTCGGCGTCGGCCGGGTCGTTGCAATACCGCACCCAGTCCGCGGCTTCACTCGCGTCGGCGGTGCGCACACTGCCTTTCGCTTTCATATACCGCTGGCGGCCATCCGATTCGAAGTTGACGCAGATCAGCGGCTCCGCTCCGACACGGCGAGAGAAATCAACGAACTCCACCGTGCCGACCTGATTCGATTCGATGCCGCCCCACAGCAGGTTGAGCATCGGCGGGCGTTTTTCGCGCGGCCCGACACCTTCGCGCCAGCGATAGAAATCTAGAAAGATGCCGCCCCAACGCATCATCGTCGGCGCGAGCTCGCGCGTGACTTCCAGCACATCTTCGCGCCAGTCATCGCGCAGATGATCCCACGCGGCTTCGACCGAAGCGTCAGTCGCGCCCAGCGGTTCCATAAACTGCATGTATAGATACGGCGACAGTTCGTAGCGCGGCTTGGGATCAACGGCAATCGTCGAGACGGGTGATTCCTGCGCCGGAAATGTCAGGCGATGCGGCGCTTTCAACAGACAAGCGCCTCCCGCGAACATACCGAGCGCCCGGCGACGCGTTATTTTTTTCAGCGTATGCGTTTTCATTTTACCGACGGCCTCCCCTCACATCGGCGCCGTGAAGCGTGATTGATAACGTGGCGCGTTGCGCGTCCCGAACAATCTGTCGAAAGTCTCGATACCATCAACGTTTCAGCGAATCCCCACAGATAGCCGGCCGTAAAGCATTTGCGCCCGCGTCCTCATTATTTCCCTCCCGTCAGCGGCGCGTTCATTTCTCGCAATATTGCCGGGTCAACCTTAATGAACTTGCGGTCATAGGTCATCAGCCCGTTGACTTCGCCTTCGACATCAGTGGTCTGGGTGTAGACCGCCGCCGACACGCCCAGTTTCTGCTTCATCGGCGCGAGCGCCTCGATCTTGCGGCGCAAAGCTTTGAGATAATCTTCCTTGCTCTGATAGGTTTGATAGCCCCAGTTGCGCATTTTGGGATTCCACAGATGTTCCGCAATCGGCCAGCCGACGCCGCCGTATTCGCCCAGCACAACGGCGCGGTCTTTCTTCTGTTCCGGGGTGAGCGGCGTTTCCTGATAGGTGTGAATGTCGAACAACTCTCCGACGTTCATATCCAGCCAGCCACTGTCGGCGTTGACCAGGCGGCTGCCGTCAATCGCCTTGACCCATTGCGCCATCGCTTTCGATTCATACTGCCCCCACCCCTCGTTGAAAACGACCCACACCACGATGCTCGGCGCGTTGCGCAAACGTCCCATCATGCGGCGCAATTCCAGTTCGTGCTGTTCGCGGCTCGTGGAGAGTCGAAAGGGTTCGCCCTCATCCGAAGGACGATTCCGCAATGCCTGATTGAAGCCCGATGGCATGTCTTGCCACACGAGCATGCCGAGCTTGTCGCAATGGTAATAATAGCGCGCCGGTTCGACCTTGATGTGTTTGCGAAGCATGTTGAATCCGGCCTGGCGCAGCCATTCGATCTCCCATTTCATCGCCGCGTCCGCGGGCGGCGTGTGCAAACCGTCCGGCCACCAGCCTTGATCTAGCGGGCCGTGCTGAAAGAGCGGCTGTCCGTTAAGCAGGATCGCAGGCTGTCCGGCGACCGGGCCGGGGCCGAGCGAAATTTTGCGCATGCCGAAATAGCTTGTGACGACGTCCAACGGCGCGCCTTCAGCCTCGGCCTTCTCGTACAGTTCGCGTTCCCGCTCGCCGAATCGCTGACGCCGCTCATTCGGGCGTTCATTCTCCGCGAGTTTCGGCCACGGATTTTTGACGCGTATGAGTTCCGCCTTCAGGTCATACAAAAACGGGTCGGAGGGCGACCATAACCGCGCGCCCGGAACTTTCAGGAAGCCTTCGCGATTGATACGCGCAATCGTCGCCGCCACTGTTTTGCCTTCCGCCGAAGCGGTCAATCGCACTGCGTAAGTGTCATCGGCGAGCGCCTGGTTGGTCAGCGCAACGACGCGCAACCCACCCGCGTCCACGTCCGGCGTCAACCTCAATTCGGCGAGATGCGACGGAGCGGGCACTGGCTCCAGCCATACCGTTTGCCAGATGCCCGAAACTGGCGTGTACCAGATGCCCTCCGGTTTCAACTGCTGTTTACCGCGCGGCTGTTCGCCAGTGTCCGAAGGATCAGTGGCGGCCAGTAGCAGTTCGTTCTCGCCATCTTTCAAAAACGGACTGACGTCGAAGTTGAACGCGTCGAAGCCGCCAGTGTGCGCGCCAACGAGGCCGCCGTTCACCCATAAGGCGCATTCGTAATCCACCGCGCCGAAATGCAGCAGGATACGTTCGCCCTTCCAGGCCGCCGGAACTGTAAATGAGCGGCGATACCAGAGCCGTTGATCTGGTTGCAGGACTTTGCCAACGCCCGACAACGCCGCCTCGGGCGCGAAAGGGACCAGGATTTTGCCGTCAAACTTCGACGGAGCCGGCGCGGTCTTCGTCGTGATGGCGTAATCCCACAAACCGTTCAGATTCTGCCAGCGCTCGCGCACGAATTGCGGGCGCGGGTATTCGCGCCATGCGTTGTCGGGCGTCACTTTTTCGCCCCATTGCGTCATCAGCGTGACGGGCGCGGGTTTCCATTGCTGCGCCGCGGCAGTGGCCGCGATGAGAACGAGCGTCAATAAGGCGATTACTAGGTGTCGTTTCATCTTCATCCAATCTCCTCCGAATATCGTTCGTAGTCCCGCCTTTAGGCGGAAGCGTTTGGAGTGACGGAATGGATCCGCGGCTTCCGCCTAAAGGCGGGACTACGAACTGCGC